>JAPOIJ010000292.1 GCA_029979005.1 Planctomycetota bacterium | reverse complement strand
TCGCGCGCAGCACTGGAGATAGCACCGTAGTCATTCCACCCTGCAACGCCGGAGTACTCAGCGTCCTGATAGCCTCCAAAATGCCAGTTTTCATCGATCTTTCGTACCGCCAGTTGGTCCGTTGTGTCCGCGGGGCGAATCCCGAAGTTTGGCCCTGGAATGGGAGAATTATTTAGAATTGGAGAATTATTTATTCTTAACTCATCCAAGGTAGAAAACGGCAGGCTTTGTGTTCCGGTCGCCGAGAGATCTCGGGAGAGATAGCGGAGGGTGCTGCGAATCATAGGATCGTAGGCTGTCGTTCCGTAATCGACCCAGTTAAAGACAGTCGTGGATTCGCTGTTTTCTGCAAAGCGGCGAGACGGCAAGCGCATTAGGGCTCCGTTAAAGAAGCTGGAGAAACTACCCCAACTGCGAATCAGTTGGTCGTTAATAGAGAAGGAGGTGATTGCAATTCGGCCGCGGCCAACCTGCCTTTCGATTGCGATTTTTCCTGTACCCGTAATGAAATTGGCGTTTGGGTTAGGGGTCAGCGTAACTCCGAGCAGTGGAGATTTATTGGAGATGACAAGGTTTCTTGGATTCCCTTTATTCGCTTTCGGGGGAAGTGACCAGTTTTGATTGAGTTCGGCAATGTCGTCGTTGGTTATGTTTTTGGTGCCTTCAAAAGTTGCTGGAAGGTAATCGGCGAGAAAACTGGTTTGCAGTTCGGCCAGACAATCGGGGCCGCTAAGAATGAGCTGTCCGCCAAAATGGAGCCAATCTAAAAGGGCTTCCTGGTGTTCTTGAGCCATTTCATTAGGGTCTAGATCGTCCCAGATGAGATAGGCAATTGTGGTCCAGTTGAGTGAGTGTTTGGGAAGCGGTGAGGGATAACCGTTGACAGTGGGTACGAGGAAATAAAAGGGTTCTAAATTGGAGCCGTCTTGTTTTTGCCCATTTAATCGAATGTTGTCGGATCGGTTAAGGAAGGAGAAGCTGTCAGGGCGCTTGCTAAGCAGGACGATGTGATACTGAAAACCGCCCATTAATTTTATTCCCTGGTTTTGTGTCACCGGAGTAATACCGCTGGACGATCGGCTCAGTGAGAATTTTACAGTTGCATTCTTAGCGCGATCCCGGACGGGAATGTAAACACCCGTTTCGAGGTTTTTTAATTCACCTTTTGGCAAAGACGCTGGGCGACTTGTCTTCAAAAAATAATTGGTACCAGGAATGCCGACGGGGTTTTCCAAAGACTCGACATTGGATGCTTCCAGGTTGCCTCCAAAATTGCTGTTATTGGACACCGCTTGAAAATTTGCGGTGTACCAGTGTCCCGACTTAATTCGATTGAAACGCGTTCCACTCCCGTTCATATTGCCAAGCAATTGTGCGAGTGGGTCATCGGTTTGCTGTTTTTCTTGTTTCCGTTGTTCCTTTAATTTGTCGAGAGGAATCGGGAATTGCGCCGGTAATAGAACGGGTATGTTCGTTTCGAATGGCTCTTTGGGCTTTTTTTCGGCCTTTTTCTTTTCTTCGGCCTTTTTTTGAGCGATCGTTTTTTCGGAATCCAGACAGCCGCTACAGCCAGAAATCAATAAAAACGAAAAAGCAAGCAATGAGATTGCGAGAGGGCGAAGCAAGGGATTGGAGATGATGGTGTTCATTATTAATTTTCCAGCCGACGTCGGCCTTAGATGGAACCAGCTTAATTGCTGTGATGTTCACCGAGACAAGTGTATTTCAAATAGTTGGTTGTTAAAGAGAAATCAAGTTTACCAATTGGCTGTTTCATCGGGAGTTAGGTTGCTCAAACGATCGGCTTACTTTGTATCATTGCAGCCATCAATGTGTTTTCAAGGAGCATGGTGACGGTGAGCGGTCCCACTCCACCGGGAACCGGCGTAATAAAACCGGCGACCTCTTTTCCTGAATCGAAGTCTACATCGCCAACTAATCCTTGATCGGTTCGGTTGATACCGACATCGACGACAACAGCGCCCGGCTTAATCATGTCGGGCGTCACAAAGTTTGGCCGTCCGATTGCTGCGATGAGAATGTCGGCCTGTTGTGCTATCGAGGCGAGGTTTTGAGTGCGACTGTGACAAAGTGTGACGGTCGCGTTGGCCATTTCGGGACCGAGATTTGAATTTTTTTGCCCTAGCATCATCGCCATTGGTTTTCCAACAATGTCACTTCGGCCGATGACGCAGACAGACTTGCCAGTCGTTTCCAGTCCGCAACGTTTAAGCATTTGCACGATACCGTGAGGTGTGCAAGGGAGAAACTGGGGTCGACCTTGCGAGATCAGACCAACGTTGTGGGGGTGGAATGCATCGACGTCCTTCTGGGGGTCGATGGCATCGAGAATTACGCGACTGTCCGCCTGTTCGGGCAAGGGAAGCTGGACGAGGATTCCATTGACTTTGGGGGTCTCATTCAGCTCAATCACTTTCGCGAGAATATCCTCGGTGGTGCTGGTGGCTGGGAGGCGGTGCAGTTGGCTTTCGATACCGGCCCGAGCACAAGCGCGTTCCTTGTTACGAACATAAACTTGACTGGCGGGGTCATCGCCGACAAGGACCGCCGCAAGAACCGGCGGCTGGCCATGATCCGCTATGAACTGTTCTACCTTCACTTTGGTTTCTTTTTGAATTTCTTTTGAAATTCCTTTTCCATCCAGCAATTTAGCTGACATTGCCTGCTCCAAATATTTCTTGTGTTAGTCAGTGGAGCTATTCGGCGCCGATCCATTGACTTGCATTGTTTTTACTATCCCGCTGGGCTTAATAACATAACGCGCCAGTAGAAATTCTAGAAGGCGCAGAGTGAGTCTCTAGCCGAATCCTTTAGGCTCGGTTGAGTACATCACGGGGCGCAAACTTCTACCTCTACTCGAAGCGGAAAGTTTAAAACCGTTCATGAGAAGATGAAGTTTTTCAGAATCGCTCGTTTAGTCGGCCATGAGAAATACTCTGAGTATTTCACGTAAATCCGACTTTTTTGTAGTCATTTGACTACGGAAGCGCGTTTTACAAAAAGTTGGAACGTGTAGATTTTTTCGCAAACGGCGTTTAGGCGTGCAAATGCATTTTTTTTCGTCATAATTAAAGCAACTGATCCGTCTGCCTCACACTTCTTCTTGAAAAAGGTATTTCGTTTCGGGAGTTCTAGCTGCCTTGATCACAAAAATGCAAGGAGTCGACGAAATGGTTTCAGAGGTTCTCCAGCGGCCGACTTTGGTTCTCAATCGGAGTTGGC
>JAPOIJ010000044.1 GCA_029979005.1 Planctomycetota bacterium | reverse complement strand
CTATTCACATCGGAACAAGGAGCCCAATTCCCCGGTTGCAAATGGACGAACTGGGATACAGGTGTTCATTCAGCATTAATGGCTCGATGGCCGGGGAAAATCAAAGGAGGATTGCGTACGGACGCTCTGGTGCAATATGCGGATATTTTACCGACAATTCTGGAAATTTGCGGTGGAAACTGCCAAGGCAAGCCATTTGACGGAACCAGCTTTTTGTCGGTTCTCAAACAACCCGTTAGTCGTCATCGAGATTATGTGTTCGGGATGCACAACAATGTCCCCGAAGGTCCCGCCTATCCAATTCGTTCGGTTTGTGATGGCGAGTTTCATTACATTCGTAATCTCTCGCCCGCTGAAACTTACATAGAGAAACATCTTATGGGAGTTAAAGGGGAGGGTGTTCTAAACAATCCTTATTGGGGCACCTGGATCTGGGATTCCACAACCAACGAACGAACTTACGGATTGGTAAAACGTTATATGCATCGACCTGCAGAACAACTCTATCGTTTGACCAGCGATGCCTATGAAATGAATAACCTTGCTCAAGATCAGGAATACCAGGCAACCCTAAATAAAATGAGCGCGGAGCTCGACCGTTGGATGCAAGATCAAGGTGATCCCGGGATTGAGCAAGATACAAAAACAAGTCATCAAGCGGCGAAAAAAGGTCAGCATCGATTCATACCTCCTTCAAACACAAAATAGAGCCCGCCAGATCGGCGCTGAATGAGGTGATGCTCCCATTAATCATAAGTTCTCTGAGGAGCCCATGAAAATCAGACACACATCCGTATTGTTCGCAGTTTTTCTATCTCTCGGAGGCGCGCTTCACGAACGATCTGTCGCACAGGAGGCGGATTCTCAATACAACGTCTTATTCATCATTTCAGATGATCTGACCTCAACAGCCCTTTCTTGTTATGGAAATCCACGCTGTCAAACACCCAACATTGATGCGCTTGCCGCTCGTGGGACACGCTTTACACGGGCTTATTGCCAGGGTACCTATTGTGGTCCTTCGCGGGCATCCTTTATGTCGGGTTACTATCCGCATGCGACCGGAGTCCTCGGCTATGACAGTCCTCGGCCAAAAATAGGCGATCGAGCGACATGGCCGCAGCATTTTAAAAATAACGGATACTATACCGCGCGGGTTAGCAAACTCTTTCACATGGGAGTTCCCGGGGGCATCGAGGTCGGTTTTGGAATTGAGGATCATTTAGGATCCGATGGTTCCGACGACCCCGATTCCTGGACCGAACGATTTAACTGTCCAGGTCCGGAGTGGAAGGCTCCGGGTGATATTGAACTGCTTGAAGGAAATCCGGATGGAAAGAAGGCACCTAAAGGCGGTAATAATTTTATCGTGGTTGAAGCCGATGGAGGCGATGAGGTTCATTCGGATGGAATTGCTGCAAACAAAGCAGTCGAGCTTATTGAAGCCCATAAAAATGAACCATTTTGGTTAGGTGTCGGGTTTGTTCGTCCACACGTACCGTTCGTTGCTCCGCGCAGTTATTTCTCCCCTTTTCTTCCGTACTCAAAAATCGAATTGCCAGAAAAAGTTGCTGGAGACCGTGATGACACGCCTCGGGCGGGAATTAATTACAAGACCAGTGAAAATATGAAAATGGACATCCGCCGACAAAAGAAAGCGGTTGGCGGATACCTTGCGTCGGTTGCTTTCATGGACGCTCAAGTTGGAAAGGTAATGGACGCACTTGACCGTGCCGGATTACGCGAAAAGACAATCGTGATTTTTACAAGCGATCACGGATACCACCTTGGAGAGCATGATTTTTGGGCCAAAGTGAGTCTTCGTGAAGAGTCGGCATCTGTCCCTTTGATTATTTGTGTGCCGAATCAAACGCCAGGCGTTTGCAATAGTCTTGTTGAACTCTTGGATCTTTATCCAACGATTGCTGATCTCTGCGGACTCGAGGTCCCGCAGAGATTACAAGGTAAAAATATCAAATCAATGTTAAGCAATCCGGAAGCAACAGTGCGGGAATCCGCTTTCAGTGTAGCTCCAATGCGAAAAGGATTTTTACTGCGAGAAGATCGGTGGGCCTACATCCAATACGGGGAAGACGCAGCCAACGGAATCGAGTTGTACGACATGCAATTGGATCCCAAACAATATAATAATTTGGCGGGAGACCCGGCTCACGCCCGGTTAATTAATGGCTTCCAAGCAAAAATGAAATTAAAGATGAGCCAAGTGAGAAATAATGATTTACCAAGTTTAGATAAACAGAAAAAACAAAAAAAGCAATCTAAATAATAGCCCTTCATTCGCCCCCTTTTTTGACTCGGCGTAATAAAAAATTGCGAAAGAGAAATCATGAGAACTTTTCTTGTTTTGATTAGCCTGTTTTTTTCCATCTGGAATTCGGAAGCTTTATTGGGCGAAGAGCGGCCAAATGTGATTGTGTTCCTTACAGACGATCAGGGTTGGGGAGATTTGGGATGTTATGGCCATCCCAAAATTCAAAGCCCACACTTAGATCAATTTGCTGCTGAAGGCTTACGCTTAACCCAGTGCTATGCTGGATGCAGCGTGTGCTCTCCTTCTCGTTCAGCGATTTTGACCGGTCGAACGCCCTATCGGAATGGTGTTTGGCGGTGGATTCCACCGGGAAGTCAGTACCATCTTCGAACGAGTGAAATTACGATTGCGGAGCTTTTAAAAGAACGTGGTTACGATACCTGCCACGTTGGCAAGTGGCACCTAAACGGAAAATTTAACAGCTCCGAACAACCTCAGCCAAATGATCACGGGTACGACCACTGGATGGCAACGCAAAACAATGCAGCGCCCAACCATATGAATCCGGAAAATTTTGTTCGCAATGGAAAGGCTATAGGTAAAGCGACGGGGCCGAGTTCTATGATTTGCGCGGAGGAGGCAATTGATTGGCTTGAGTCTAGAGAAAATTCAAGCCGCCCGTTTTTCCTGACCGTCTGGACCCACGAGCCTCATTTACCAATCGAATCAGCTGAAAAGTACATGCGGCCTTACGCGGATATTGAAGACGAAGGCATTCGGCAGCATCACGGTAACATTACTCAACTCGACGATGCGTTTGGTACTTTAATGGCAGGCCTGGATCGTCTGGGGCATCGAAATGATACGCTCGTCATTTATACCTCGGATAATGGCCCAGAGGGAAAAGGTACGTCGGGCAGAACGCGAGGATCCACGGGAGGGTTACGGGGACGAAAGCGCGCGTCTCACGAAGGAGGAATTCGAGTGCCCGGAATTATTCGTTGGCCGGGACACATTAAGGCCGGGTCGCAAAGCGATACTCCCGTGATTGGCTCAGATATTTTTTCTACCATTTGCGATATTGTCAAAATCCCGCTCCCTCAAGATCGAACAATCGACGGGGCCAGCATATTGCCAGTCTTCGACAATCAACCAATTGCACGTGAACAACCGATGTATTGGCGAAATCATTTGGCTCCGGAAAAGTCACGTGTGGCAATGCGCGTAGGCGACTGGAAGATATTGGCATCCGAGAACCTAACTCAGTTTGAGTTGTATAACATACGGGAGGATTGGCAAGAAACGGAAGATCTGCGATTGAAGCACCCAGTGAAATTTGAGTCACTCAAAAACCAGTTAATTGAAATGGATGCCGCTGTTTTGGCTGAGGGACCGGACTGGTGGAAAGAAGATAAATCTCGCTCCAAAAAAACAAACAAGTCGGTAAACCCACCGCCCGGCACCGACAGCACGGGTCGCTTTCAACAAGTGAATGGCGTCAGCGTAACCACGAGTGATTTAGGTTATCGATTGAAAGCATCCGGCGAAGGGCTCGCCTTACAAAAACTGGACGTCCCCATTGTGGGCCGGGGGGTAATTAAAACAACGTATCGAAGCAATCAGAAAAAAGGCAAAACGCGCAATGCAGCCATCGTTTTTGGAGTCGACCCCGGTAACCAGCAGACATTAAAAATTGGAACAGCCATTGGAATGAATCAACATGTGGCATTCAGCGGCGGGTGGCAGAATGTCGGTGAGCTTGCCAAGGTTAATGCTGATTTTGAGCCGTTTGATAAATTTGAAGTTCAAGTTGAATTTGATTTAGATCGTCATTTGGCAATTGCAACGATCAACGGCAAAACTGTAGAGGCAGCTTTGCCGGCGGCATGGAAAGAAATCTCTTGGATGGGATTCTACGTAAAAGCGACGGAATCAGATTTCGCCGATTTCAAAATTGAACTGAAATGATTAATTCTTTGCAGTTCAAGTGGCATTCACGATTCGATTAAGACCGTATCATCGTCTTCATAAGGCGGGCTACAGCAGCAAAGCAACTTTAGTACAACTGAGCCGTCATTTGAGATTTGATGAATCTGGCCGGGCGGTATCGAGACTGCATCGCCAACGCTCACGTGCTGTGTCTGGCCTTCGATCGTCATGATTCCCTGGCCCTCGGTAATGAAATAAATCTCTTCCGCCTTGATGTGATAGTGCGGAATCGTTTGCCCACCAACCGGAATACGCGCCTCCGCTAGGCTTTGATTACGAATGGAAGAATTTCGATACGATAATAACTCTCTAATTTCGGAAGAATCTTTCGTGGTGAACGAAGGAACAACATTTAGGTTTTTAACATCCATGGTAGAAATCCTGACTGTAATTTAAATTGGATTAGACGAAAGACGAATCGAGTTGTTGTTCATTGCTTCCAGAAGCCAAGGCGACCATCGCTTCCCGAGGCCCAGCCACGAGTGCCTTTCGGTGAAAACTGAATCGAATGAAATCCTGTTTCGGAAATTCGCTGCCATGTATGGCCAAGGTCAAAAGAAATATCTGTCCCGCTAGGACCTACCGTAATTGCACATGGGGTTCCACGATGGATAGCATGGGTTACGCAACTGCGAAAACCAGAGGGAGGCTTGGCAGCGTTGGGAATTTTCCATGTCACTCCTCCATCAGAGGAAACGGCGTAATTGTGAGTTTTGTCATCGGCTAATGTATAATTTCCACCAACGACAACCCCGCAGTTTTGATTGAAGAAGCAAACTGAAAAAATCCCCGAGGAAGGATCTCTTGGAATGGGCACGTTTGCCATTTTCCACTGTTTTCCGGCGTCGCGTGAAATTGCGATCCGACTGGTGTCGTTGACTTGCCCCTTGAGTGCACTACCTAAAGCAATATAGATATTCGATCCGGACGTCGTAATCATGTTGGTACCACTGGCGGCGAAACCTGCTTCTCCTGGTCGTGTTGCGGGTGAGTTATTTGCTGGTTTCCAAGTTGCGCCACCGTTGGAGGTTGTCAGAAGAAATATTTTTCCATCAATCGGATCACCCATGATGATTCCGTTTTCTTGATCTAAAAAAGAGAGCGCATCAAGAAATACCTTTTCCTCTTTATTTTCATACACTCGTTGCCAGTCGCTCCCTCCGTTGGTACTGCGGTAAACGCAGGCAGGCGTTCCCGATGTCATGGCGACGATGGTTTGCGGACTGATGGCGTGAATATCGCGAAAGTCAAGATTTTCAGCCCCCGGAACAATACAGATATTCCAAGTTTTACCGCTGTTAGTAGAGTGGGCAATTGTTCCGCCGGTTCCACTAGCCCAAATGGTCGAATCCGAAAAAACGTGTAGCCCGCGAAGACTCGCCTTCGTGTCGAGTTGAATTACTTGCCAAGGATCGGCTGCGTGATTTTCTTCTGCTTGTTCGTCGCCTTGGGTAAAACCGCAGCAAAAGCTCGAAATAGCGATAATCAAAAGTAATTTATCGGCTGGTTTTGTTTTCATAGAAATCCTTAGCTGATTTAAAAAGAGTTGTCGCAACTCCGCACCATTGACCTGTGAAAAAAAACGATTGAACCAGGCTTGTATTGTATAAATTCAGTTTTTTACACGGGCGAGAGGCGGTTGTACAAGCTACGCAAAACGATCTGAGATATGATTAGTGATTAGACGCAGGATAGAATTGGGTTAAAAGTTACTGGGTTGCAAATTGAAATGTACGCAAACGGAAGCGCCGATTTATGCCATACAATCGCTGGAACTCAAAAATGATTAGGCCTAATTTAACTTATCAGATTTGCCTCGGCGTTGTCTTTTTTCTCAATTTAATTTCGCACGTTGGATTTGGACAAGATCAGGCAAAGATCAGCTTTGCAGATCAGGTAAGACCTATTTTTAAAAAGAGCTGTTACTCTTGTCACGGACCTGCCGCTCAAGAGAGTGAATATCGGTTAGATGTCAAAAGTGCTGCGATGGGTATTGGTGATCGCGGTGATCAGCCAATCGAAGTTGGCGACCGAAAACACAGCCCGTTGTACACATTGGTCAGCGGTTCGGCCGATGATGAACGGATGCCTCCATCGGGTTCTGGCGAATCTCTTAGTCAGGAAGAGATAGAGATCATTGGCCAATGGATAGATGAAGGTGCGAACTGGCCCGACGAATTTGCAAATGAATCAGCAATAGGCTCAGGCCGGCAACCAATAGAAACGGATCACTGGTCATTTCAGCCGGTAGTTGACTACGTTCCTCCGAAAGTCCATTGGCCGTCGTCGGTTGATTTTTCCATTCGAGGGCCGATAGATCAATTTGTTAGCCAGAAGCTTCAAGAAAACAGGCTTCGTCCATCATTAGCGACAGATCGCACAACGCTAATTCGCCGGGTGTATCTGAATATGCTTGGTCTTTATCCAACACCCGAACAGGTTCAGACATTTGTTGCTGACCAATCCGAAGATGCGTATGCGAATTTAATCGAACGGGTTTTAGCTAGTCCTCATTACGGTGAACGCTGGGCGCGTCATTGGCTGGATGTCGTCCGTTTTGGTGAATCAACAGGATACGAGGTAAATCGAGATCGGGCGAATGCGTATTATTATCGTGACTATGTGATTGACTCACTTAACAGCGACAAGTCCTATCAGGATTTTATTCTTGAACAACTCGCCGGGGATGCCGTCGGAGCGGATGTTGGAACCGGTTTCCTCGTTGGAGGCGCCTACGATATCGTAAAAAGCCCGGATAAAAACTTGACGCTCATGCAGCGAGAAGATGAGTTGGCTGATTATGTGAATACGACCAGCACGACGTTTTTAGGTTTAACGGTCGGATGCGCACGATGCCACAATCATAAATTTGATCCCATTCTGCAATCGGATTACTACTCTCTTCAAGCGGTGTTTGCCGGAGTTCAACACGGTGAGCGAAGACTCAAAGAACATTTAGACCCGTCTGTTCAAATCGAAATGGATGCGCTCGAAAAGGAGCGGATAACTTATCAAAAGAAAATTGCCGAATTGAAGAAAAAGCTTCTCCCACTCGACGCTGCTGAGATTGATTTGCCAGCGGTTAACGCCAAAAAGAATGTCGATAATTTTCCACCTGCGAAAGCGAAGTATATTCGATTCGAAATTTTTCGGACAAACGGTGCGGAGCCTTGTATTGATGAACTGGAAGTGTTTTCACATCAAGATCAAAAAAATGTTGCATTAGCGTCGAGCGGTTGTAAAGTTCGTTCGTCAGGAGACTATCAAAACAACCCAAAACACAAACTGGAACACCTTAACGACGGCAAGTACGGAAATGATTTCAGTTGGATATCCAATCAAAAGGGAGCAGGCTGGGTAGAGATTGAATTGCCAAATTTGACGATAATCAATCAAGTTGTCTGGGGGCGAGAGAGGAATGGTGCTTACGCCGACCGTTTGCCTGTCGGTTATATCATTGAAGTTTCAGCCGACGGGAAAAACTATCGGCGGGTTTCCGGTTCGTCGAGACGGCCATCGAATGGGGCGGGTTCTTCTGGGTTAGATCTGGATGCGATACGTCTCCTTTCTGAAGCAGATGCTGCAAAAGCGAAAGAATTGTTGACGCGGTTGAAAGAAACGGAATCCAAACTTACCAAATTGACTCAGTCGATCCCGACTGCCTATGTGGGTAATTTTTCCAAACCGCCGATCATCAAACGTCTGTACCGTGGTGATCCGCTTTCTCCCCGAGAAGAAGTTTACCCAGACGCGTTGGCGGTTATGGGGACTCTGGGAATGACTTCCGACGAGCCCGAGCAAAGTCGGCGACTCAAGTTAGCGAAATGGATTGCTTCTGAGGATAATCCGTTAACCGCCCGAGTGATGGTTAATCGAGTGTGGCATTATCACTTTGGTCGAGGATTGGTCTCTACGCCTAGCGATTTGGGAAAAAATGGAGCTACTCCCAGCCACCCGGAGCTTCTGGATTGGTTAGCGGCTCGATTTATTGAAAACGACTGGTCGCTTAAATGGCTCCACCGCGAAATTTTATTATCGAGCACTTTTCAGCAGTCCAGCCAGCCTCAACCGGAGGCACTTGCCAAAGATGCTGATTGCAAACTGCTGTGGCGTTTTCCATTGAAACGGCTTGAGGCCGAAGCGATTCGAGATTGTATATTACAGTTGACGGGGAAATTAAACTTACAGGCGGGAGGTCCGGGGTTTTTACTGTTTAAGATCGATCGTGAAAATGTCCATCATTATTTCCCGTTAGAGAAATTTGGTCCTGAGCATTTCAGGCGAATGATTTACATGACCAAGATTCGACAAGAGCAAGATGAAGTATTCGGTGTGTTTGATTGTCCAGATGGAGGTCAAACCATTCCCAATCGTAATCAGTCGACAACGGCACTGCAGTCGCTGAATATGCTCAACAGTAAGTTCATGATAGAGCAAGCTAAATTTTTATCCGAACGGTTGCAACGTGAAGCGGGAAGCGGTGTGGACGAGCAGATTAACCATGCTTTTGATTTGGCGTTTGCAAGAAATCCCACTGCAGTGGAGCTGGAGGATGCAAAAGCACTGATCCAGCAATTTGGCTTGGCAGCTTTTTGCCGAGCAATCTTAAATTCAAATGAATTTTTATTTGTAAGGTGAGCTGTGAGACCAAAATTAATACCGTCCCACTTGTTGAACCGCCGTTCGTTTTTAGCCAATACGATGACCGGCTTAAGTGGGATTGCGTTAACCCAACTGCTTGCCTCCGAACGTTTACTTGCGAATACGGATGACAAAAATTCTCCAATTCGCCCAATAATATTGCCCGAACAGCCGGCGCAGAAACGGCAACCGCATTTTCCAGCTGCCGCGAAAAATGTAATCATGATCTTTTGCGCTGGAGCGTGTAGCCAAATAGACACTTTTGACTACAAGCCTGAATTGATTCGCATGCACGGGCAGGCAATGCCGGGAGAAAAAGTAGTCACGTTTCAGGGTGAGCAGGGAAGTTTGCAGAAAAGTCCCTGGGAGTTCAAGCCACGCGGAGAAAGCGGCAAGATGGTCTCGACGTTAGTCGATCATATTGGCGAAATGGCAGATGATATTTGTTTTCTTCATTCACTGACGGGAAAAACCAACACCCACGGTCCGGGTGAGAATTTTATGTCGACAGGTTTTACGCTCGATGGTTTTCCCAGCATCGGTGCCTGGGCGACTTATGCGCTTGGAAGTGAAAACAATGAACTGCCGGCATTTGTAGCGATTCCGGATCCGCGCGGAACGCCTCAGTCCAGTGTCAACAATTGGGGTCCCGGTTTTTTGCCGGCCGTATTTCAGGGTACTGATTTTAACGCTGCCAATCCGATTCGAAATCTCGCTCGACCGGGTGGAATCTCTAATCGAGAAGATGTTGCTACCCGCGCCTTTTTGAAGCGCATGAATGAGCGGCATTTAACCCAGTTTCCGGGAGACACGGAATTAGCGGCTCGGATAGCGAGTTACGAACTGGCGGCAAAAATGCAATTGAGTGTTCCGGAGATTAGCGATTTATCGACTGAACCGGAGCATATTTTATCTTTGTACGGTGCGAACGATTCAACCAACGAACTGAAATCCAGCTTTGCCAAAAACTGTATTTTAGCGAGGCGACTGGTAGAGAAGGGTGTTCGCTTTGTTCAGTTATTCAATGGTGCCTACCAAACTGGTGGTGAAGGAACCAGCAATTGGGATGGCCATAAATTTCTTGAGAAACAATATGCCGTCCATGGACAGATACTCGACCAACCGGTCGCCGGGCTTCTTAAAGATCTAAAGCAAAGAGGATTGCTCGAAGATACGTTAGTCGTTTGGTGTACTGAATTTGGACGAATGCCAACGTTCCAGGCAGGAGCAAGCGGACGAGATCATAATCCGTCGGGCTTTACGGCGTGGTTAGCCGGCGCGGGAGTCAAAAAAGGTTTCAGTTTTGGTGCGACCGACGAGTTCAGTTACAAAGCGGTTGAGGATGTCGTTTCTGTCTATGATTTCCACGCCACAATACTTCATCTGTTAGGACTGGATCATGAGCGATTGAGTTTTTATCACGATGGAATTGAGCGTCGTTTGACCGACGTGCATGGAAACGTCATCAAGCAGATTCTAAAAGGCACCTAAGCGTCAAAATATTCAGTCCAGCAATCAACGCCCGGAATTCAGCGAATTACTTTTTCGGAATCTGCCGCAGCGTCGCGACTAAATAGTCCCAATATTTCTTGACACTTGCGATCTCACATTTTTCGTCGGGCGAGTGTGGATTTTTGATAGTCGGTCCAAAAGAAATCATATCCAATCCCGGGTAGACGCTGCCAATAATTCCACATTCCAGTCCGGCGTGGACAGCATTGACGGTGGGTTCAACGCCGAATAGATCAGCGTAAATTTGAGTCATTTGGCGAAGAATTTCTGAATCGGCGTTGGGTTTCCAACCCGGGTAACCACCGGAATGTTCGACATCAGCTCCGGCTAGTTGAAAAACGGATTCGATTGTCCTCGCGAGGTCATCCCGGGCCGTCTCGACACTGCTTCGTGTTAGAAACTGAACCAGCACATTACCTGATTCCGCCAGCACACGGGCAAGACTGGTTGACGTTTCAACCAGCCCTGGCATTTCGTCGCTCATACGGGCGACTCCGCACGGGGCTGCATAGACTGCCCGAATCAGATTTTCCTGTGAAGTTGAATCCATTACCGTTTCCACTGGGGATGCTGGTTCGATGGACGCCATCAGATCCGGTTCTGTTCGAATGAGTTCGGTTTGAATGACACCGATAGTCTCTGCAATGTGTTTCTTAAAATGATCGACCTGATCAGAATTGACGACCACAATTGCAAATGACTCGCGAGGAATAGCGTTCCTCAAACTGCCGCCATCAAGCGATGCGACTCTAAGTCCAAATTTCTTTGAGCCTTCCCAGAGAAGACGGTTCATGATTTTATTGGCATTTCCCCGGCCGAGATGTATCTCACACCCGGAATGCCCACCACGTAATCCTTTAACTGAGATCTTGAATGCAGTCCCCTCACCGGCGGGAACCTGTTCGTAATTCGCTTTGATATTTGTATCGATTCCGCCTGCGCAACCAATGCACAATTCGCCTTCGTCTTCGGTGTCGGTATTTAAGAGAATTGAACCAGTCAAGATACCGGGTTGGAGTTTGAAGGCGCCGGTCATTCCAGTTTCTTCATCAATGGTGAATAGTGCTTCGACCTGACCGTGTTCGATATCAGTAGCCGACAGGACTGCCATAATCGAGGCGACTCCCATTCCATTATCGGCGCCGAGCGTTGTTCCTTCAGCGGTTAGCCATCCATCGTCTGTAATGACCGAACGAATCCCTTCTGTTTCGAAATCGAAAACCGTGTCGGCATTCTTTTGATGAACCATATCGAGATGCCCCTGAAGAATCACGCCTTGACGATCTTCCATTCCGGGTGTGGCAGGCTTGCGAATAATCACGTTGCCAATTTCGTCGACAATGGTCTCCAGATTTAAACCCTCCCCGAACTGTTTCATAAATTCGATGACGCGGCCTTCGTTTTTGGAAGGCCTTGGGACAGCGTTCAGTTCTTCGAAATGAGTCCAGACAGTGTTTGGTTCAAGACGGGTTGCGGCTTCATTCATGGTTTCGAGCTACAAATAATGGACAGCGGATGTTTGAAGTTATTGTAGGAATTCGGGGTTTGAATACTACTGCTTTGAACGCTTTTGGAGCGATCGAAGAATGTTTTAACCTGCTTCAATCTTGTTTTTGAGTTAAATCGTTTAGCCGGTCGACGATTTTCAGTGGGTCGTTTAGGCTGTGCGTCGATTCTCAATGAATTTCAGCGCTAATTAAAATCTCCACCTCCATGATTTACTTGATATTACAAGTTGTATTCGCTTCGTCATTTACGCTGTTTATAAAATGGGCGCAAATTCGGAGGCAGGAAAATGTTATTACGATCGGAGCAATCAATTACATCGTTGCGGCAGTTTCCATCATCCCCGTCTTTTATGTTTCGAATCTATTTCCCGTATCTTTTGGAGCGATCTGGACGGGAGGCTCCATGGGGGCGGTATATTTCATCGCTTTCTTTTTTGCGATTTACTCGATTCGAAAAGTGGGTGCGTCAACGACGACAGTCGTCAGCGTCCTTTCAATTTTGATGCCGATTGGGTTCGCGGCTATCGTTTGGCAGGAAAAACCGGATGCCGTACAGTCCATTGGGATTGGGATGGCGCTGTTAGCATTGACACTTATCGGTGCTCAAAAAAATCCACATCCAAGCGATTTTGAAACGAAGTCCCGCTGGATGGTGCCGTTGGTTTTATTTGCGTTTTTTCTTTTATGTGGTTTCAGTCGCCTCTCACAGGAGGCTTTCAAACACGTTAGTTCTCCCGAGCATCGCCCAACCTTTATTCTTGCGGCGTTTACAATCGCGGCAATTCCTTCGTTGATTGTGTTGATTTACGGTAGACGCATGCCAACACCCATGGAGTGGCTCATTGGGTTTTTGATGGGAATTTCTAATAATTTACAAACCTATTTTGTTTTATTAGCCCTCCATTATTTCGAAGGCTTTATCGTTTTTCCCGTTACCAGCGCGGGAGGAATTGTATTGACAACACTCGTCGCAACCAGCTTATTGAAGGAACAATTAAATAAGCGCACGTACGCTGGTATCGCAATCGCAGTTGTGTCGTTATTCCTCCTGTATTGGATGCCTTAGAGCAAGGGCTACAGTGATTTGGTGCGACCACCATCAACTGGCAAATTGATGCCGTTGATATAAGATGCCAGATCCGACGCGAGAAATGCGATCGCTGTAGCTACTTCACGAGGTTCTGCAAATCGTTTCGCTGGAATAGAGTTCTTCATTGCTTCACTGACGGCGTCGGTAGTCTTGCCAGTTTTCTCGGCTTTATTGGCTATGATAGTGCTCAAACGCTCGGTGGCTGTCGCTCCTGGAAGAACATTGTTGACTGTAATGCCGAAGGAACCGAGTTCGTTGGCCAGCGTTTTGGACCAACTGGCAACTGCGCCGCGGATCGTGTTAGAGACTCCAAGTCCATCGAGTGGTTGTTTTACAGACGTTGAAATTACGTTGATGATGCGGCCGAAACCTGCCGCTTTCATCCCGGGCACGACCGCCTGGGCGAGCAAATGATTGCATTTAAGGTGTTGAGTAAATGCATTTTCGAATTCGGCCAAGGACGCACCAAAGATATCGCCGCCCGGAGGTCCACCTGTATTATTGACCAGAATGTGGAAAGCCGCAGAGCTATTCAGTTGTTTCTGAACCGTTTCGGCAACCGCCTCCGGATTTTGAAAGTCAGCGACCAGGAACTGGTGGGTCTGGCCATCGAGACAGGGTAATTCGTCTTTTGCTTGTATTAAACGCTGTTCGTTTCGAGCGACAAGTGTCACGTTAGCACCACACTGAGCAAGAACGAGCGCCGAAGCCTTCCCGATTCCCTGAGTACTGCCGCAGACGAGTGCATTCTTATTTTTCAAGTCGATTTGCATTCAGATTCCTTTTTATTGGTATATTTCATTGTACGGCATTTTTAATACGCGTTCGAAACGAAAGATATTCTGTTACCCCAATGGATCGTAAACTTCGTATTAACGGGCACTCGCATTTGCTTCCTTATCCGGAAGAAATTCCGCAGTTTTTAAAAGACAATGAAATCTTTTGGGTCGATCAGGACAAAAAGTACATGTTGCAAAAAGGCTGGAAGCGACCGGTAACGGATTCCAGTTTTTTTCTCGATGAAAAACTCGAATGGATGGAACGTTACAAAATCGATCATGCCGTCGTCCTGAATCTATCGCAGTTGTACGGTAATGGCCTGCGTTTGGAAACCATGAAGAAAGCGTTGCGTTTCCAGAATGATTTCAACGCAAGAATACAGCGAGAAAACCCCTCTAAATTTACTTGCGGCTTTGTCGTTCATCCCGGATACGTCAATGGAGCGTTATGGGAAATACAGCGTTGCGTCGAAGAACTTGGATTGCGCCTACTTTGTCTGCCAACCCATTACATGGATACGATTGGTTCGTGGCAGTGCATTTTCGATGAAGAGAATGAAAAGATATTTGAGCTATGCAGTCGGTACAATTTAGCGGTCGAAGTTCATCCTTATGATGGAGAAAAATTCGTAAAGCTTGAAAATCGCGCCTGGAGGTTTCATTTGATTTGGATGTTAGCTCAGTGTGCGGATGCTTATCATTTTTTGACGCTCAATGGTTATCAGGATAAGTTTCCGGGCATGCGTGTTTGTTTTGCACACGGTGCGCAGCTTGCACAAATTAATTTGGGCCGGAGGATTCAGGGATTCGACGGTAGACCGGATTTATTTGAAGGAATGCAGCACCCTCGCAAGGCAGTTGGGCATAAAAACATATTCTTTGACACACTGGTTCACGATACCGGATCGCTAAAACTCTTAATTGAGAATCAAGGCACCAATCAGGTAATCTTAGGACTCGACGATCCCTATCCATTGGGAGAAATGGAATCCGAGCCACAATCTTCCTACCCCGGAAAGATTCTCGATCTTGCCATTGAAAGAGAAATTATCAATGAGTCGGAGTATGACTCGATTTGGTCCCAAAACGTAATTCAATGGCTTTGCGGCGACGATCAGGTCGAAAAAAAGCGATTCGTCGATCGAATATTGTCTGTTTAATGGATAGGCATTTACGCACAGGCTTCTGCTTAATAATTTCTCCATTGACCGCTCAATTGCTTGTCTGCGTTTGATTTTTGAAAGAAAATCAACTGTCCTGATAGGAGCGAGTGAACGATGAAACGATCCAGTAATTCAGTTTCACCAACAGCCGGCGGCCATTCGGATAGTCTCTCTAGTTCCAGTTTACCGAAGCCGGTAAGGGAACGGCCTGATGCCAAAAGATACGCTCGTTATAAATCAGTGATCGATTGTCTTTGTCGACGCGACCGGTTTTTTTTGTCCGACATCAAAACGGCGTGCTATCCAGAACAACCTGGGTTCGTAACAAGGATTGTCAATGACTTGGTGAACTCCGGTTGGGTAATCAGGGAGTCCGAGGGCGGAAATAAATTCCATTGGAACCCAAGTCGAACATTTTCTCCGGTTCGCTGGATTGACGAAAAAATATTCGGGTCACAAATCAAGGTTTCGCCCAAGGCTGGTCGTCCGCGTGAGCGGTTGCTGCATCAGGGAGCCGCGTTGTTGTCAAATTCAGAATTGCTCGCCATTCTTATTCGCAGTGGTCGACCGGGAGAATCAGCGGTTGCTGCAGGCCAAAAAATTGCGAAAGAGTTTGATGGTCGATTAGAAGCTCTGCCAGAAGCAGGCCGTGGTGAGCTAAAGTCGATCAGTTGTGCTGTTGAAAAAACAGCCTATTGTCAGATGATGGCCGGTATCGAGTTAGGGCGAAGAATCGCCGCACTTTCAGATAAGAAATTAACCGCCCGAATCAATTCAAGCGAGGAGGCAATCGCTTTTTGTGAGCGTTTCTTTCAACGGCTTGTCCTCGACCGAAAGCAGGAAGAGTTTCATATCGTCACGTTAGATACAAAAAATCAGGTCATCGATACTCACCAGATTACGGTTGGAACACTCGATGCGAGTCTTGTGCATCCCCGTGAAGTTTTTCGTGCCGCCATTAAGGATGCGGCTTCGTCTGTTATTCTGGTTCACAATCATCCGTCAGGCGATCCGACACCTAGCAAACAAGACTTAGCAGTTACTCGTCGGTTAACGGAATCGGGCGAACTAATCGGAATCGAAGTTCTCGATCATATTGTTCTTGGAAAAGACGGATCAATTAGTATTCAAGCATCCACTTGATTGACTTTGGAGCAAATAAATGTGTGTTACCGCAATTAATCTTCAAACGCGATGCAAATATTTTTTGGTTCGGTGAAAAACCGGAGCGCCTCAAGACCACCTTCCCGTCCGACACCGGAGTCTTTGGTGCCCCCAAAAGGAGTACGAAGGTCACGCATCAACCAAGTGTTAATCCAGACAACACCACAATCGATTTTCTTCGAAAGCCGCATCGTACGATCCAAGTCTTTTGTCCAGATCGTCGCCGATAAGCCGTACTTTACGTCGTTTGCCATCGCAATTAATTCTTCTTCATTATCGAACGGCATGAGAGTGACCACTGGACCAAAGATTTCTTCCTGGTTTAAACGGCATTGGTTGTTTTGAACTTCAATGACAGTTGGCTCGATGTAAAACCCTTGTTCGTATCCCTCGACAACTGCTGGTTTACCTCCACAGAGGATGGAAGCCTCGGCTGGATCAATTTCGTCAAGATAAGAAAGTACTTTTCGATAATGTTCCCCCGATACCATGGCTCCGATTACAGTTTTCTCGTTTGCTGGATGGCTAACGGTGAGTTGACCGGTACGCGAAACTAAGTCGGATTTAAATCTTTCATAAATACTGGACTCCACAAAAATACGGGATCCGCAAAGACAAATTTGCCCCTGATTTGCAAAAGAAGAATGGATTGTTGTTTCCAATGCGCGTTCGTAATTGCAATCGGCAAAAATAATATTTGGATTTTTACCACCCAGTTCGAGTGAGAGTTTTTTGAATTTGGGAGCGACGACACGCGCGACGTGTTCACCGGTAGTAGTGCCACCGGTAAACGAAATTGCTTTTATTTTTTCATGTTCAAGAATCGCTTGTCCTGCACGAGTACCTTCGCCTTGAATAATATTAAGCACGCCTGCTGGGAGGCCTGCTTGGTTGCATAACTCACCAAGCATCGATGCTGTTCGAGGAGTCAATTCGCTTGGTTTCGCGATTACACAGTTCCCAGCTGCTAGTGCGGGAGCAATTTTCCAGGTAAATAAATAGAGCGGTAGGTTCCACGGGGAAATGCAACCCACCAACCCGAGCGGCTGGCGCAATGTAAAGTTAATCGCGTTTTGGCCTACGCTTTCGTGGGATTCACTCGCGAATTGCGTAATTGCGTTTGCGAAAAAATGAAAATTACTTGCTGCGCGAGGAATTTCGATCGCGCGCGCTCTGCTAATCGGTTTACCACTATCTTCGCTTTCGGCAATGGCGAGCGATTCAAGGTTTTCTTCGATTAGGTCACCGATCTTGCTCAATATACGAGATCGCTTGTCTAGTGTTGATTCACTCCATTGCGGGAGTGCATTGGTAGCGGTGATGACCGCATGCTCGACATCTTGCTCTGTTGAGTTGGCAATCATGCCCAGCAGTGTGCCATCAGCTGGATTGATGTTCTCAAGCCAGTCGCCACTTACGGGATCAGAATATTTGCCGTTAATAAAATTGATGGTGTTAGTAGAGTTCGCTTGATTCATCGAAACGCCATTGATGGTTAGTTTTGCGGGCAGTAGGCCATGGCTTTGATTTCAATTTTTAAATCCGGGTGAGGCAATTGGTGTGCTGAGATGGTCGTTCTGGCTGGGCCTGAAGTAGCTGCAAAGAATTCTCCATAGACCTCGTTATATCCGGGGAAGTCGTCCATGTTGACGAGAAAGGTAGTGACATCGACAACGTCTTCAAGCGTTGCACCGATTTCAGCCAGATAGTCTTGAATATTTTCTAACACGGCGCGGGTTTGTTTGCGAATGTCGTAAATCTTCTCCCCGTCAATGATTTCCATCCCTTCGATGGAGTTGTCTTTACGTCGAGAGCTAGTGCCGGAAACGAATACAAAATCGCCGGCACGCTTAAGGTGCGGGTAAGCCCCCAAAGGCTTCGCTTTGTCTTCGAATGTCTTGTTGTTTTTCATGAAACTTGTTTGATTATCAAAATTGAACAGGTAGAGCCTGAGTCCGACAAGGTGAGGTGATCAACCGCACCCTATCAGATTGGCTTAGTTAAATAGCGGTCTTTCTGGCGCAAATAGACAAATAAAATTAAATAGATTTGAAATGTAATTTTCTCTAGTTAGTGTCCGTTTAAAATAACTTCGGCTTTAATAGTAGCAGTTGAAAAAGCTCCAAGCGAGCCAACCAACAAAGAGGCAACTGGTGGATGATGCAGCCAAGAACATAATGCAATGGACAATGTTCAGCTTCAATTCAACGGATACAACTGCGGATAATTAGCCGATTGGAAGAAACGGATAATAGCTGTGTGCGTTATAAAATACTTGGCCGCAAAAGTGGCGCGCATTGACAAATGGTACTACTATTGTTGCCAACCAAAGGTATTTTTCGAACTGGAAATAGAGCGGGTCGAATCCATGCCGGCTTTTATATCACCAAACTACTTTGCTTCCTGCTTTGGCTCAGTCTTGGGTTCCATCAGCTCCAACCCGAATTTTTTACCTTTGTCGACACCTGGCACGCCGTAGGCCATCCATTCCGGTTCCGGTGCGTCCATCAGATAAAAATCAAAGAATTGTTGCATTCGAATGGCAAAATCTTTTCGGTTGGCATCGCTCATTACCCAGTGCGGGTCTCCATTGTAGTTGAGTAACCACGCTGGTTGTTCAAGTCGTCGTAATGCAACAAATAGTTCGATGCCTTGATACCATGGAACTGCACCATCGCGATCGTTGTGAAGGATCAATAACGGTGTATTGATTTTATCAGCAAAAAATAGAGGCGAGTTCGCAATGTACTTATCACGTGCTGACCAAAGATCGGCCCCAATTCGAGATTGAGTTCGCTCGTACTGGAACATTCTGCTCATTCCACTGGACCAGCGAATCCCACCGTAGGCGCTGGTCATATTGCTAACGGGTGCTCCCGATTCTGCACAGGCAAACATGTCTGTTTGCGTTACCAGATAGGCGGTTTGGTAACCTCCCCAACTGTGTCCCTGCATACCAATTTTTTCGGGATTAATAAAACCCTGTTCAACGATGGATTTCACACCGGGCAGCACAGCGTTAGCAGCGCTTGGGCCTGGTTCGCCGGTCTTGTATGGAATATCGGGAATGAAAACGACGTAACCACGACTAACATAAAAGCTGTGATTGATGATCGATCGACCCGCAGCCGGTGTGTAATAAGCATGAAGGTTATCCGAGTTTCGTTCATAGAAATAAACCATCATCGGATACTTCTTTTCGGGATCGAATCCATCGGGTTTGATCAGGATGCCATCAAGAGGCTGCCCATCCGTCGCTTTCCAATGAACCAGTTCAGCAGAACCCCAGCGGTAATTTTTTTGCTGCGGATTGATGTCAGTGATGCGGTAGATCTTTTTGAATGCCGTGGTGCTAGACCATAAATCCGGGCACCGCCTGAATGTGCTGCGACTGAAAATTACATCATTTGTATTTTTGGATTTGCTCAAACCGGAGACCCGTTCATCAAGCATCATCAGCCGCTTTAATTTTGGACTTGCTAGTTCACCGCTGGTTTTTGCGCCGTCGCCAGAAGGTTCGCTGAGCGTGAGTTGATAGAAACCGCTTGCTTTTGTTTCGTCATCAAATGCCGACAGCATCAAAGGCTGGCTGGGCGAAATCGCGCGAAGTTCGCGATCAAGTCGCTGATAGCGAAAACGAATTTTTTCTTTCCGTCCAAGATTGTTTGTAACACAAACGGGCGAATCTTGCCCCGTTGGATCGACCAGCCAAATATCGTAACGATCATAGATCATTAATCCGGCATCATTCTCCAACCAACCGGCGGCGCCATACGCGCGGGCCAGCGAGGGAGTGTCGTGTAGTTCATTTTGGAGGGGGTGCGGAATTCCTTTACTGATTTCTACCGGTTCGCGATTTTTTCCAGTTGAAATGGAGTACCATTTTCGTGCTTCCGCGTCGAACCAGGTTACGAACTTTCCATCGGGCGAAAGCGTTCCACTGAACTTACTTTTTTCGATGATCGTTTCTACAACACCGGAATCGAGATTGATCAAATAGGTATCTGAAAAACCTGGAACATCCCAGGAAAGCATTTTTCGATATGGCATGTTGGAGGTTCCAACGACCAGACTGGAAGGAGATCGCGAGTCGATCCGAACGTCGGGGATTTTGATTGTTGCCAACTGAATCAGTTTTTTTGATTTGATGTTATAAACAGCGCGGTAGTTTCGCCGCCGCTCGCGTTCAGCTTGAATCAGTTGTTGAGGTTGGAGGAGTGGGTCTTGCCAATGCCAAACGTCGAGTTTCGCTTTCGCAGGTTCCGGTTTAGCGGAATCACTATCTTCTTTTTTGCCCTGTCCTTTTCGCTCTTTCAATACTGTTTCGGGAATCGGGGCAGTGTCAAAAAATAATCGTTGCCCATTTTCACTGAATGTGGGGTTAGTGCCGGCCGAAATCCACCACCCGACAGGAAGTCCAACGCTAGACTCGGCTGCAACCTTGGTTGCAGTTTTTTGACCTGATTTCCAATGAAATAAAGTCCAACCAGAAGTCTTCGAGTTGTAGTCGTCGCGGTTTGAAAGGAAGGCGATTTGGTTACCGGCGTCACTGAAGGTGAGTTGTTTATATTCGCCTCTTCCGTGAAGCAAGACCTGTGTTTCAAGCGATTTTAGATTGACAAGAAATACCCCATCGACTGCAGGCAGTGACTTGGTGCTATTTTTAGTCGCTTTCGATTGGGCTGGTTTAGAGGAATTCGTTGCCTCAACAGAAGTGGAATACGCTAACATCGTTCCTTGCTTATCAAACTGAAACTGCACCACGTTAGGAAACGTTTGTTCGGTGCCGGTTCTCAGGTCGTGAAGGACTAAAGTTGTACCCGGGTTTTTCTTCTTGTTGTTTTTATTTTCGGCCTCTGAAGTTTTTGGTTTTTTTGCTTCGGGTTTTTTTGCCGGTGCAGGTTTGGCTTTACTGGTTACCGGCGGAGTAGCTAATGGGTCTGCTGGTCGTTTCTTGAGAGTTTTTTTACGGGTGGGTTTTTTTAGACCGGCCTCGGTAACCTCGTAGGTTTCAACGACTTTGGAAACCTGTTGTTTAACAGACTTTCGATCAATCGGCTTGTTGTGAAGGTAGGCAATCCAGTTGCCATTTTCTTCTGGCACTTTAAAGGATGACACACGGTCAATGGATGTTCTTTTTCCAGTGGCCAAATTCATGATTTCGATAATGGTTCCCGGCAATTGGTCAGCAGGGACCTTCGCTTTTTTTAGCGACTCTATTTTTTCAGAGTCAGGTGCGACTCGATAAATTACAAATTTCGAATCAAATGTGAATTTGGCTCCGCTACCGCGTGGAATGGAATATTCTTTGGTGGTTCGATTCTGGCGAATGAACAGCGTTGCCTCGGCGTTAGATTTTCCGCTCTTGGTAGAAAAGGAAATCCATTTGCCGTCATTGGAAATCTGTTGACTGGAGAGCGTTGACCAAAGATCGTAATCAGAATGGTCAAGCGATCGGAGCGTCTCCGTTTGAGCACTGAGATGACCGGGTTCTGCGAGAAACGCGGCGGTACTCAAAAGATAGCAGAAGAAAACAACGCAATAGGAATGATAAGTGGTGCGCATGGTGGTCTTGAAATAAAATCTGATTTGGAAGCGTTAATGAGAAAGGCGACTGTTCTAAGGTAGTTCGCGAAACATCAAAGGGAAAGTAATTGAGCAAGTTGAATACAAAGGTGTTGGGGATTTGCGTATAGTTTTCCACCAAATTCCTATAACCGCACCTGAAATTTAGGATTAAGCGAGCGGTTTGGGGCAGTCACGTTAATGATTCAGCGGTCGCGTTCGCATTGACAGGGTCAGTGAAAATGACCAATCGACTCGATGAATCGATGAAATTAATCGGCGAGGGTGTTCAGTTCAGGGAATAAAAAAACGTTCCACCCGAGCTGGATGGAACGCCCTTCCGAGGCCATACCGGTGCATGACCAATTCTTATTGTTTAGTTTGTTAACCAGGTGAATGTGAGTAATTCGCATGATTAACGCGTTAAGTAATCCTTACTCTGCACCGGCGAGTTCTGGTTTTGCCGGAACAGGCTCAGGTGCCGTTGTATGGGCGATGGCAGCAGGTGCCGCACCCATGGTTCCCGGCAATTCTGACGGATAGGCACTCATCCCGTGCTCGCTCATATCAAGCCCTTGCAGTTCTTCCGCTTCCGAAACGCGTAGGATTCCGACAAGTTTCAAAATGCTGAATAATGCGAGCATTGTAAAAAATGCCCAGGCAACGATGGAAACAGTTCCAATTGCTTGGATCAGGAAAGTCGTGGCTCCGCTTTCGAGGTGAGCGTTGGGAATAAACCCGATTGCCAAACATCCCCAGATGCCGCAAAGACCATGTACTGGCCATGCGCCGACTGGATCATCTATTTTTAAACGGTCAAGGAGACGTACGCCGGCAACAACGAGTGCACCGGCGCACGCTCCAATCACCATTGACCACCATGGTGTAAAACAGTCAGGACCTGCAGTGATTCCAACCAAACCTCCTAAAGCTCCGTTCAAGCCGATGGAGATATCTGGTTTTCCAAGCCAAATCCAACTAATAAATGTAGCAACGATCGCACCGGCAGCGGCGGCAAGCGTTGTGGTTACTGCAATGTAAACCGTCGCGTCGATATCGGCGGCGGTTCCAAAGGCGAGTTGGCTTCCGGGATTAAATCCGTACCATCCAACCCACAGAATAAATACTCCGAGTGCGGCAAAGGTCATGTTGTGACCGGGCATAGGTTGAGGCTTTCCCTCTTTTGAAAAGCGACCGATTCTTGGCCCAAGAATGAGAGCGCCGGCAAGTCCAGCAAATCCACCTACCGCATGCACAACCACGGAACCCGCGAAATCCTGGAATCCCATCGAGTACGCACCGTCGGGCAAAAGTTCTCCAAACTGAGTGAGCCAGCCACCACCCCATTTCCAATAACCACTGATTGGATAAACGAGTGCGGTCAGGACGGCACTGAAGATCAGATAAGATCCAAATCGCATCCGACCGGCGACAGCACCTGAGACAATCGTTGCAGCGGTTGCAGCAAATACGGCCTGGAAAAACCAATCGGCGTAGGGAGATAATGAATCGGTTTCGGATGCTCCATAGATTCCAAAGCCTCCAAAGGAGAAATACGCATTGGTCACATCACCGTAGCAGCCCGGATACATCAAGGCAAAACCAACGGTGAAAAACAATAAAGCTCCGACAGATAAATCCATCAGGTTTTTAAACAAGATATTGACCACATTCTTCGAACTGTTGAGTCCAACCTCAACCATCGAAAAACCAGCCTGCATGAATAGAACCAAGACTGCACAGATAAAAATAATTGCGTTATTAAAAACGTAAGAAAGCTCGGAGGTCGTAGGTGAATCACTCTCAGTTGAATCAGCAATTACCTCACTGGTACTAACAACTTCGGCAATCTCTTCCTGAGCGAAAACAGAATTCGAGGGGGCGAGATTAATACAGGTGAGAATCAAAACCATACCGATCACGATTGATATTGGTTTGACTAAAGTAGAAGACTTGAACACGGGATTGGGTTCCTTTTTGGAGATGGCAACGGATGTAGGCTCGGAAGATGTCTTGCACCGCAAGACGTTCTTTCCCATTCGCAAACTTCATACCAATTCGAAAAAGGAATCCCTGCACGGCGGCAGTTAGAGGATTTCATGCGGAAAAAACGCTATCACTTTTTCACTTTTTTTCTTTCAGCAAATTCAGCCACCCTTGAACAACGATGTTGATCGCTTAAATCGAGTGCAGACAAGTTTCATTCCGAGGCAGCCTGATTTCGACCTCTACATTGCAAAACCAAAAGGGTCGTTTAATTTCCCTTAGGTGGTAAAAACAAGGAAAATATTGGATTTAGTGACAGGAAGTTGCACAAAAAATAATCAATTCCTGCTTTTTCAATGCTTTAATTGGAAGATATCGTTCCAAGACCAGGGCACGCTTTGGATCAAGCGGGAGGTAGGAAACGGTTCTTTTTGGAGTTGCGATTTCTGATCCGAACCTCTCTTTCCTAGCCATCCGCCCGGCAGTGATAGCAATCGAGAAGGATGTTTGCCGGCAGTGTTCTTTTAACCGTCATACCTTTACATCGCTGGCTGGATCGATCGTTTCAATCGTCAAAGTTGCACATCTTTGCTGCTTCCAGGTCGGGAATTACAGAAAATACGCGAATTTGGAATAGTCGTCACGCGCGTCACAAACCGATTCCCAAGGATGTAGTAAAAAGGCAAGCTCAGCTTACATCGTGTTGGGTTCGTCGCTGGTTAGGAAAACAAATAACGATGTTAAGTACAACACAGGGTGGTGACATGAAACGCGGAAAGTCAGGCTGGATGTTTGTCTTAGGCCTAATTGGTTCGGGAGCTTTCGGGCTCGCCGGTGTCCACGGACAGACAATTAACAATGTAGGAACACCTGCAACGGTGGTTTCTTTTCAAGACGATGCAGCAACCCCCGCACCTGTTGCGGAGTCGGTTGCCTGTTGTGATTCCGGGCTTGGTGAGCCTTGGACGCTCTTCGGAAATGGATGTTCAGATGGTGGCTTGAATATCGGTGGTTGGTTCTCCATGGGTATTCACACCAAATCGAATGGACTGTTTAATTCAGATCCAGATTCTTTCGATTTAGGTCAGGGCTGGTTGTTCGTCGAAAAAGAAGCGAATTCAAAGTGCGGCGAACTAGCCTTTGGTTTCCGTTTTGACGGCATGTACGGTGTCGATGGTCCTGATACTCAGGCATTTGGAAATAATCCTGGTGTTTGGGATCTTGATCCTGCTTTTACACGTGGCGGTAAATACGGCTGGGCTTTGCCACAGCTTTACGGTGAAGTTGCCATGGGTGACTTGAGTGTCAAGATCGGACATTTCTACACGCTGGTTGGTTATGAAGTTGTTCCTGCTCCGCAGAACTTTTTCTACTCACATTCAATCATGATGTACAACACTGAGCCCTTTACTCACACCGGTGCCATTGCAACGTATGAGATGAATGACTGCACCACATTGTACGGTGGATGGACCGCTGGATGGGATACCGGATTCGATCAGTTTGGTGACGGTAGCACATTCTTGGGTGGTTTCAGCCGCAACATCAATGACGACGCTTCGTTTACCTACATCACTACATTCGGTGATCTTGGTGCTCGTGGCGACGATGCTTACTCACACAGCATGGTTCTCGACTTGCAACTCACTAATTGCTTGCAGACTGTGTTCCAAAGCGACGTGCTTCGAGTGAACAGCACCGGCGAAGACAATTTTGCACTTAGCAATTACTTGTTCTATACAATCTCAGATCGTTTGACCTTCGGAAGACGTATTGAGTGGTGGAAAGGTGACAATGTCACTGGATACGCTCCTCATGGCGGAACGCTTCCTTCAAGTGGATCGCACTCGCAATACGAAGCTACCTACGGTTTCAACTACAAAGCGACTTCGAACCTAACAGTTCGTCCAGAGTACCGATACGATTGGTCTCCTGGACTCGATTACAAAGCAAACATCTTTGGAATCGATTTCGTTATGACTTTTTAAGCTAACGACTGAGCTGAACGCTTAAATTTAAACTCTCCGCAGTATTTCTGCGGGGAGTTTTTTTTGTGCGCTCTCTGTTTGGTTCACATGAAAACTTGTTCGACGAAAACTAAACTTAGCTCCGTCTCATTTAAAGCGCATTAGTAGACATGGTTGTATAGGAATAGTGAACAGCGTTGATGAGGCATCTGAATCAAGAGGTACGCTAGATCTTGAATTCGCAAAAATAAAGCCAATCCAGTTTGACGTTCTTGCCCCAGTTTTGGACAATAGAAGTAGTTTCCAAATTCCAGAGCAAGATAAAAATGAATCAAATTAGACTTAGTAAGCGTTTCCGATCAGAAGTGGGCTTAAGCTGGCTCGTGTTTATCATCTTTGGGCTGTTGAATAGTCAGTCCTTGCAGGGGCAGCAAACTCCTGTTTTCGGTGAAAAATTTAAAAATCTAGAGTCGATGTCGACTGGCCAGTGGTGGAAAGTGAAACCTAACAAGCGTCGGACGTTGAACCTGAATGTGCCGCGCAACGAGGTTGTCGGTTTTGCGGTGTATACCCACGACCATGGAGTTTTAAAACTGTCAGCACAGTTCTTCCCGCTCATGCCGGATGAGGCGAGGTTGGCTCGCTTGGAATTGAAACGACCTTCCGGCGAATGGCAGGAAGTTGCCAAGGAAGAAGTCATTGAACTTGGTTGGAGTGCTCATTTTAGATTAGAGGATTGGGACAATACAAAAGATGTTGCTTACCGGGTCCGTCATGGTGCAGAGGCGCAGTTCGAAGGTGTTATTCGAAAAGACCCTATCGATAAAGATGTGATTGTCGTTGGTAATTTGTCGTGTAATAGCTCGCGGACTCCCGGCCCCCGCCCCAAAATGATCGACAATTTGAAAAAGATCGATCCCGACTTTTTATTCTTTGCCGGAGACCAGTCTTACCATCACACCGAACACACTTACGGTTGGTTAGAATTTGGAATGCAGTTTCGGGATATTTTAAAAGATCGACCCGTCGTTACGATTCCTGACGATCACGATGTCGGACAAGCAAATATTTGGGGCGAAAACGGGAAACAGGCGAGTAACCCGCAGGGGCCGAGCGGAGGCTATTTTTACCCTGCAAAATACGTCAACATGGTACAGCGGTGCCAAACATGGCATCTTCCGGACGCCTACGATGCAACTCCTATTGAGCGTGGAATAAGCGTCTACTATACCGATTTGACCATCGGTGGAATCAATTTTGCCATTGTTGAGGATCGAAAATTCAAAAGTGGTCCGGAAGGAAAAATTCCGAAGATGGGGCCTCGGCCTGACCACATTAATGATCCCAAATATGATCGCGCTGCGGTTGATCTTCCAGAATTAAAACTCATGGGTGATCGTCAATTAGATTTTCTCAATGCATGGAGTCAGGATTGGACTGGTGCTGACATGAAATGTGTTCTCTCCCAAACAGCGTTTTGCGGCGCGGTTCATTTACATGGTCAGGAAAGCAATCGGTTGCTCGCGGATCTTGATAGTAATGCATGGCCCCAAAAAGGTCGAAATAAAGCACTTGTTGAAATTCGAAGGGCGTGGGCGCCTCACCTATGCGGTGATCAACATCTCGCTGTTTTTGTAAAACACGGAATTGAAAATTTTGGAGATGGCCCCTATGCATTTACCAGTCCCGCGATCGTCAATACGATTTATGGTCGTTGGTGGTGGCCGGAAAATGAAAAACCGGGGCCCAATGCGGTAGCCGATAGTCCGCTCCCATGGACTGGAGACTACCTAGATGGCTTGGGAAACAAGATCACCATGCTGGCCTATGCCAATCCGCCGAACCGACAAGATGAAAAACAACGAGGAGATGGGTTTGGCGTGGTTCGGTTCGATAAAAAGAATCGGAAAATTACCGTAGAGTGTTGGCCCCGGTTTGCGGACGTTGATGAGGGAGCCCAAGCTCAATTTGCGGGATGGCCGATTACATTTGATTACCGTAACAATGATGGTCGCAAGCCAAGTGGCTTTTTACCGGAGATGGTAGTCAAGGGTGTGGAGCGACCGGTGGTGCAAGTCATCGAAGATGCGACCGGTGAAATACTCTACACCGTCCGAATGGATTCTAATCGCTTTCGAGCTCCCGTTTATTCGGACGGTAATTTCACGGTCAAAATGGGCCGTGAAAAACCAGACCTTTCTGAAATTAGTGGTCTCAAGCCGGTGCAAGCGGGTAGCAATGCGACGCTTCAAGTAGATTTGAATTAGCCCGCAAAGAGTTTGTTGGGATTCGGGTCTAAAAACGTATCTCGATAACTTACGTTATCGAGATATCGTTCGTTTTTGGAACGGTTTGAACGCCAAGATTTTTTGATTTTTAGAAGAATTCGCTAATGTCCCAAACGATCAAGTTTGTCAGCCACATAACCGAATAAAACGTTATCGAGCTGCTCTATGAAATGACATCTAAGAAGATGCATCGCTGTGGTTGGGAGTAGGATATCGAAAGTCTCTTTTAATATTTGTGATTAGGTTATCAAGCATGGGTTTTCTTGCAGGCAGTGTTACTTTCGAGCGTTTTCGAATTGAAAAAGATCCCAGTGGTAGTTTTGGTGACGAGCACTTAGAAATTTTAAAACAGCATCGCATTGGAAAATCAAACGCCCGCCTTCACGAACAACCCAGTATAGGATTCACTGGCGGTGCACATCTTCTTGATACAGAGTTCGATCGCGAGAAAAATATCCTCGGCGAAGCGATGCACTTTGGAGTGCGGATTGACTCTTGCAGTATTCCCGGGCCAATCAAACGTGCCTGGATGCAGATCGAATTAGCGGGCATCATGGGCGACCAACTTGGCAGTCGACCAACGAAAACGCAGCGGGAAGAGGCGAAAGAGGCAGTCGATGCGCGGTGTGAACTGGAGGCTCAAAAAGGCAATTACAAGCGAATGGCAGAAACATCGGTTCTCTGGGATGCCGATACCGAGACAGTTTTTCTTGGGAGCGGGAGTGAGAAAACAAATGACTCCTGTATCGAGTTGCTAGAGCGAGCTTTTGGGTTGGAGTTCAGTCGCGTATCCTCTGGCAAGCTCGCGGTTGAATATGCACATGAAGTCGGTGCCAATGCTGAACTCTTCGCGATCGAGCCGACTGCTTTTCTACCCGGTGAATCGGCCCAGGTGACGTGGTGGAATGGAATGACTGACAACTACGACTATCTGGGAAATGAATTTTTACTCTGGTTGTGGTGGAAGTGGGATACCGGGTCGGACACCCTCATGCTTGCTGATGATTCCGAGGTTGCTGGGATGTTCGCCAGATCGTTAAGCCTCGATTGTCCTCAGGGGGAACATGGAAAAGAGTCAATTTCGTCCGAGAGCCCGGTGGCTTTACCAGAAGCAGGGATGGCGATTCGGATGGGAAAGCTGCCGCGAAAGGCTGGCCTCACCTTGATACGCAACGGTGAGCAGTATGATTTCAATTTGCAGGCGGAAACATGCATTCTGGGAAGTGCAAAAATCAGCCATCCCGGTGACAGCGGGACCGAAATGAAAGACATGGAGGATCGCATTGAGAGCCTTCGCACGATGGCAGAAACATTTGATTTGTTGTTCGAATTGTTCTGTGCCAAGCGAATTGGGAAAGCGTGGGCTTCGGAGTCCAAGAAGTTGACCCAGTGGTTGCAATCTGACGCAACGATAAGAAAACGAAAAACTGCTGCCTAAGTTTTTCGCCTCCACACCGTAAAACAGGTGCGCTGTTTTTTTGAGCGTGAGAATGGTTTAAACTGCCCATCAATTAACTGAAGGCGATCGATTGCTTGCAATTAGCACGGGTCGGTCTAACAACTTTCTAAGTTGGAGAAATTGATGGACGGGAAAATAGTTTTCTGGTTTGTATTCTTACCGGTTGCGTGGCTCGGTTGTGTTTCTCTCAATTGTGTTTCCGTAACTGCACAAACAGCGGATGCGCCCGCCTCAACCAAGCCGGACGCCCGTTTTCTTCGTTGGGATAAAAATAAAGATATGCGGCTGACGCGCGATGAATTACCGTCGGCGATCCGTGGTAATTTTGATCGGGTAGATACGGATCAAAGCGGATGGATTTCACTGGATGAGCACTTCAGTTTTTTAAATCGAACGGCCGAACCATCCTCCGATTCGCTTGAGGATATTAAGACGCTTAAGAACCTCGCCTATGTGAAGCAAGGGCACGAGCGTCACCGACTAGATCTTTACTTGCCGAAGGTCCGGCCATCCGCTGCTGAATTACCATTAATTATTTGGGTTCATGGAGGTGGTTGGAAAAACGGTTCGAAAGATCGGTTTGCGCATTTGAATCCACTGCTTCAGCGAGGATTTGCGGTCGCGAGTATTAATTATCGGCTAAGTCAACATGCGACATTCCCCGCGCAGATTCACGACTGTAAAGCGGCAATTCGATACCTTCGTAAAAATGCCCAGCGATTCGGTTTGGATCCCAAAAAATTCGGCGTGTGGGGTTCTTCTGCGGGTGGCCATCTGGTCGCACTTTTGGGAACCAGCGGAGAAGTATCCGAACTGGAAGGAAATCTTGGCACGGTTGATGTGTCTAGTCGTGTGCAAGCGGTTTGTGACTGGTTTGGCCCGACAGATTTATTAAAGATGAATCAGCAGGCGGGAGCGACGGGAAAAATCGATCACGATGCACCGGGTTCTCCAGAGTCTTTGTTGGTTGGTGCCCCAATTCAGGAGGTGCCGGAAAAAACGAACAAAATTAATCCGATTGCATACGTGACCGCAGATGATCCACCATTCTTAATTATGCATGGTGATCAGGATCGCCTGGTACCGTTTCAGCAAAGTCAAATGTTGGATGACGCTCTCAAAGCGGCCGGTGTTTCGACTACTCTGATTCTAGTACCAGGTGCTGGACATGGTTTGAAAAATCAACGAGATCGTCAACGAGCTATCGACTTTTTTGCAAATCAATTTTTGGATTCGGGAAAGACGAAGAAATAGAATTTCACGGTTGGCTTGAATGAGGCTAACCGGCGGTGGATCGTTAGCGGTTAATCTGGTTTTCGTACCAGACGACATTGTTATTTTGGTGTCCGGCACTGAGAAGGTCGAGGTCTCCATCGCCGTCCATGTCGATCGCTCGAAGGTCATAGCTTCCTTGATCTCGGTCGATGACAGAGGGTTTGAAATTTCCCGATCCATCGTTTTGATACCACATTGCGATCCCGTCAGTCGTCCGTCCGCAAACGGCAATGTCGATATCCTGATCCCCGTCGAGATCAGAAGTAACAAGCGTGTGCGGTCCTTCGATTTTAGAGTCGATTTCAATCGGCCTAAAATTAGGCCCCTTGAACCAAAAGACTCCGGCGCCGTGACCGCGGGTGGCTACGATATCGATACTGTTATCACCGTCAATATGAACGGGGTTGATATTTGATGCTCCAGCCTGATTTTCAGCGAGCAGGTGTTTTTTCCAGGGACCGCGAGGATCCACTGGTTGCTCCCACCAGGCAAACCATTCTCCCTCAGTAAAGGGTTGGCCTTTCGCGCCGCAGGTGATGTCTCCACGTCCGTCTCCGTTCAGATCACCAAAACCCATGTAGTGCGACCCCCCCGGTGCATCCTGATCAGCAAAAACATGGCGCTTCCAGTGTTTTGCTTCACGCGGGTTGGCAGGGACCTCAAGCCAGGCAATGGAGCGGGGTACGTTAGTCTTTTTCTCATCGTGGAATGAGTTGGCAATTAAATCCTTTGCACCGTTTCCGTCCACATCCGCCGCTAATACACAGTGCGAACCAAGCATCTCGTCATCGATGGTTCGATAAACCCAGGGTGTTTTTGAAAGCGGTTCGTTGGGACATTCGAGCCAGAATAGGGTCTGATTTGAGCCAATGAAATCGAGATCACCATCTTGATCGACATCGATTAAGCAGCTGTGAATGCAAGCTTTACCGGGCTTGTTTCGGGAATTGGCAGGATCGAATGAGTGAATTTTGACGGGTTGCCAGTCGGT
>JAPOIJ010000307.1 GCA_029979005.1 Planctomycetota bacterium | reverse complement strand
CGAGATGGACTCCGAGGTGCTTGCTGGCCGCAGGGACGCCATGGCTACCATGCTTTCCATTGGCATCATTTCCGACAAAGTCCCCAAGGAACTCCGAAGGTCCGTTATTCGAAGCCACATCACGGGGCGATTCATCGCATCACAATACCGAGCTGGTGATTCAACATCCAACGTGATTTGCCGCTTCGAAAAGTACGGCCCTTCGAAATTTCTCGTCCAAGATATTCCGACCGAATATCGACCAAGCATCGCTGGGCTGCCCTCTGAAAATGTTTTTCGACTTTCCTTGAGCCTGTAATCTGGACGAAAACTTGGTCTCCCAGCAGTATATCTTATCTAGAAAAAGCAAGCATGCATTCCCATCTTTTCATCAGTAGGGTTTGTAGAGTTTGCGGGAGTGGCACGGTAAAATTGTGGTTGGGTCTGAAAAGATGATGCAACAGTTACCGTATAGCGAATTGCACAGGACGCTTAGATGTTCCAGAAACCGGATTATCAATTTGGGTTCCTATTGACCCAACTTTTGATATTACAGGCAGTCCCTTTGCCCACCTATAACCTCAAGCTCTTCGCTCAAGATTCTTGTGAGGTCGTTGCCCGATTTCAGTTCGATGGCAACATGCTCGATAGCAGTGGAAACAACAACGAGTATCGATTTAAGGGAACACCTGAATTCATTGACGATGCGTTGAATGTCAATCGCGAATACTCTTTTTGGCGAGATGAATCGCTCGCCCCCCCAAACTACCGCTTTTACACGCCTGCACTAAAAATTGAGGCGTTTACGGTCGCCATTCGATTCAAGCGATTTGAAAGAGAAGGAGGCTTACCCAATAACGGCATTTTGACTGCTGGCCCCCGTAATCGTTGGTTTCACTTGGCAATTTCGGAAAGTGGAAAACTCCTTGTTCGATTTAACAACTGGGACGTTGCATACGAAATCCCCTGGAAAATGACGACGGACCAATGGACCACCATCGTCTGCGGAGTCGATTTTTCCAAGAGAAAAGTGAAAGTATACGTAAATGGCGAAGCATTCCCGACCATCAATTTGAACGAAGAATTCGATCTGAGAATCCTAAAAAAAGATCTAACGAATCGTCATAAATCGTGGAGTTTCGTTAACCCTGGAAACGGCGATGAATTTATCGGCTGTGTCGACGAATTCGCCTTATTTAATGGAGAGGACGCATTGGGTGTGGCACTGGATTTTTCCGTTGAACCAATTGCTGAACTAGTACTCAATGAAAAACCCCGTTCGATGCGAGGGGATAGGATTCCATCTTCGCGCAATTCAATCCAATCCAAGCAGGACATTTTCGCCCGAGAAGATCCATCCATTCAACGCCGAATTACAAGCACTTCCGATGGAGCAATCGACTTTCTCAAATCTCTTAGAAATACCAAAGATCTAGAGAAGACATCGCAACGCCTTATCGAAAATTTGGGAAGTAACCGTTATGCCGAGCGACAAGCCGCCGAGGCAATGTTGATCGCCTTGGGGTCCCCGGCACGACGGAAACTTGAGGACGCCGCAGGCAGTGGAGATAAAAATATCGCATTTCGTGCCCGCTTATTGTTGGAAAAATTTCCCGATACACCGCGCGAAAAAACATCGGCCGCGATAATCGCATTGGATTATCTTTGCATGCACCCAAGTCCACAAGCGTTCCCCGTTTTGCTAACGCTGCTTGAGGAAAGCGACGACCAATCGATGTCTATTCGACTGGCCCAAACCCTAGTGTGCTGCACCGGTTCAGAAAATCGTGAGACGCTTCGGGAATGCCTCGTTCATCCCAAATCGTGGGTTCGCTTAGCAGCGGCGATTGCTCTGAAAAAAGTTGCTGATCCTCAGTCATTAGAACCAGTACTCACCCCTCTATTGGACGACAAAGATGAATTGGTTCAAATCGCTGCCGCATCGGCGCTGATTAAGTCGCAGGGGGAACTTGTGAAGAAACTCTTAACCAAAATTCAAAAATCCCCCTCATTTTCGAAACGTTATCTCGCCCATTCGTTACTTGACGAAATTAAAAACGTTGCGGCTGGAAAATAGAGCTCGAATCATGGCCAGCAGTAGCTACGCCTGTCACTAGATTTTTGGCCAGATGATACTGACATCCGCAAAATTCGAACCAAATGCTTTACAAGAAAAAAGGAAATTCCAATCTTCCAAGATGATGGCGGTCGACTAGGCCAACATTGCATGGATAGGGCCGGAACTATCCGCGAACTCATCCATTTCCAGCCCCAACAACTGCGCCTGAGTTAACCAAAGATTGGCCAGCGGCGTCCCCTCTGGCATATTGATATGTATTCCTGATTTAACACGATTACCGCCACCACCTACAACAATGGGCAGGTCATTGTATTGATGCGTTGAACCGTCTCCCAAACCCGATCCGTAGGTGAACAAAGTGTTGTCCAACAGCGTCGTCCCATCGGCCTCTTGAATTTGGTCCATTTGGTTTAGCAGGTAGGCGTATTGCTGCATGTGGAATTCATCAATTTTGAGCAAATCATCAATCGTGTTGGTTTGATTGTGGGACATTTGGTGGTGACTTCGGGGTTTGTCAAACAGACCGTCAAACATATAAGGCGTATCCCACCGCTCGGGACCCACCATAAAGGTTGCTACATTGGTCAAACCCGTTTGTAGCGCCACCACCATCAAATCGCCCATCAATCGAATGTAGTCCCCACGTGGCATATAAGCCTCGGTGGGTTCCTCAAAAGCTACTTGGTTT
>JAPOIJ010000242.1 GCA_029979005.1 Planctomycetota bacterium | reverse complement strand
ATTCGCGATCGGCAAATGCTTGAGGATCCCAATTGCGTGAAGATTGTATTCGACAATCAAATGCATGCGATTTACTTTAGCCGGAGTGTCATTCCGCACCCAAGAGATTGGACTGACCAATATTTGACATCAGAGCCGGCTTTGTTTTTCCAGCATGTGGGGCTTTATTGCTACCGCAGCGGATTTTTGCAGAACATCCCAAATTTGTCGCCGACCGCGATTGAAACAGTGGAGTCGCTCGAACAACTGCGGATTTTGTCGAATGGTCATAAGATATTGGTGGGTAAAATAGACCATCCGATCGCTGGAATTGATACACTCGAGGATTACCAGTCGTTTGTCAGACGGCATACAAATTGCTAAGATAACGCCCGACAGCGAGGATGGTTTCTCAAATCTTCATATTGCGCATTTCCTATGGAAATTGCGCTATTTTTGTTGGCTGGGATTGGATCAATTGCGGATGCGGGCGTGATGAATCGCCGCAAAATAGAGGAAACTTGATGACGAAACATATTTTTGTTACCGGCGGCGTGGTCAGTTCGCTCGGCAAAGGCCTTACCAGCGCTTCGGTGGGTATGGTGCTTGAGCAGCGAGGCCTCAGTGTACGGATGCAGAAGTTGGATCCGTATATTAACGTCGACCCGGGAACGATGAGCCCCTATCAGCACGGCGAAGTTTACGTGCTGGACGATGGAAGTGAAACAGATCTTGATCTGGGACACTACGAGCGATTTACCAATGCTCCGTTGACCCGCCAATCGAATTATACAACGGGTCAGATCTATCTTAGTGTGATCGAGAAGGAACGACGTGGTGAGTTCCTCGGGAAAACTGTTCAGGTCATCCCGCACATAACCAATGAAATCAAAAACTGCATTGGAAAGCTCGGGGGTGAAGATGTCGATGTGGTCATCACCGAGATTGGTGGAACGGTGGGTGACATTGAGAGTCAGCCATTCCTTGAAGCAATTCGACAGTTTTCGCTAGATGTCGGAAAAGAGAATTGCCTTTACATTCACCTGACTCTGGTCCCGTACCTCAAAGCGGCTGCGGAATTAAAAACAAAGCCGACCCAGCATTCCGTGGGGCAACTCCGTCAGATTGGTATTCAACCGGATATTCTAATTTGTCGAACCGAGCGAGAAATGGCGGCTTCGGATCGGGAAAAGATTGCATTGTTTTGTAACGTACCGGTCAAAGCTGTTATCGAAGAACGCGACAAAGATTTTTCAATTTATGAAGTGCCGTTAAGTCTGGTCGAGCATGGCCTCGATGAATTGATCGTGAACAAGTTAGGGCTTCCTAAACAGACGCTGGATCTTGATAACTGGCGGGAGCTGCTTCATCGGTTGCGGAATCCCGAAACAGAGATCAGCATCGCGGTTGTCGGGAAATATGCGGAGCATAAAGATGCCTATAAATCGATTTACGAATCGATTGACCATGCAGGAATTGACAACCATGCTCAAATTCGAATTGGTCGCATCCAGAGTGAAGATATTGAACACGAAGGCCCCGAGCGGTTGTTGAGCGGTTACGACGGGATTTTGGTGCCCGGTGGATTTGGTGAGCGTGGAACCGAAGGAAAGGTGGAGGCCATTCGCTGGGCGCGTGAACGAAAAATTCCGTTTCTTGGCATCTGTTTAGGGATGCAGTGTGCCGCCATCGAATTCGCCCGGAACGTTGTCGGATTAGAGGGAGCGAATTCGACGGAATTTGATAAAGATACGTCGTACCCTGTGATCTGTTTGCTCGATGAGCAAAACAATATCACCGATAAAGGAGGGACGATGAGACTCGGCGCTCAAGTTTCGACGGTGAACGACGCGAGCAAGTCACTGGAATGTTACGGAACGAAAGAAATCTCAGAGCGTCATCGTCATCGCTATGAGTTCAACAATGTCTTCCGCAAACAACTTGAAGCGCACGGGTTGAGATTTGCCGCAACCAGTGAGAACGATACACTCGTTGAAATTATTGAGGTGGTCGATCATCCGTGGTTCGTTGCGGTTCAGTTCCCCCCGGAATTTAAATCCAAGCCAACCGCCTCTCATCCGCTATTTTCAGGGTTCATTCAAGCGGCTGTGAGACGTTCGAGTAACGGCGCCAAGAAAGAAGTAGAAGTCTAAACGCGTTTGTAAACAATAATTCTGAGTTAAATCAAAGGAACCATCGATGTCGGAAGAAACCGGTTCGGGCGAAGAGCCCAAGATCATTGTCGATGATGATTGGAAATCTCAAGTTGAGAAAGAGAAAGAGGAACTAAAGGAGTCCGCTAATGAGCCAAAAGGCGAAGCGGAAGAGCATGCCTTACCTCCGGCTTCCTTCATGGTGTTGATGTCTACCTTGGCTACTCAGGCGATGGCGGCGATGGGATTGATTCCGGATCCCATGACGGGGCAACCGAGCGTTAATTTGCCAATGGCGAAGCATTTTATTGATCTCCTGGGAATGTTGCAGGAAAAAACGCAGGGCAATCTCACGGAGGAAGAAGCCAACCATTTGCGTGATGGCTTGCATCAATTGCGAATGATCTATGTTTCAACCGAACAATCCTCGGCTGGAACCGCAGCTGAGGCGGCCCCGAAGTCATCGATTGAGTTGCCCTGAGCCAACCCCTGCTGCTCTGTGTGAAATCCGGCCATTTCAAATGAATACGGCGTTAAACAATCGTTTTTCGCCATCTTCGCACAGTGACGCCGGTTATTTTCTATCTCGCGATTTTGATTGAATGTTCCCTGCATTTTAAGCATACTGACAGCGAATGTCAGTCGGAACCACCGCTCGCCTCCTGTGCGAGAGATTAACGGGGGCGACTTGGGGATCTATTTCAGATGGCTTGGGAATCAGAATGAAACGGGGCAAGCGAACAGGTCGCTCGAAGAATGGTTTTGCTGGTTTTTCAGATGAAAGAACTGTAGCCGAAGCAGGCGTATACTTCCCCTCCTTTATTTTTGGTCTCGTGACTACGCTTCTTCTGGGGTTGTTAGCGGTCAGTCAGTTTTTCCCAACGCTACCGCAAGCGCCAGTTGTCAAACCAGCGAAAGTAACCGACGCTAGGGTATCTACGAAAAAGAGCAATCGCTTCGGCCGTCTAGTGGAACTAAGCTCGATCAAAGAGTTAACGGCTATGTTGGTCGAGCTTGGTCGGACGGAACTTCAAACGCCGTCTAAGTTTGAAATCGAGACGAAATGTCGTCAAAAAATTGCGGTCGCCGACGAGTTGTTGACTAGAAAACTTTCCGAAAAAGACCGCGCGTTTGCAATCGAAACCAAAATTGGTGCACTGTCCGTGATCTACGGTCTTGGATTTTCTAAGGAATTGAGTGGTCCTGATGCAACCGAGGATCTTAAGGTTTTTGCAAGTACTTTTCTTGTTGATGCAAATCCCCGCGTTGCAAGAGTTGCCGCTCTGGCCCAGTTTAAACAACTGGCATTCGAGCGATTGAAACCGGAGCAATCCACCAGTGTCGATGCCGTTTGTGAAACGATGCTGAATTTGCTGAAGAAGTTTCCAGATGACCCTTTGGTGATTGCGACAATTCAACAGGTCGTTAATTATTATATCGAAAAAGAAATTGACGATGCAGTTTTAGTAGTTGGGCAACTCGACGAATGGATGCAATCGCTTGATTCAGAACCAGTGAGCAAAATGCTGAATTTCCTTCAGGGGAATTTGATGATCTCGGTTTCAGGTTACCAAGAGGCTTTTAATAATCGCTGGATTAACGGAGTTGAGGGAAATGAAAATCTCGTTCGTTTGTCTCAGCAGTTATTGCAGGACGACCGTTGTAACTCATGGGTTGTAAAAGACGTCGATCAAGTTGCCCGTTGGCTCGAGCAGCAAGCTTACTATGAAGCTGCAGCGGCAATCTATCAGTCGCTCTCTGAAACGAATTCTCCGTTGGACGGGCCAGACGGTGAGACGCGGTTGGGGAACGCAAATCGCCTGGGCCGAAACGGGCTTGCTCGATTAGACTTGGTCGACCAGAAAATTGATTTGGAGCAAGTTGAATATAACAAGAATCCGGTAGATCTATCGAGTTTGACCAATCGTGTTGTTGTTTTGGTGCTCTGGTCAAAAGAAAACAAGGATTCCATCAATGGCCTGCTTCAAGCTTGCGAAACCACAAAATCATGGCGGCGACGTGGAGGTAAATTACTGGCAATTTCAACTGATGATTCAATTGATGAGAAAGCGGACAGTAACTTGCTGGTGGACATTGCTGCGTCTAACGGTGTGATTTTCGGGAACGGCGATATTCAGAAGCAGGGAGCCAATCGAGTTTGGGAGCAATGCCCCACGGATGTACTTCCCCGGGCGATGTTGATTAACCGGGACGGCGTCGTGGTGGATATTGATGTGCCTATTTCCCAAATTCAAACGCAAGCGAACTTTTTGATTTCCGACGACTGAATCTGGATGGTCTTCGAAAGCGGAAGGGTTTCCAAACGAGGGCCTGGCGACAGTGACCTAGATGTTGGCATTTGCGAATGGCTCAGCAACCGTGGTGTCGGCAGGCTTAAGCCGGTCTCCGGCATATTCAATAAGAGCTTTCAGGAAATTGGAGAGTAATTCGTTTTGGTAGCGTTTCGAGTTCCAGCACAAAGCAATTTCGCGGCGCGGTTGCTCGCCACTGAGCGAGCGATACACAATTTCATGAGAGTTGTCATGCGTGGCCATCCGGGGAACCAGCGAAACGCCATAGCCTGAGGCGATCATGGCTTGGAGTGTTGCGAGTTGCTCGACACGTGTGATGGATTGAGGAAGAAATTTCTTGCGGTGAAAAAAACTATCTACTGTTGCACTTAAACTGGAATTCGACGGCAACATCAGGAAATTACTTTGGACTAAGTCTTTTAAGTAAATTCTCGCTTTCTTGCAGAGAAGATGGTTAGCGGGGATTGCCAGAACGATCTCTTCTTCGATTAGAGACTCAAATGAGAGATAGCTGGCAGATTGTTTTACCAAGGGTGAGAGAGCGAGTATGCCGACATCCAATTCGCCTTTTAAACAGGCTTGTATCAATGAATCAGAACTCGTTTCAATCAGCGAAAAATCTGCTTTGGGGAATTGCGTCGTAACCCGTTTGAGCAGCTCGGGAAAAAAATAAGGTGCGATAGTAGGTGTGGCTGAAACGCAGATTTGCCCAGACTGGCCATCGTCAGTAAT
>JAPOIJ010000085.1 GCA_029979005.1 Planctomycetota bacterium | reverse complement strand
TTCAGGAATCGTTTTAAAAATCTCACTTGCCGGCAACGTTTACATATCGTCAAGCTTACCGCTGATCAGCTTGACAAATTCTTCATTTGTTTTGAAACGTTCTAACTGACGGGTCAACTGCTCCATCGCTTCCACGTGGTGCATCGTCGTTAAGGTTCTCCTCAACATCGTCACCGCACTTAATGTGTCAGGAGACAACAACAATTCCTCCCGTCGAGTTCCAGATTGGGAAATATCGATCGCTGGCCAGACGCGTCGATCTGCCAGTTTACGATCGAGAACAAGTTCCATATTTCCAGTCCCTTTAAACTCCTGGAAAATAAGCTCGTCCATTCGACTTCCTGTATCGACCAAAGCAGTTCCGACGATCGTTAATGAACCACCTTCCTCAAACGCTCTTGCCGAGGAGAACAATTTCTTAGGTATATCCATCGCCTTGATATCAACACCACCCGACATCGTCCTGCCGGTATTTCCTACCCACTTATTAAAGGCTCTCGCCAAACGGGTAATAGAATCCATTAGTAAAAAGACATCCTGTCCGGCCTCAGCCAGTCGCTTGCACCGCTGAATTACTAACTGTGAAAGCCGAACGTGACTCTCAATATCCTCATCAAGGCTACTCGCGATTACTTCACCATTGACATTCCGTTTCATGTCAGTGACTTCCTCAGGCCGCTCGTCAATCAGCAGCACCATGAGTTTGGAATTCGGATGATTCTCCGAAATGCCGTTCGCAATATGCTGTAGCATGACAGTTTTACCGCTTCTTGGCGGAGCGACGATTAAAGCCCGCTGACCTTTTCCCAGCGGTGTCAGTAGATCCATCACTCTGGTTGTCAACGGCATAGGTCCGGTCTCTAAACGATACCAGGCTACCGGATTGATTGGCGTTAGCTTATCAAAGCTCTTCACCTCTAAATATGCATCCGGCTCCAAACCGTCGACTTCGAGCAACTCACGCAACCGAGGACCTTGTTGACGCCTCGCCGGTTGAACCATTCCCTTGATCATTACACCGGCACGCAACTCGTACTTTTCGATCATTGTGCCAGGAACGAACGGATCGCTTCTCTCACGAGAATAATTATTTTCTGCACTTCTCAGAAAACCGTATCCGTTGGGATGAAGCTCTAAGAGCCCGATTCCTTCGCTTAGTTCTGCATCATCAAACTCGACGGGTTCATTGCTTCGCTTTTGTCCGCCTCGTCGACCACCACGAGAGTTGTTTTTCTGCCCTCGGTAATTGCCGTTACGATTTCCACCACCCGAATTTCCACCGGAGCGACGACGCCGGTTCGAGCGACCACCTCCACCGTTGTTTCCGCCTGAACGATTATTATTCGATGAACCCCGATTCCGCCCACGCTGGCGACCGCCCTCCGTAGAACTCGAACCACCGTCGCCATCGTTGCCAGAACTCGAAGACGAATCGTTTCGTTCCGAATTGCCTTGCGAAGACTCACTCGAGGAAGCCTTCTTGGACGAACGTCTAGGACGGGATGGTTTAGCTTCAGACCGTGCGTCATCACTAGTAGTTGGGGAATCGTTTACCGATGAACTTTTCGTACCGGAACGAGAACTTTTCTTTGCCATAAAGCACCTAATATTTGTCGTGCCGAAACGGCACCGAATGTCTGTTTCACTGAAACCCTTAAACTGGTGGTTCCCGAAACAGGAAACTTCCTACGGAGTTGAATCAAACGATTCTGTGAAAAAAACGCGACCTCAAGTAACAGAAACAAAGCGGTTACGAGTTCGAGGACGCTTCCTTTGCATGCTCAAATCAGTTCGTGCGATAGAGTTTGCTGCCATCCGAGACAACCAACTCGCTGAACAATGATCAAAGTTCTCCCAACCAATTTCTCAGGTAGAACAAACCGGCGGCGACCTTGGTTTTCCAGTGCTTTACAAAGAAAATCCAATCCGAGCCATCACAGTGAAACCATCAGCCCTTGTGAGTTCCAAACTCGCATGTTCTCAAACCAACAACGAAAGTCAAAGAGAAATGCCAGAGAAAGATACCTGAATCCGTCAGGTAAAAGGGTTGAAAAAAGTACCCCTGCGTAAACCGTGCCCGCTGAAAACAGGCGAAAACTTGATCTGCTAAAAGTGTTGACGAAAGAGAGCATGCTGTCAAGCAGAAATTGAAAAATTACCCAATTTTCCATCCGCCACTGAATGTCAACAAATAAGCCAAATAGGTAATTTGAGAACTGAAAAACCCAAATAATCGTCAAGGTTTATTAACTTATTCACTCTCTAATGCCGATTCCGATGACATGTACCCGTGTTTTAACGATTACGTGTTGGGCGTCACATCATGAAAATTAACCCTGTAATAATTATTGAGAAACCAACACACTGGATTCCCTCTTTTACTCGGTTGATTGCTGCTGCTACCTCGGTCTGTCTGTTCTTAACGTGCGCCTCCACACAGGCTCAACAGGCCATCCAATGGGAAACAGATATAGCACGTGCTCAACACCTTGCTAAGCAACAGAATAAGCTAGTCCTGCTCCATTTCACGGCTCCCTGGTCACTGTCTTGCAGAAATTTAGCAAACTTTGTACACGCCGAATCACGCGTTCGTAGCGCTTTCCGTGAAAACGTCATTGCAGTCAAAATTGACGTCGACCAATACCCGGAAATCGTCGAGCAATACGAAGTGCCATCGGTTCCCTTTGAGGTCATATTAACAGCAGACAAAAAAGTCGTATCGAAGCGAAAGAGTCCCGACAACAGCTCCGCCTATTATAAAATGGTTACCGAGTGGGCAGTACTTCTTAACGATGCAAACAAAGTCAGTCATGCGATCAACGATCTGCAAAATTTGAAAACCTCACCAGCCTCCAAATTCCAGGGGAAGACGACTTCTTTCTCACCCACTACGCCCAAACATCTATCGCCCAGCAACTCACCCGAATCCGCAGAACTAAAGCGGCGTTCAGAAAACCCACCCTTTGCAAAGCCCAACCTGACCGACCAGTCGCCCAGCAAGCCAACAAAGGACGACACCACTGGCGCCGAGAGTAAGCCATTCGCCCCCAAGCCACTGGGCACCGCACTTCCGGCTTACCAAATACCTGATCAATCCAGTGCCTTCAGCGGACAAAACTATAAAAAGCTTGCCTCCAAGGAAGAACAGAAACAAAGCTTTATCCAAGTCCCTACGGGCCAGGTTAAGAAAAACCCATTCTTTACTGCTCCCAAAAAACAAGCGACGCCTTTGGCAACGAACGCTAACGATACAAATCCAGAAAAAAACACTGAACTCAAACTGCCGAAATTTAAGATTCCAACACCGCAGCCCAAAACACCGGCACCCGAGTCAAGCTTGGCAATATCCCAAACACCAGCACCCCTACAAACTCAAACTCCCCCATTCGACGAAGCAAACAAACCAAACAATGATTTTCGGCCACCCAATCCTCCAATGCTCGTCGAACGTCCTACCAAAAACTTTTTGAGCCCAAAAACCGATTCGCCAAAACCAGAATTGGACAATCAATTCAAACCATCTAAATCAATCTTAAAATCACCTGCGATCTCTCCTAAGCAAATGCTCGCGGAATCAGGAAGCTCATTAAAAGAAACTCCGGTAAATAAAAAGAACCCAACGACCACACCAACCTATGCACTGCGAGGTAAATGCCCTGTCTCTTTGCTTTTGCAGGGGAAATGGGTAAATGGCAATCCCCAATGGGGCTGCGTTCACCGGAACCAGGTTTACATATTTAGTTCAGAATTGAATCTAAAACGCTTCAAGGAGAACCCAGAAGCCTTCAGTCCCATCCTGGCTGGTTTCGATCCGGTTGTCTTCCATGAAACTGGAAAACTAACGACAGGACTTCTAAACCATGGCGTGTTTATGGGCGAAGCTCCAAATCAACGCATCATCCTCTTCAGTGGCGCGAAGACCCGAAATCAATTCGAGGCATCCCCCAAGCAGTACCTTGAAACGGTACGCCAAGCCATGGAACAGACGGATTCCGTTAACCGCTTTAGACGGTAGACCATTTCCTGGAGTAACTTAAACGCCAATATTTCGCGTATGAGAATGTTACGTTAGGCGAAGCTACGCCGCCCGTCTCTTTCGATTCGTTTCTATCCGCCGAAGCCGCTGATTCCGCTTAAATTCGGCCAGCTCCATTTCAGACATCTTCTCTCCAGTATCTGGATGGAAGCCAGTCAATTCAGCCAACTCAACCTTGACGGCTGTGGTCAACATGTGATGCATTTTTTGCATTGCTTTGGTAACTGGAGCACCATCCATTACCCTGTGGTCAAACGTCATCACGATCTTGCTAACCCCTTTTTTGGGAAAAGGGTCCACTCCAAGCGTCGTGGTTGCCGGACCTAAATGATGGGAAACTCCGTAACAGCCTTTATTGCCGGAAATACTCATCCCGAAGGTTCCCATATGACTGGCTCTCTTTTTCGGCCATAAATTAGCGAGTGCCCACCACGCAAATCGCCTTGCAAAACGCGGCGCCTTCGCGAAATTGATTTGATGCCGAAACTGCTTGATCTCCTCAATCGGCGCCCGCCGGTAATGATCATACTGTTCCTGCAACTCAACTAAAGTACTCTCTTCTGGTGAATTAAATCTGGCAAAAAATAGCCGCTCCTCGCCGTTATATTCCCGCGCAATGGTCATCATGCAGACGTTCTTATCATGCTCGTAAAGATGACTCCATGGAAAACCGACATAAGCTCGCCGAAGGCTAGCGTCTTGTTTGCAGACTATAGAATATGCCTTCATATAAAGCACGTTCCAGGAAATCTTGGGGCGGCTATACCGTCGAAATTTTGCAACCAATCCGGCATCTTGATCCGCGACAAATCCCGCAAGTGGCGTTTTGCTGGCGACATGAATGATGTCTTCAACGAGCCGCCGCCCATTCGAGAACTTGATTCGTTTTCCCATTGGACACTACCAGACATTTCAACCTTGATTCGCTGAACTCGCCATCCTATGCGAGTCGTCAGATCCATCTGACCAGCGACCGATTTTTACATCTCGCCGGCAATTCAACAACCTCGTTTTTTCTCGATAAAAACCGAGTACAGAAAACCAGCCTAAGCAGAACGGCAAAAGCTAGCACAACAGGCAACACCCCATCAACCACATGAAATATTGCCAAACCAGGGTAGTTATCACCGTCCAATTAAACTGGTTTGACTTCGACCGATTTAAAAACTGTACTGACAACTTCGAAACCAAGCCGCTGATACAACCTCAAAGCCCCAGTGTTCTTTTCGGTAACCTCTAACGTGACGATCTTGATGCCGCTGGCTTGAAATCCCTTTAGAGAGTTTCGAACGATTGCCGAACCAACTCCCATCCCACGATGGTCGCGAACGACTCCAATATTCTGAATGGCACCCACGTCTAGTTTCTCTCTAAGCCCCTGCACCGTGCCGCAATACTCGAGCCTACCGGTATTGGTCTCGCGGTGAGTCGCCAACCAGGTCGATTGCGGAACGAACCCCTGCCGATTACTAATCTCTTTCATGAGTCGAAGGCAGCCATCGGCAGCACCGAGGCAGGGAAACACATTTGCATCTAACTCATTTCGGAAACTTCGATACTTTGCCTCCGCATGAGCGTTCAGCAGTTCCGGCCGCCATGGCAATAACTCGTAGCCCTCCGGGAGGATCGTCTCGCTGAAGCGAGCGTTTCGCAAATCAAATTGCATTCGGTATCGTTTAAAAAATACGACTGGCATTTACTGCAACTCGAATCACAAACCAGAGATAGAGGAAACGCGAATACCGTCCCCCAGACGTCGTCTTGAACTAACCAGAGGACGAACTCCATTTAACCAATCAACGGGCGCAGAAGCAACACGGCAGCTAAACTAGCGATAACTAAAGAAACCGAACGTTCACTGGAAAATAAAAACCCGCCGCTCTTGGGAACTTCCATAACCAGAAACACCCTAACTAAACTAGACAACAAACCATTTTCGAATGAAACCGAGCCACAGCGAACTTGTTTAATCTCTCAATACAAGTGACAATGCAACTTCGGCCTGACTAAAATCCCTTAGTTAGTATCACTAATGGTTATCGTTTCGTTGTCTAGTGAAAGATTGTCGTGCTCGGCAAATTAATTTTTCTTTTCATTGTGGTTCCCTTGGCTGACCTGGCATTGCTGGTTTGGATGTCATCCTATACCGGCTTGGCCTTCTCGATTTCGATTGTCGTGATTTCGGGAATCATTGGTGCCGTGTTGGCGAAACGGTCAGTGAATTCTGTCTTCGCAAAGATTAAAAGAAATTTTGCAAGTGGGCAGATTTCACCCGATCTTCTCACCGACGGAGCAATGATCCTGTTTGCTGCGGGACTGCTCCTTACACCCGGTTTTCTCACGGATGCTTTCGGCCTCTCAATTCTCATTCCGCATACTCGGCGCTGGTATCGGTCGATTCTCGCCAATTGGTTTAAACAGAGTGTCAACTTCCAGTACGTACAGATGCCGATGCACGGTGACGAAAACACAGTGGACGGCGACGTCGTCAAAAAAACCGACCCAAATGACACAGAAGAACCCCGGAGAATCAAATCGGGCGAACTCCTACCGTAGCGGAACTAAAGCCCTGCCGTTTCAAAAACGCTGGATCTAAATCTAGACAGATTTCGATCGTTGCTTAGCTGTTAGTCACTAATTTGCTCGCAGGCGATCAATTAAAATCCGGGGCATTAGGCGTTTCAGTATACAATCCCGGTTCATCAATGCCGTCACCATCCCAGTCACCTACAATCGGTTGATCCTGAGCGCCACCCATTTCAAATGTCTGATCAGTAGCATCAATTTCATAATTTCCATTCGAGTCAATCATCCACAAACCGCTGCGGTAGACTGCGATCTCTTCAATGCCATCCCCATTAAAATCCCCAACCACGGGCAAGTCACCGGAACGACCGTAATTGACAAATAGGTCATCGTCCCCAAACTTACCATCGCCATTGACATCCAACTGCCAGACACCGCCCTGAAATGTACCGATCGAGCGAACGCCGTTTCCGTTCCAGTCTCCTGCAAGTGGAATTTCCTCGCCATCGCCCAGTCCGAAAACATGGTCAACGACGTCGGCTCGTGGATTACCGAAACTAGTTTTCATCATTACACGCGAGCCAACATTGGTATTCTCGTAGCCCAGTGGAATATTCTTCGGTGGTGTTCCTGGCTGATTATCGGGATTGGGAAGTCCGTGCTCTCGCGCAATTGCTTCACGATCCATTTCCCAAATAGGTCCGTAAATTCCAACATCGTCTTTACCATCACCATCCCAGTCGCCGACGACTGGGCGGTCTCCCGCCTCTCCTAGTCGAACCATCAGATCATCGTTATCCCACCGACCGTTCCGGTTAATATCGATCATCCAATAACCGTCTCTGAATACACCGACGTCATCGACACCGTCTCCATTAAAATCACCAACGACCGGAATTCCTTCGAGCATTCCAAATCGAATCGGCTCATCGGTGTCGACGATAGCAATCCCTTCTGCAGTCGTTTGTGAAAAATTCCAAACTGCTTCCGTCATATCAAATCTCGACCAGTCTCGATTGCTGATGAAACCGGCTTGTACCATTTGCGGCGAATTCTCTACCCCGTCTTCTGCCCCGCGCGGCACACCCGCATTAATCACACTCAAGTGCCACGTATACGGCGTCGCTGATGTTTGGGCGTAAAACAGGACTCGAGATTCATTGACGAATTGGATTGGGCTTGAATCCTGAGCTCCCAACAGACCCGGCAATCCTGCAACCCCAGGACTCGGTGTAACGGGGTTCCCAGGAACGGGTGGATTCAATGGCGGTACCCCGGGAGGAATCACCTCCGGCGGTATGGCCTCAATCTCACAGAAGTCATAATTCGTCAATATCTGATCCGCCGAAATTACAATTGCCGAGATCGAATTATCGCCAACCACTCCTCCGCTCGAGCCTGGCTTAACTCCTCCCTCGTCGTAGTTTTCCGGTTGAATTTCGCGAATTGAATATTCACCAGGCAATAAATTCTCAAATCGATACTCACCGGATGAATCAGTAATCGTCTCTGCGACAACGATCCCCTGACTATCAAGCAGTTCAATCGAGACATTAGCAAGCGGGGTTTCACCCGCAGTGGCGTCGTAAACGCAATTCCCATTAAGGTCGACATGGACGCGGCCAGAAATTTCGGATGGCTTTAACTCACCAAAGTTGTAGTGCTCTCCGGTAACGCCACCGATTAACGTAATATCATTCAGCTTATCGTTTTCTGCGACTCCCGACGTAACTCCTTGAACTTCGCCAACGGAATCAATCCCGTCGATATAACCGACGGGTTGAATTTCTTTGACGCAGTAAACTCCGGGGACAAGATCTGAAAAACAATATTGCCCGTCTGCATCAGTGAACGTTGCGGCAACAACGTTTCCATTTGCGTCAGTCAGCACCAACCGAGTGCCCTCTATCCCCTCCTCACCCGGGTTTTGAATTCCGTCATTGTTTCGGTCGAAGTAAACGGTCCCGCATAACTCCGCAGGAATATTTTCACAGAAATCGTAGTGTATTGCTTGTTCACCAGAAGCCAATTCGATGCCACCGATGAAATCTCCATCACTTGCAAAACCAACCAATTCTCCTCCAACCGTCCCTACCATTGCATCACCATTGAGGTAACCCAGAGGAGAGAACTCCCGGACAGAATACTTCCCGGGCGCGAGATCTTCAAAAGAGTACTTCCCGTCAGCATCGGTCACCGTTCGAGCGACTTCGGTACCATTGCTATCAACCAGAACTAATCTCACATCTGCCAACGGCAAGTCACCCGCGGTGGCATCAAAGGTACAGTCACCATTCGCGTCCGCGTGTACCTGTCCTGAAATCGAAGCAGCTTTTAATTCGGCGAAATCGTAATTTCCTCCCTTATCTCCAGCATCCAGTTTCACACAAAACTCATCGTCGGTTAGGTATTCGCCACTGGTAATTCCGTTAACCTGCCCAATCGAGTCTTGACCATCGGTGTAACCTACTGGCTGAATCTCTCGCACGAGATACTCACCCGGGTAAAGCCGATCAAACTGATAGTGACCTTCGATGTCAGTGCGCGTTTCCGACAACGCATTGCCTTGTTTATCAAACAACTGGACAACCACATTTTCAAGGCGGTTCTCGTTCGTCTGAATTACTCCGTCATCGTTGGAGTCGTGCCAGACCGTACCACTAATTTCAGCGGGTCTTATTTCACCGAAGTTGTACTCCGCACCGTTTGCACCCGCACACAGCTGTATTTCACTAAATTTGTCGTTTGACTGGACACCAATTTCAGCAGCTCCTACTGAGCCAACACTGTCCTTGCCATCGAGGTACCCCGCAAGAGGATCCTGATCGCCATTGTTTTCATTGACTTCTTGAATCTCATAGATACCCGGTGGCAAGGCATCCACCTCGTAATAGCCGTTAGCATTTGTCCTAACATAGACTGAGCCGAAATCAGAGAACGGATCGGTTGATCCGGAACTACTAGAATCAACGCGTGTCACTTTAATGAGCACATTCGCAATCCCAGGCTCACCTGAATCTAAAATTCCATTGTTGTTGTCATCAGACCAAACATTTCCTGACAAGGTTGCCGGCTTGACTTCAGTGAAATCATAACCCGCTCCAGAAACGCCCCCCACTGAAAGATCGATACCGGAAATCACGTTAGTGCTGGCTACGCCACCAGAGGTGCCAACTGACTCACCAACACTTAGGTAACCGTCGGGCTGAGCCTCAACGACTCGAAACACTCCCGGCTCTAACTGAAGCTCAGCTGAAAATTCATAGTTCCCCTGTTGATCAGTTATGGTAGTCGCCACAATTTCATACTGCCCCGAACTTACGTCTAATCGCTCGAGAGTTAAGCCAACACCGGCAATCCCTACCGGAGAATGCTCACCGTCACAATCCAGTTCACCATCGGTAGAGACGTTACCGGAGATTGAAATCGGCTTGGGAATCAAATTAAATGCTTCGATCGCACCGGCAGTTCGATCAGAACTACCGTCTGCATTATCTGCGGCCAAACCGAGTGTTTGTTCCGCCAGGTTTCCGCCGGTAGAGAACAGGTTATCGTATTCATCAAAAAAGACACCCGACTGCTGCGGCTGGATGTATCCGTCTTCGAGCGTTGTTATGATGGCAACGGTTTGGGATTCAAACGTGTAATTATCGTCCTCAAACACTGCTTCAAAAAGCGACCCTTCAAATTCGACTCCGGAAGCAATTTTATCAACGCGAAATCTTTCAACCTCGTCAACATCCAGAGTGAAGGCAAGAACATCACCTGCATTGAAATTGTCCACTGAAACAGTCAACTGCAATCCGTCCGCAGATACCTCAAATGACTGAATATCAGCAGCGGTTAACCCTTGGCTGTTAGTGGCATCGAACTGAAAATTGTGAAATCCACCAGTTCCCGGCAAACCCGCTGCCACGTCAAAGAACATATCGCCGTCAGAAAGGCTTGAAGTTCCATCTTGATCGCCGTTAATTGTAAACTGCGACAACGAAGTAGTATCAGAACCACCTTCGAAGCTGACTTCAAAATGGTCAGGCGTAGTATCCTGCCCGGCGTCACCTTCAAAATAAGTAACGGCCGCGACAACCGGATCAGCAGACAGCACTCGACGCTGTTCCATTACCTCAAAGTAACAACGACGAAGGAGCACATCTTTACCGCTAGGAAGATTAGCCGTTGCTGAAGTCTGACCTTTAAGGCGATCAGTAATATTTTTGATAAGACCCAATTCTCTTACCTCCATGTAAAAGCTTGGTTGTTGTATTGATTAGATTTAAATAGCGAGGTTGGCAATCGACTCAGTTCAAAATTCGATTCCAGCCGTTTTTCTGCGTCTGGCGCTGCAGCGGTCCATTTTTTTGTCGGTCCACATCCCAAATAATGACGAACGTGTCAAAACTCCCAGAAACGAGTTTTGAGTTTTGGTACTCAAGGCAAGACACCGTTCCAGTGTGCTTTCCCAAAGATCCCAAATGAGTCGGCTTCGGTTCGACATTCCATACGTCAATTAGGTTATTACTGCCACCGGTCGCAATTAAGTTTGGCCCCAGCACAGCAGCTGCGAATAGTTTTGAAAACCCTCGTTCAAAATTGGTCGACCGGGCAAAATCTTTCAAATCGGTAACTTTTATAACCTGGTCATCGCTTACGCTTAGAAGGCGACCGTCAGGCATGAAATCTAGCGATCTCACTCGCTGCCGATGCAACTTCCGATCGAAAACGAGCCTACCACCCTCTAAATCCCAACTTCGAATATTACCGCTGCGACCACCGACCGAAATCGTCTTGCCGTCCGGAGAAAAAGCGACTGAATGATTGTCGCTACTAGGGCACTCAAATCGCAGTAGCTGCTTCCCACTGGCTACATCAAATACTCTCAGCTTTGATTCGAATCCAACCGTGGCAATTTGATCACCATTGGGTGAAAACGCTAAATCAATGATCGCGGCCGGATTTTCAATGATAAAAACAGGATCATTCAGTTGACCGGTATTCCACAAACACAGTCGATGATCGTTACCGGCAGTTGCTAAAAATTTCCCATCCGGAGAAAACGTTACCGCACGAATCCAATCCGTGTGTTCATCCAACGCTTTCGGGATGTTTTGTTTTTCTGTATTGTAAATCGAAATGAGATGGTCATCCCCCGCAATTGCCAACAAATCTCCAGCTGGTTGAAGACTAACACCCGTTACGACTGGGCGGCGCGAAGACCCTTTTCTAGGCAATGGCTCGATAATTTCATATTTCCAATCCAGCGGACGGACTTCAGCATTCATTCCACCACTTGCTCGAACCTGACTCACTCCACCTGCCGCTAATGCTGCAAGTGATCCAATAAATTGCCGACGCGGAATCATCTATCCAATCTCCTCGATGAGAATCAAATCGACCCGCGTGTCTTCGAGCAACGACTTGCTCGTCCGTTTGGAAGAACTTAATCACTCAGCTGATTTTCAAGCCCAACTATTTACTGCTGGTTCAAAATCAGAAAAACGCGGAATCGGTGGACAACGGGTCGTCCATCCTCATTATCGGAAGCCCGACATTGAAACTGAGAATTTATATTCCTGCGTGTTAAAAACTGCCAAGCTGCAAGAAACAGGGGCTTTACGACACCGGCATGGGGAACAACTGCTGGCAGCTTACGAATACTAATTCAAAACGCATTCCCCAATTCGCTTTTTTAGTAATCCCGAATTGGAGTAATCAATTCAACCGTTAAATCTTAACAAGCGACGTTCACTGTCTGACAGCACTCTCGGTATTTTTCCAAGGGCTCAAGAAGTTCATCCGCACCTTGTTTCATGATGCAAACAAATCTGAAATCAACTAAGCCCTAAATTCGCCAACGCAAATTAAGACAATCGCAGAACGAAGACTAACCACGAAATCAAATTCTACTGATCGTCCGATTCACGAAGTTTTGCAAGCACGCTGAAATCCTCTAGCGTACTCGTGTCGCCAGTTGCTTCCTTACCAGCAGCGATATCGCGGAGCAGGCGTCGCATGATTTTCCCACTTCTTGTTTTGGGAACCGACTCTGTAAATCGAATATCGTCCGGCACCGCTAAAGCACCAATTTCCTGACGAACATGAAGCCTCAATTGTTGTCGAAGTTCATCACTAGCAACCGCGTCCTTTACCGTAACGAAAACTGCAATCGCCTGACCTTTAATATCATGAGGCCGCCCAACCGCTGCACATTCAGCAACATTCGGATGCGATACCAGTGCGCTTTCGACTTCGATCGTACTCAAGCGATGCCCGGACACATTGATCACATCATCAATTCTCCCCATGATCCAGTAGTAATCATCATCGTCGAGACGAGCATTGTCTCCGGTTAAATAATTACCCGGGAAGGTCTCCCAATACTGTTGTTTAAAACGTTCGTCGTCGCCCCAAATACCTCGCAACATACCAGGCCATGGCTTTGCAATGCACAACATACCACCGTTGTTTTTATCAACTGGATTTAGCGACTCATCGACGATGACGGGAACGATTCCGGGCAGTGGCTTGGTACAGCTCCCTGGCTTGGTCGACGTCGCGCCGGGAAGAGGGCTAAGCATGATTCCCCCAGTTTCCGTCTGCCACCAGGTATCAACGATCGGACATTTGCCGCCGCCAATTTTTTCATGATACCAAATCCAAGTGTCAGGATTGATCCCTTCACCCACGGTTCCCAGCAACCTCAAACTACTCAAATCATGTTTCTCAACCTGCTCGTCACCCCACTTAACGAACGCGCGGATCGCAGTGGGTGCCGTGTAAAGAATCGTAACTTTGTACTTCTCAACCAATTCCCAAAACCGATCTTCCGCTGGATGGTTCGGAGCTCCTTCGTACATTAAACAAGTCGCCCCATTGGAGAGTGGACCATAAACGATGTACGAGTGTCCCGTGATCCATCCGCAATCTGCTGTACACCAGTAAATATCATCGTCCCGATGATCGAAGACCCACTCAAACGTCTTTTTAGCCCAAAGATTATATCCAGCGGTCGTGTGGCGAATCCCTTTAGGCTTACCCGTTGAACCACTGGTGTAAAGGATAAATGAAGTCGTTTCGCTATCCAACGGCGTAGCAGAGCAATCAGCAGACGCATCCTCATTCAGTTCATGCCACCAATGGTCACGCCCCGCTTGCATTTCAACGTCGTTCTCGCACCGCTTCAAGACAATGCAGTGCTCTACCGTCGGCGATTTCTCAAGCGCTTTATTAACCGTCTCTTTCAGCGGTATACACTTACCTCGACGCCACAATCCATCTGCCGTCAACTGAACTTTGGCACTAGCATCATTATTTCGGTCGGCAATTGCTTCCGCGGAAAACCCGGCAAAAATAACGGAGTGTATCGCACCAATCCGAACACATGCCAACATTGCAATTGCAATTTCAGGGGTCATAGGCATGTAAATCGAAACAACATCTCCCACTCCAACGCCCAGTCCCTTTAAAACATTGGAAAACTTACAAACGTCCCGATGCAACTCAGCATAGGTTAGCGTTCGTGTATCCCCAGGTTCACCTTCCCAAATAATAGCCGGACGGTCACCAAGACCTGCCTCCAGATTCGCATCAAGGCAATTAAAGGACATATTAGTTTGCCCGCCAACGAACCACTCGACGTCGGTACCAGTTCCCTTCAGCACCGTATCGTACGGCTTAAACCAATGTAATTCGGACTTTCCAATTTCATCCCAAAACGTTTCGGGATCATCTTTGGCGCGGTCGTAAATTGCTTGATATTCTTCCAGCGAACCAATCTTTGCCTTGTCGGAAAACTCCGATGAAGGCGGAAACATGCGATCTTCGTGCATTACATTGTCTATTTGACCGGATGCTTCTTCAGACATTAGCTAACTCCAAACTTTGGCCGAGGCCGATTGAATTCAATTTTTGAAAATGTTTTGAGACCGCGATTTTAGAACTGTTAAAATCGACTGTCAACGAAAGCGAATCTTAATCCTCTGGAATATACGATCTGCAAAACAAACACGCACAAACATTAACGGTCTAGAACCGATCGCACCCGCCCCTGCGAGCATTCGCCGATCTGTGGCAACCGGTTTCCGGTTTCCTGAAGAAAGCTAAACCGCATGCGAGAACTTATTTGGCAAATATTTGAGTGGGATCTTTGAAGGCTTTAAACTCAAGCGCATTTCCGGAAGGATCTAAAAAAAACATCGTCGCTTGTTCACCCACCTGCCCCTCGAATCGTACATACGGCTCAATCACAAATTGAATACCCTCGTTTTTTAGCCGTTCAGCTAGCCGTTCCCATTCTCCCCACTTGAGAACAACGCCAAAATGTGGGACCGGGACATCGTGACCGTCCACCCGATTCTTTATTGAATCGCCAGGTGAATCCCCCCGTGGCTTAAGGTGAGCCACAATTTGATGCCCGAACAGGTCAAAGTCAATCCACTGTTCGCTGCTTCGACCTTCACGACAGCCAAGCGTTCCACCATAGAATCTCCGCGATGCCTCTAGGTCATCGACGGGGAAGGCTAAATGAAAGGGGGATATTTCCTGTACAAACATTTTTCAACTCAAATTAACGGGTGATTTTTTCTCGCTTAAACACAACGCCTTGATTCATTTCCAGATCCCCATTCCCATCATTAGAATCTGCCAGAATACGCGCAGTCCCAAAATCGGATTCGTTTTAGACCTGCCGAGCTCGCGGTTTCGAAAGAGGATGGGATACTCCATCATGGCGACATCCTGCTTGGCAAGCCGCCACAATATTTCCTCGAGATAGGCGAAGTCTGTACTCTTCAGATTCTTCAAATCAAGTTTGTCGAGCGCGGATGAACGGTAGATCCGAAACGCCCCACTGTTGTCGTAAGTTTTTAGTTTCAACATCGTCCGGGCGAATTTGTTAACCATTCGAGATGCGAGTCGTCGGACGAATGGCCAGCCCTCTGTACCACCACCCGCAACATACCGACTACCGACAAAGACACCTATGGCAGCGCAGTCTGACTGCGTCGACAGTTCAAACATCTCAGCGAGCGACTTGGGATCGTGACTCAAATCTGCATCCATAGTCGCAACAAGGTCGTAGTTCTTTTCCTTTGCATATTCGAAACCTGCCACCGCTGCCGTTCCCAAGCCAAGCTTTGAGTCGCGATGCAACACAGATAGCCTTGGATACTGAGCGGCTGCCTGCTCACACCAATTACCAGTCCCATCAGGTGACGCATCGTCAATCACCAACACGTCAGCGTTTGGTAATAGATCCGTAATCTGCAGGACTAACCGAGGCAAATTATCAATCTCGTTGTAGGTCGCAACGACAACAAGCAAACTCGAATTCGACACTTACGCTCAAAGCCTCGAAGAACAATGAAACAGATCAACCTCATCCCAAGAAATCGACAGGCCTAATCTAGCCGATTTTACCCTACCTGCTCTAGCCCTAACCAACCCGAGAACATGTTTCACCGCAACAAATGATCAACCCACACCCAATAGAACGACTCAACATGGAACGATTCAACTTTTCAATGACAATTAAGACAAGAACAAAAGTGCGTTCCGATTTGATCGCTTCGCGCGTCGCGATCTGCACCGCGCATTCGATCTACGCGTACCCGTTAGGATTGTTGGATTGCCAACGCCAACCATCAATACACATTTCTTGAAGACCGCGATTGGCAGACCACCCCAATTCCAGTTTTGCAAGAGATGGATCGGCAAAGCAAGCGGCAACATCTCCAGCTCGCCGAGGCAAAATTTCAAATGGTATCCTTCGCCCAGATGCCTCTTCAAAAGCTGCGATTATTTGGAAAACGCTGTAACCGATTCCCGTTCCCAGATTGTAAGTAACCACGCCCGGATTTTCACTTAGCTTTTTCACCGCGAGCACGTGCCCAACTGCCAAATCTACCACATGGATATAATCTCGAACGCCAGTCCCATCCGCTGTTTCGTAGTCATCACCAAAGACACCCAGTTTCTCAAGTTTGCCGACGGCGACCTGTGAAACATAAGGAAGGAGATTATTAGGAATCCCACTTGGATCCTCTCCGATCCGTCCCGAAACATGCGCACCGACGGGGTTGAAGTAACGCAGCAAGGCGACGTTCATTGCCGGAAAAGCTCTTTGCCAATCTTTGAGCACAAACTCAACCATCAATTTTGTACGACCATAGGGATTCGTAACTTCATGAATCAGCGTTTCCGATTGTTCAGTCAAAGGCAACGACTTTGGAATTCCATAAACCGTCGCGCTGGAGCTGAAAACTAAATCCGTGACACCATGCCTCTGCATTGCTTGGCAAAGATTGACTGTTCCCGTCACGTTATTTTGATAATACTGGAGCGGCTGGGCAACACTTTCACCGACAGCTTTTAACGCCGCAAAATGAATCACCGTTTCAAAGTCACCCCGTGAGAAGACAGCATCCAGCGCCTCGGAATCGAGAAGGTCAACGTTAAAAAAACCGATTTCTTTACCCGTCAGAGTACTCACTCGCTGCAACGATTCTTGAGTCGAGTTGCTGAGGTTATCAACAACGGTGATTTCAAATCCTGCGTTTAGCAATTCAAGGCAAGTGTGACTTCCAATGTAGCCCGCTCCACCGGTAACCAAAACTCGCCCCATTCGAGGACCTCAAATAAAAAGGTGTCGCGATCAATTAGCGTCAATCAACATCCGTGACAACACACCCTAACAGACGGCCGCCGGATACTCGCAATTCCGAAACCGCTGCCTTGGCTTGGGTTTGGTTGCTATTTCTTAAGCTAACTAATAAATAGGTACCATCGCCAACGTCATTCCAAAACCGAGTAGACAACTCGTTCGACGTACCTGCCGATACGCAAATGAATTGATACTCCTTTTTAAGACCAACCACCAACTGCCTTAGGATGGGCTTGGAATGCTCGCCTAACTCTCGCCGAGAACCCGCCCCCATAAAATCCAATCGGGTTGCCGAACCGCCAAAGACAGTACTCTTCCAATCAACGCCATTGGCGACGACATCGGTAATCCCTGGCTGCCCGGCGACGCCGCTGGCAATTGTTAACGCTTGGCCTCGATTGTCTGCGTCTATCAACAGCGTACGACCATTTTTTCGTTCGGACAAAGAAGTCGCAACGCGAGCACAAGTTTCGTCAATCAGCGAATTCACTTCAGGACCGGTGAAAATCACTAATCCGGGATTACCAACGGGATAACGCTCGACGATCGATCGGGCAATCTTTTCAACCGCCTGTTCTTTGCTTGTCTTTTTGACAGATGCTTCACCTGTCTTCCGATCAGCCGGCTTACCGTCACTTCGTTTCCGCCACTCATTAGGCGGTTCGCTCAGATCATCTTGCGGTTCCTCGGCAAGTGAAATCACTGGCGCTTTTAAAGTCATTTCAAGTGGCAAGAAGGCAAAGCCCTCTCCACTCTCACTGGGAGACGCTGATCCTGCGGGTCTTTGCCCTACCTCAGCTAGTGTCGCTTCAAGATGCTGGAAGGACTCTCTTTCACAATTCCAATCTTGATTTAGACTTCGATCCTCGTCGCTACTGGATGTCTTTCGCGTTTGCGGTGTTAGATCAGGAATTAAGACACAAATCGTGCCATCCTCAGTTCGCTGTTTAAACGGCAACTCTTTCTCAGACCGAACTTGGTGGGCAAACGCGTTGCACGAGCGCGGGGTAGTCATGTCAGGAGAAGCGTTTTTTTCATAGCCTTCCGACGCAATCAACCACTTTAACCCCATTTCAGTGGTCACGGCAGAGTCAACGGCGGTCGAGCGAAAGTACGGTTTCATTACAGTAATTTAAATAAGAAAGGGCCAGGATTAGATTCAGCTATTTTGAGAATTTGAAATATCTCGCAGTTGTTCGAACAGTTTCTGGTAGTCCATTCTTGCTGCTCGGCCAGTCGACGGCGGCGTTGTTGGCGGAATGGGCGGATCAACCACTGGTGGTTTCTCTTCAGCCGCATCCTCAGTTTGCTTAACCACGATGATTGGTTTCTCATTCCCATCATCTATGTCAATGGCTTGAAATTGATCCCCCGCCCCCTGCTCTTCCAGAACTGGCATAGAGGCCGCTAACTCTCCCTGTTGAGCAAGAGCGTTTCGTTGCTCAAGAATTTCATTCAATATCTGTTGCGACTCATCCAACGCAGCACTTGGATAACTGGAATCGGATTCGCAGTCAGAAGAAGACACACTCTCACTTGGCAAGGCCGAGGATTCAATGGAACGCAGCGAATTACTTGCACCCTGATCACCGAGAGGAGATTCCGACGCACTGAGCCGCCCCAAGATTTCCTCAGCTTGTTTCCGGATATCTTTCGAAACAACATCATCCCCATGAACATGAAAACCCTTCTCACTTACCTCATTTGGCTCAGGGTTTACTTCCGCTTCGGGAGCCGACTCTTCTGCACTTCGGTTGGCATTGGTTGATGTCCAATCCGTCCCCATCGTAAACTCATATCCACTCGGAACTTCCGGTAAGCCAGATTGCTCTCCCATCGACTGCTGCTCTTGATGCGACACTGAACTTTTATCGCGATTGGGTTGATAATATTTCGTTTCAGCAGGCTCTCGCTGGTAAACCTCAACTCCCTGCTCGGTCTCCACCACCGAGTCGTCCTCTGGATCGAGGAGCGAGTCCTGTGAAGTTGCCGGAACCTCCGGGTTAACTTCCGGCAAATCCTGCGGAGTCAAATCCGTCAAATCAACTGATCGGATGCTTAGGGAAGCTTGATTTTGCTGAGCTACCATTGGAGCGAAATAATCGTCCAGCACCTCCTCTTCAGCAAACTTTTCTTGAAACGGATCAACCACTTCTTGACTTTGGTTCACTCCGGCAGGAGGCGGGGACGTAACTTCTATCTCCATCGCTTCCAAATCATTGTTACTGGTGAGTCCTTGGCTCGCATTTGCGTTTCCGCGTTTGGTACTAGAGGCCGTTACCGATTCTTGTGCCTCATAAAGCTCCATGCGTTCACGCTCGACCTGCTCCAGGATCTGAGCATGCTCGAGTTCCAGTTGAGTTACCCGAGCGTCGTCCGCTGTCCCCATGAAATCATTTTCCATGGGTAGCAAGTCGCCTTCACTAGGTTCCACGTCTTCCGAAAAAGAATCTACTCCATTTCTTTCAACTACCGTCTCTGAGCTTTCCATTGAAGAAAACTGAATTGCCGCTGAATCAGTTTCATCAGCAAAAATCGCCATGCCAGAATCTTCGCTCTCAGCATCTTCAAGTTGGCCAAATTCGAGGACGCTCCAATTATCATTGCCACTCAATTCCCCGGGCTCGTTCTTAGCCGGCAATTCCGGTTGAAATGTAGCGGGAATACTCTGCACATCTGCCCAAGCTTCTCGAATACAATCATCGGTAATCGCCGACATGCCGCGTGTCGCTGCCAACATAAGAGCATGATCGGCTACCTGATTAATCAATCGAGGATACCCATCTGTTACTTCGTGAATGGCTCGACAAGCCTCCTCAGGGAACAGTTTCTCACCATCCCCACCGACACGCGCGATATGTTCCACAACATACCTAGAGGCTTCGCTTCGCGACATATTCTCCAAATAACAACGAGCCGCGATTCTTTGATTCAAAGATTCAAGTTTAGCTTCGTTTAAATTTTCCTCTAACCGATGGCTACCGGCCAGCACTAAGCGCACCCTCGGTTGCCCCTCGGAAACAAAATTCGTAATCAACCCTAATTCATCCAGCAAACTGGCAGACAAACCGTGAGCGTCATCCACCAAAAGAACGATTCCGTTCACACAATTTGGATTGGGTTCTAAATAATCCATCAGGGCGAACCGCAACTCGGTTTCCGACATCCCTTGAAACGGAAGGTTCAAGCGATGAAGAATACTTTGGAGTAGATCCTTGCGCTCCTGTAATCGGGCACACGCGAGATTTACAACCTTAACCTGCTCACAGTAAGCCGCTTCCAAAATTGCAAGAAGAAGAGTTTTCCCCGTGCCGGTCGCACCGACGATAATCACCGGGCCGGCGCCCCGATC
>JAPOIJ010000118.1 GCA_029979005.1 Planctomycetota bacterium | reverse complement strand
TCACGCCCACTACGCGGGAATTTTGCACTGGCCATCTACACCGCGATCGTTGCCGCCTCAACGATTTGGGCACTCCGACCTTCGCTCGCCCTTTATGAAACCTTCCTTCTCGGGCAGTCTTTTCTCTTGTTTATTTACATCATTAATACCGTATCTAAAAAGAACGACGTTATCTTTATCATCACTTGCTTGACACTGTGTTTAGCCGGCGAAGGCATAATGATGCTGCTCACTCAAGGCCTACACCGAACGATCTCTCTTGGCCCAATCTATTTTGATTATAACGAAGTCACCAATCGCGTTAGTGGGTCTTTGGGTGCCGCCAACGTCGCGGCTAGTTTCTTTAACCTCTTAATTCCTTTGTGCTGCTGCGTGTTGTTCTCTACCGCCTCGAAACGACTTCGCCAACTTTCCGCAATCGCTCTTTTATTTGGTGGACTCGGCCTCGTACTAACCCTTTCCAGGGGAGGATGGATCGGAACGACCTTTTCAGTTGGCATCTGTATTTCCATGGCACTTTATAAAGGGTGGTTGTCACGCGCATTATTTATAAAACTAATACTTGGGTTTAGCTTGTTAATTGTCGCTTGTTTCCCGCTGCTCGCTGAGCGTATTCTTGGCGATGATAACGGTTCAGCCCAATCCAGAATCTCACTTATGCAGATTTCAGCTCTGATCATGTCCGACCATCCGTTCGGAGTCGGAGCAAACAACTGGGCTGTCGCTGGACAACATTATGCTGATCTGACTAACTTCCGTGAGGAGTGGTTTTACACAGTTCACAACAAATACCTACTTGTCCTTACCGAAGTCGGAATCATTGGGCTTCTGGCTTTTGGAACATTTATCCTGACCACCATCCGGAGCGGCTGGAGAATTATCGGCCGTTCTGATCGCCTGCTTACCCCAATCGCCTGGGGGCTAACGGCTGGAATTTGTGGACAGCAAATTCATATGATGGGTGAGATTTTCAACAGTCGCTCCCAAGTCCAAATGCTGCTCTTGGCGGCAGCGTTGATCTTCGCGATCGACAATATCACAGCGCCTAAATTGAGTTCAATTAAAACTGAATCACCTTGAATAGCCGTCCCCAAAACAATCGAGAGACTCGTAGATTTGCGGGCAATCTGATTTCAATCTTATCAAGCGACGTGGTCAACCGGGGTACAACTTTTCTGATCTACATCATGGTCTCGCGAGAACTGGGCACACTCGCGTTTGGTCAGCTTTCGCTTGCACTCGCCTTATTTTACAGCTTCCAAACTGTCGCTGCCTTTGGCTTGCAGCAGTTCATTACTCGAGAAGTTGCCAAACAGACCAGCGACAGTCAACGCTATTTCACCAATGCGTTGATGATCGGTTTAATGACATCTACCATCGGGACGGTTTTGATGATGAGCATGACCGTCCTGCTCGATTATTCACCTGAAACCCAAAACTTAATTTTGGTAATTTCGCTGGGCATCATCCCGTTTGTAATCAGCTCAATTTGTGACTCCGTGCTTCGCGGTTGGGAAAAGATGCATTTGATTGCCTTTGCCCAAATCCCGGCCAATGTGATCAAAGTCATCGCAACGATCGTTGTCATTTACTCCGGCGGCGGAGTGTTTGAGGTAATTTCAATCCTCGCAGGCATTCAGTTCCTCATCGCTGCAATCCTCTTTTCAATCGTTGCGGCTCGCCTCCGCGGATTTCGATGGAACGCACTTTCCTTTCAATTCGCATTGAAAATGGCCAGACGCTCTTCAACGTTTATGGGAATCGATGCGTCAGTTGCCTGGTGGACAAGCCTTAACTTGATCTTGCTTTCAAAAATCACGAGTGAAGTCGAAGTTGGAATCTATAATGCTGCCATTCAATTACTGATTCCGCTCGCGATTTTCATTCAATGCGTAATGACATCATCGTACCCCCTGATGTGTCGTCGTTTTGCTCACAATGCGGACGATATGCACGAAATCTCAAACTACCTGATGGAGTTGTTGTTTGTGCTTGTAATCCCGGGGTCGGTCGGACTTTTCATGCTCGCAGATCCACTATTGGTATTGGTCTATGGCTCGGAAGCCTATACCGCCTCAGCAAGTGTCCTAAGAGTCATTGTAGCCGTCGTACTCCTAACTTCGTTGAGCGGCGTAATGGGACAATTACTTTTAGCTGGCAACCGCGAACTCACCACGCTGAGAATCGTTCTGGTAGATCTCATCTCTGCCCTCATCCTGGGTTGGGTGTTCATCAGCAGTTTCGGGTTAATTGGTGCTGCCTGGGCCGCGTTGCTAACTAGAGTGATCGACTTTGCACAGCACTGGAAACCCGTCTCACAGTTGATGGAACAAATTAGTCTCGCCCGATTACTATGGAAACCGGCGTCGGCCAGCACGGTCATGGCAATTTATTTAACTACCGTCAGTCAATGGCACCCCATACTTTTAGTAATTTCAGCTGCGGGTATTTATGCCGCAACTTATTTATTAATCGAATCTTGGATGGCCGGTGGATTTCGCAACCTTCGCGCAAGATACCTCTAAATGAAAGACCTATATCATTTTAAGAAGCGGATGGCAGAAAAACGGTGAAAGTACTTTTTTTATCTACCGAAAGTAATCGTGCACAAACACGCAGCGCCTACGGGCATCGCCTTGATAAATTACGCCTGGCAATTGAAGCTCAAGGATTTGAATCAGATGAGTTTAGCCTGCGGGATGCCAGAGTTCACCGTCCAATTTTACTCCACCCGCTAAACTATCCAGAAGCTCGGGAAAAACTGTTGCGAGCTGACTTTATTCATGCAGGAGGAGACGCGGCCTATGTTGCAAAAATGTGGAGCCCATTTCTGTCTGCCAAAATCATCCATGACGTCCACGGCGACACATTTAACGAAGCCCGATTCAAATGGATGCATCAACGCAGCCTCTCTGCAATGCATCAAATGATTCAATCTTACATCGCTAATTTCGTCGAGTTCCGCAAATCAGGGAGGTTCCTTGTCGTCTCCCGGCCAATGCAGAATTGGCTGAATAATAGATGCAAAGGAAGCCTGGATAATAGCGCTCTTATTAGAAACGGTGTCGACCTGAACGTCTTCCGACCATTACCGGGATCGAACAACAGTAAATTCGTCGTCGGTTACGCCGGGGGATTTGTGGGCTGGCAGGGAGTCGGAAACCTCGTTAAGGCAGTCTCTCAAACAACAAACCAGAATATCGAACTCCACCTAATTGGGCTTCAATCCTCAGACCGAAAACTCGCATCTGAATTTAAATCTCAACTCGGGGATCGCCTTCAATTATTTGACCGGATGAGCCAGGGCGAGTTAGTTAAAACATTAGCCCACACAGACGTCCTTGCAATCCCGCGTCAATCCCATCCAGCACTTCGCGTAGCCCTACCGACTAAATTTGCGGAATATCTCGCGATCGAAAAACCAGTCATCGTCTCTAACGTCGATGAAACCGCCGATTTGATCAATCAATACAAATGCGGATTAGTTGCTGAACCTTCGATTGAATCCTGGTCTCAGACACTGGATGACGCCGCCCAATTGAGCTTAAGAGAAAAAAAAGAAATGGGTGTTCGTGGTCGCGAACTGGCGGAATCTGAGTTTGCATGGGATCGAATTGGAGACAATTACGCCCACTGGCTTCATCGATGGTCAGCCTCATCTCTAACGCAAAAACCTCGAACCCCAGAATCAGTTTCGGTTTAAACTGTGATTAAAAAGGTGCAACCATTCAATTCACAAACTAACCCCAGTGACTCGGCTGCGGAGCCAAAGTCTACCGAGGGTAAACCTGTCAGCCTCCGAAAATTCCCGTTCCCTTTTAAAGCGGCAATGACGATATGCAGTGACATTGATGAAACACGGTCTTCTGATGAGTTTCTGGAAATCCAGAGATTCTTGAATACTCGATCAAGGACTTCCATGGGAAATGGAATTGGCCTTGAAATTGGCAACAGCTTCTTTTTTTACAACCAAAAAAATGAATTTTCCTATTTCGACCAGGACGACAGAGCAAAACAAATCACACAGTCGATGATTCAATCTGGTTACATTGACTGCCTCCACTCCTATGGCGACACCGACGATCGAGACGAAATTGCCAGAGCGCTCGACTCACTGGAATCTTCAAATTGCCGATTAGAAGTTTGGATCAATCATTTCGGAGTCAGCAATGACATCTGTAAAAAATTCGAATACATGTTCCGGCATTGCGAAGGAGACAACCCTCAAGCCAGTGCTTATCACACAGATCTCACACTTGCCCACGGCATTCGATTTGCCTGGGTCGGTGCGACCACTCGAATCGTTGGACAAACATCCAAGCCAAAGTTAGCGACTGTGTTCGACCCTCGCTATCCAGTGGCTTCGACCGGCAATGTGATGAAAGAAGTTCGCAAACAAATTTTGGGACGCAACGATGAGAGATTCGCTCTCCACCGAAGCAATGATCTATTACGCCCGTTAACTCTGGCTGACGGCGGGCAGGTGCATGAATTCATTCGCTACTGCAACCACCCGGAAGGTGTGCCCATTGGCGCTACATCCCGAGGTTTAGCTTACGTCATTTCCAAACGAAACCTCGCGAACTTGATTTCCAGAGAGGGTTACATGATCGCCTATGCTCATCTTGGAAAAAATGAAGATCGCACCCCGGTCATTGCGCCCGAGTCACAGGCTGCTTTACGGCATCTCGCTCGGCTCAATGAACAGGGCGATATTTACGTGTCCACAACGGCCAAGATACTAAAATACAAATTTGCACACCAGGCAATTGTTGCCACTCAAGTTCTCAGGGATGGACGGGAGCAAATCACGATTCATGGATTCGATGACTCGATCGAGGGTCGGCGTGTTCCTTCAATCGAGGAACTGCAAGGTATCACTTTCTACGTCGACAATAGTCACCAAACAGATATCTTTCTCGGCACTCAACAGATCAAAGAACTTCAGCTGAACCCGGCGGATAAAACGGGCCGTTCAAGTGTGACGATCCCGCTTCATGCTCTCTGTTTCCCCGATGTTTAAACTCCGTGCTCCGACAATTTCAAACGTTCCACTAACCTCTGAATCAATGTTCCATTCCGCCGAACGCTTGCATTCTTATCTGCGACGACAACACTGGCAGGGCGGCGCGGTTTACGGCCCGGACTCAGGAGTTCGCTTTAATGCTCGAATCGGCCGATTCATCAAAGGCTACCTGACTGCTTTACCATGGTCTGACAACTACGCTTACATCCAATCGCAAGCCTATTGGATTCTTAGTAACTGGTTGATGTTAGACCTGACAGGCGATCCGGAATTTGAAATCCTTGCCGTCCAGGGAACGGACTATGTAAAAGCACAGCAGACAGCGGAGGGTTATTGGAAATACCCTAACCCGGAATGGAAAGACCGAATCGCGACAGTAGAGGGATGCATCGGCTCACTTGCTTTAGTGGAAAGCTATCGCCGAACGGGGCAAGAGACCTATCTTGCCGGTGCCGACAAGTTCTACCAATTCATGTTGAGCGATATTGGTTTTCGTAAACAATCAGCACCTTCGATGTTGGCTGTTAATTATTTCGCCGGAACACCTGGAGAGGGTGGTGGGGTTCCCAACAATTCGACCTTGTTATTGTGGATGCTCGGCGAACTTTTTGACGCGACTGGCAACCCAGAATATTTAGAATACTGCGAATCGATGATCAACTGGCTTGGGCACGTTCAACTGCCCTCCGGAGAACTTCCCTACGCTTTGGGCAAAACCCCCGACAGAGACAGAGTTCACTTCCTCTGTTACCAATACAATGCATTTGAGTATCTGGACCTCGCCCATTACCATCAGCGAACCAACGACAAGTCCATTCTCTCAATCACTGAACGACTTGCCGGCTATTTAGAGAATGGTTTCACGCGCCAAGGCGCTTGTCGGTACAACTGCCAAAAGGCCACGCCAGAAGTTAATTACTACACATTTTCTCTCGCGAGGGCTTTGAGCCATAGCCATCAGATGGGTTTCACATCTCGCACCGTAGAAATCCAAAAAGCCTATCAGCGTGCTTTGAGTTATCAACGCGCCGATGGAGGTTTTCGGTTTTTCTCCCGTTTCAATTACCGCTTTCTTGAAGATCGCCGATCCTACCCGCGTAATTTATCGATGATACTTTATCACCTCCTGAGTCAAATCAAAGCAGATCGTGAACTCGACTTCAACAGTTCCGAGGGCTCCATTTCTTACTCGGCGAACGCTGTTTAGAACGACTCGCTGATTTTTAAAATGAAGATCCTCTTTGTTTCAAACCGATATCCCACCACCAAAAATCCAGGTGACAGTCCCTGCATTGCGCAACAGCGCCAAGCCCTCGAGCGCCTCGGCTATGAAATCGACCTCCTTTACATTGACAGTCAAAAAAGCAAACTCGACTACCTAAAGTCAGCTTGGTTGATCTTTTGGAAAATTCAAATCTGCCGCCAGTATGACATCGTCCATGCCCACTACGGTCAATACTGTGGACTGGTCTCTTGTCTGCAGTTTACCCGTCCCACCATCATCACATTTCGCGGATCTGACATCCTATACCAACGTGAACTTCCCGTTAGTCGCTGGGCAGCTAGATTAGCAAGTCGCTTAATTGTCATGTCACAGCAAATGAAATCGGTTTTGGGGAGCGAATCAGCAGAGATCATCCCTTATGGGATTGATGTTGAGCAGTTTCGACCACTGGCTCAGGATGACTCGAGACGAAAACTATCCCTCACGGGCGATGCTCCAATCCTGCTCTTCCCCTACGACCCGGAAAGAAAAGTAAAGCGGTACTCTCTCGCGATGGCCGCCGTTGAAATTCTCAAAATCGAATTTCCCAACATCCAACTAATCACTATTCATGACCAACCCTATGAATGCATCCCCCTTTACATGAATGCTTGTGATGTCTTGATCATGACATCGAAATCAGAAGGGGCCCCGGTTGCTGTTCGCGAAGCGATGGCCTGCAACCTGCCAATTGTTTCCGTAGACGTCGGTGATGTTGCCAGCGTCGTTGGCAACACGCAAAACTGTGCGATCGTGGATGCAGAGCCCGCCGCGATGGCAGCATCCATTGCAGAAATTCTCAGGACTGGGAAACGATCCAACGGGCGTGATACAGCAACCAAGATGAGCGTCAATGTTTTCGCAAAATCAGTAGCCAACATTTACGAACAACTTGGAGCCAGTAAAAACACTGCCGAATTAGAGCCTCGATTGCCGCCTTTCCTACAGAAACAAAAAACTAAGATCTAATTTTAGAATCTGATGAAATCTAAGCCTAAATGCCGCGTTTTAATGTTGTTGGAAAACAACCCTTATCCAAGTGATCTTCGTGTGCGTCAGGAAGCAAACTCGCTAGTCTCCAATGGATTTCAGGTTACCGTCATTGCCCCCGGCACCCGTTCCCAATCGTACTATGAAAACATTCACGGCGTACATGTTTATCGCTACCCCGGACCACCAGCCGGAGACGGTTGCCTTAGCTATCTCATCGAATATAGCTGGGCACTGTCATTCAGCTTCTTCTTGACGTTCTGGGTGTTCTTTCGCCGCGGCTTTGATGTGATCCACGCACACAACCCGCCCGATCTATTCGTGTTAATCGCAATGTGTTTTCGAATCTTTGGAAAAAAGTTCATTTTCGATCACCACGATCTTTCACCGGAAATGTACTATGCCCGGTTCAACAATCAAGGAAATCGAATCGTCTTTAAAACGCTTCAATTTTTTGAGATCTTATCATGCCGCATGGCTCACCAAATCATTGCTACCAATGAGTCTTACAAAAAGATCGAAATCGAAAGGGCAGGGGTCCCCGCCGATAGAGTCTCGATTGTAAGAAACGGCCCCGACATCTCTAAAATGAAACCTGTTGAACCAGACCCCAATGTCAGAGCCAAAGCATCCATCATCCTGGGTTATCTGGGAGTCATTGGGCAACAAGACGGCGTCGACTACCTGATTCGCTCGCTCGATTACATCGTGAAGGAACTCGGGATCACGGATATCCATGCAATCATTATGGGAAGTGGATCTGCCGTTCCGGGACTTAAAAGACTGACCGCGAAACTCGAGCTTGAACATTACATTTCCTTTACCGGATCAATTCCCTACAACGACCTTCCTCGCTACGTCTCAGCCTGTGATATATGCGTCGACCCTGATCCGTACAATCCATACAACGACCGATCGACCATGGTAAAGATGATGGACTACATGGCAATGGCCAAACCCATCGTTGCATTTGATCTAACCGAACACCGAGCATCTGCTGGGCCGGCTGCACTCTACTCGATTCGAAATGACATTCACGATCTTGCCAAGACCATTGTCGAATTGATCAAGGACCCACAACTCCAAAACAAGATGGGCGAAATTGGGCGTCAAAGAATGATTGAACAATTCGCGTGGCATCATCAAGAAAACCAGCTTTTAAAAGCATATGCCAATCTTGGTTTCGATGGCCCTGAAAAAACCTCGCCCGCTGAAAAAACCCCGCCCGACAACTCGCTCCCTCCCTGCAACTCCACGGCCACCGAACTAGTTTCAAAATGATTCGCGCTTCCAATAAAAAACCGAAGTCCGTCGACCCGAGCTCCGCTTTACCGCCCGCAGTCCTCGTAGGCTTCGATAGCATGCAAGGACTTCCCGCAGCCCGCGTTCTTTCAAGACATGGAATCCCCATCATCGGGATCGCTGCGAATCCCAACAATTCGCAAACAAAAACAAATGTCTGTCGCGAAATTAGATTCGCTCAAACGGACCAGCCAAGTCTGATTGATCATCTCATCGAGCTTGGTGAAGAACTTTCGGTCAAACCCGTTCTATTCCCGTGTGCCGACACCAATGTTTCTCTGATTTCACGACACCGCAGTCGCCTTGAGCCGTATTTCCACATCCTTTTGCCCGATGAAGCAACGGTCGAAATGTTAATGGACAAAGTCAGTTTTTACGCTTACGCGGAGAAAAATTCACTTCCTGTACCAAAGACATTTTATATCGAATCCGTTGAACAACTGGAGACCGCAGCTCGGGAACTGACCTATCCCTGTATTTTCAAACCTCGAGACAGCGCAGCTCATCTTTGGGAAAACAAAACCATTCACAAGGCCTTCAAGGCAGAGGATGCTGCCTCGTTGATGCGCTTATATCAAGACTATAGATCATACTCCGATTGCTTCATCGCTCAGCAATGGATCGAAGGCAAAGACTCTGATCTCTATTCATTCAATGGATACTTTGACAAAAATTCCAAACCATTAGCTACCTTCATCGCTCGCAAAATCAGGCAATGGCCTCCGGAAACAGGCGTAAGCTGCCTTGGTGAAGAGGTTCGAAATGATGCCGTTCTGAAAACTGCAATCGAAATGTTCCAATCCGTCAATTACCACGGCCTTGGCTATCTGGAAATGAAATACGATCAATCTACCCAACAGTTGCTTATCGTCGAACCAAATATTGGTCGCCCAACCGGCAGGGGAACGATCGCCGAAGCAGGGGGAGTCGACATTTTATTCACCGCTTATTGCGACGCTCTCGGAATCGCTCTACCGGAAAACAGAACTCAAAGTTACGGCGGAGTGAAATGGATTCATTTACGTAAAGACATGCAATCTTCGTTTGTCTATTGGCGCCGCGGGGAGTTGCGATTGCTTGACTGGTTTAAATCGATTCGTGGAAAGAAAGCCTACGCCGTCGCATCATGGCGAGACCCTTTGCCATTTGTCTTTGATTGCTGGCAAGCCGTCAGCGCGATTGCTTCATCTAAAAGAAGAAAAAAACGGCGTATAGCACCAGTCACTGATGATTAGTTTCTTTTTCCAATCCGCACAAAAGCAAAGCCATCGATTTTGGATTGAAGCAATGCTGGCCGGCCGTGCCATTTTATTCACCGGACGGCGCGTAAATTGCCCCTGCTGTGGTTGGAAGTTACGCTCATTCACTCAAGGGAACACCTCAATAAAAAAGCGGGAAAAAGGATACTGCCCTCGCTGCAACTCGAAAGCCCGACATCGACGAAACTGGCTGTTCCTCAAAGAACATACCGACCTATTTGAGAAACCAATGCAATTACTGCATGTTTCACCCAAATATGCTCTGGCACGGCGTCTCTCAAAAATGGCAAACATTGACTTCACGGGGATTGATCTGGAAGGCCGACCGTTTGCTAACCACCCGATCGACGTCTCTGACCTGCCATTTGAGTCCAACAAGTTCGACGCGATCATTTGTATTCATGTCCTTGAGCACGTCGTTGATGACCGGGCGGCAATGCATGAATTGCACCGGGTTCTCAACGAAGGAGGCTGGGCATTGATTACCGTTCCTATCGATTTCCAACGAAAAACTTACGAAGATCCCACAATTCAATCTGCAGAAGCCAGAAAAATCCACTTTGGAGAAGAACAACACTGGCGAGTATATGGATTCGATTTTATTGATCGCCTTACCGCCGCAGGCTTCGAAGTGGAATTAAATCGAGCCGAAGATATTCCTCAGACCACGCAAATCAAATTCGGCATCATTGAAAATGAGCACGTTTTTTTCTGCAAAAAAAGCAAATCATCTCAACGCAGCGCGACGCAGTAATTTTCAACTAATGGCCAAACCCCATTGTTCTACCATTGCACTCATCGGTCCTGACGGTTCCGGGAAATCGACAGTGGCTGCTGCTTTAATGACACAGTCCGTACTGCCACTCAAATACCTTTATATGGGCACCAGCATTGAGTCGAGTAACCACGCGCTATTCACGTCGCGGCTCGCCCACCGCTGGAAAGTATATCAACATAAAAAGTCACTTCGAAAACAGGGAATATCAGTCCCTCAACAAATCACTCTTCATGGCAGCGAACACCGCGTCGACAAACGGGGAAAACTCGGTGGCGGGCTTCGACTCTTTCGACGGATTTCTGAGGAAATTTACCGACAATTGATTTCCTGGAGCTACCAGTGCAGGGGGAAGATTGTTTTGTACGATCGGCATTTTTTATTTGACGCATGCCCACCACCGGATGATTTCTCCCAGCGACGCCTATCCGCCCACCGCCTGACCGACAGAATTCACTTTTGGTTTCTCAAAAACTTGTATCCGCGACCGGATATTGCAATCCTACTCGACGCGCCGCCGCAAACGCTATTCGCAAGGAAACAGGAAATCCCTCTGGAAAATCTTGAAAGTGATCGCATCCAACTCAAAAAACGAAAAGACTATTCTCGCAATTTCTTTATCGTGGATTGCACGAAATCAATTAACGAAGTTGTGGCTGAGATCAATCAAATCCTCGATAAACATTGTGCAAAAAAGATCATCGCTTAAACGCTCCGCTCATTTCAAAAATCCCTAACCTCCTAAACTCAGCTACTAAGCAACGACGTTTGTAAAACTCAGCTCTGCCCAAACCCCAACATGTCGACCGACATAAAAACCCGAACGGTTCAATAAAAAATCTCGTGACGCTAAAGCTATACGTTATCGATTCACATGAGCAGGCACTCGACATCTGGCGTCAACAACAGTTGACCAATGCCAAATTACTCCATGTTGACTTTCATTGCGACCAACGGGGGCTTTTGGTTAATCAGAAAAAAAACCTGGCCTATCCAATTTGGACTCGTTTTCCCAAAGTGGACGAGGGGAATTTTCTCAAACACGCCATTGTCGATGGAATTATTGCCTCCGTTCGCTGGGTGCACGACATTCCCGGAGGTAGGCAGCATGACATCAAGACGCTGAAATACCACACAGATTTTTCAGCTATCATCCACCGCCTTATCCACCTATTTAAAAGAACTCCGCAAACGTCTTATCGATTGGAAACCTGCCTCGCCAGCCAATGGATTCAGATCCAGCCCGGTGAAATACTTGACATCGATTGGGACTTTTTTGCCGCAAAAGAGTATGCCGTCGATTCGATTCCCGAGCGAATTGAAAAGTTCTTCGACCGTGACTTTGAGGTGCCGCCTCAGCAAATCATCGTCTGCCATTCCCCCGAGTACTGTCATCCTACAGATGAGTTGTTTGAACAGTTTGTAGACAGAATCAAAACTCTGTTTGATGCGGATTTGATCAGACTGCCTAAGCCCTTTGTTCCACGATCCCAGCGATCCAGCAGCAAGCTAAAAAACGCTCTCCGCGCTCGCGCAAGAAGACTTTACCACCTCACAAACCTAAGCCTGCGACGACTGGGAATCTATTGAGAAATTGAAAATGAGAATTTTGATTGCAAGTAAAATTGACCCGGACACCATAGAAGAACTTCGACTAACTCACGATGTGAAGGAACACATCAATGCATCAGAAGAAGAATTGTGTGAAGCAATTGCCGGTTGTGATGTCCTCATTTTTCGGAGCGGCGTGCAGATTAACCGTGCCGTATTAACTCACGCCTCTCATCTCAAATTAATGATTCGAGCCGGTTCGGGACTGGATAACCTCGACCTGCCGTTCGCCACCAAGCTAGGAATTAACCTAGTTCGCATTCCCGAGCCGGGAGCCCAGGCGGTCGCCGAACTTACCTTTGGATTGATGCTTAATCTCGCTCGTGAAATTCGACATGTCGACAATGAATTGAGATGCGGGAATTGGGCCAAACAACAAACTACGGGATATACTCTCCACAAAAAAACTCTTGGAATTGTCGGAGCTGGTAATATCGGCTCGCGTGTAGGGGAAATGGGAACAGCATGGGGCATGAACGTCGTTGGGTGTGTTCAAAACGCCGATCAAGCCGACCTCGAACATCTTAATCACTGCGGCATCCGTCTTTCCGACCTCAAAGATGTGGTGAGCAGTGCCGATTTTTTGACGATCCATGTACCCAAAACCAAATCTACTCTAAACCTAATTGACCGGGAGGTAATCTCCTGGATGAAGCCAGGCTCTTTCTTGACGAATTTGGCCAGAGGAGGTGTGCTCGACGAAAAAGCACTTTACGAAGCGCTTCAAAGTGACGGAGGCCCCATCGGTGCAGCACTCGATGTTCACGAACAGGAAGGTGGGGGCGCAATTTCTCCTTTGGCAGAACTTCCCAATGTTATTTTGACTCCCCATATAGGCGCAACTACAGTAGACACCATGCGAGAGATTGGCAATCGAATCATCGAAACGATCGATTCTTCTCCCTACGATTGCTTTGGAAAGCCTCCCAAGCTTGCCTCGCCAACTACGATCTGATGATCCCTATCCTCCCTTCCACCCAACTCCCTCCCAAGCTATACGACCCTTCCCATGAAATCTAAAGCAGCGCAATTAAGACAATTAATCAACTCCGAGAAACTCGAATTTTTGATGGAGGCTCATAATGGCGTCAGCGCTAAAATTGTCGAAGAGGTAGGATTTCAAGGAATTTGGGGCAGCGGTTTGTCAATTGCAGCTTCAAAAGGCGTACGCGACTGTAATGAAATTAGCTGGACGCAGACCCTCCAGACAGCTGAATTCATGAGCGATGCCACTTCCATCCCAATCCTGCTCGATGCCGACACAGGATTTGGAAATTTTAATAACGTACGGCGGCTTGTGAAAAAGCTTGAACAAATTGACGTCGCTGGATTGTGCATCGAAGACAAATTATTTCCAAAAACAAACTCATTCATCGATGGCGAACAACAGACCCTTGCAGACCCTCATGAATTTGCTGGAAAAATCAAAGCAGCAAAAGATACACAACGAGACACCGATTTTTGCGTCGTCGCTCGAGTTGAGTCATTCATTGCCGGTTGGGGATTGAGCGAAGCATTACGACGAGCCGAGATCTATTTCGAAGCCGGCGCGGACGCCATCCTAATTCACAGCAAAAAAAACACGGCTGAACAAGTTATCGATTTCCAATCAGAGTGGGGAAATCGATGCCCGCTGATCATCGTTCCCACCATGTACCATGCCACACCTACATCCGTTTTTAGAGAGCATCAGTTTAGTGTTGCAATCTGGGCAAACCAAATCATGAGGTCAGCGATCACAGCGATGCAAAAAACAGCCTCGCTAATTCATAAACAAGAATCAATTGCTCAAGTTGAACAGCAGTTAATTTCCGTGCGTGAAATTTTTCGCCTGCAGAATACGCAAGAATTAAAGAATGCCGAAAACGTTTACTTAACTCCTTCTGAAGCAAAACACCCTGAGGCTTCCAACCGGTAGTTCGAGTGCCTCCCAATCAAAAATTAATGAAACGAACCGCCCCTCTGATTCACCAAGGCGCTAATCAGCTGACGACTGCAATTTCTGGTCTCGAACCGGATCCTGCCTGGGATGAGTTTTTAGCCCAACAGAGCGGCAATCATCATTTGCAATCCAGCCAATGGGCCGCTGTCAAGAAAATGAACGGATGGAATACCAAACGAATCACTATCTCAAATCCTCAATCGGTCGTTGGCGGCGCTCAACTTCTGATTCGAAAGATCCGCTACTTCGGTAAAATCGCCTACATCCCCAAGGGGCCCGTTTATCAGAAAGACGATCCACAGATTGCGGATACGCTAGTTCAGCAATTTAAAAAATTGGCAAAAACTGAGCGTATCAATGGGTTAATCGTCCAACCGTTCGAACCGGGAATAATCACTGAAATACTAAGTAACCATGGATTTCGGAATTGTCCAATCGAGACTTCGCCTACAGCAACGGTGCTTCTCGACATCCGATGTGAACTGGATGACATTCTTGCCAAAATGTCAAAAGGCATGAGAAATAAAATCCGCCGAGGTATGACGAGAGGTGTTACCTGTCGAATAGGCGAACGAAAAGATCTTCCCGTATTTCATCATCTGTTACGGCAAACGGCTCAGCGACGCGGTTTCACTACATTCGATTTAGAATATTTCGAACATATGTGGGATACATTCCTACCCACTAAATCCATGCAATTATTCATCGCTGACTATCAAGACGAACCGGTCGCAGCACAATTCTGCATTCATTGCGGCAACACGATTATTGCCAAACAAATTGGCTGGTCCGGCAAGCATTCAAAACGACACCCCAACGAAGCACTCGATTGGTTCACGATTCAATGGGCAAAACAACAGGGATACGAGTTTTACGATCTTGAGGGTATCAACCGATCGGATGCTGAAGCAATCGTTCAATCGGATCGGATTGACTACGCTTCACTTGAAGGGCCAACACAGTACAAGATTCGTCTCGGTGGAGAAGTCGCAATTCTCCCGACAGCCTTCTGTTTTTTCACTAATCCGCTGCTTCGCTCGCTTTACTCGAGAATCGGGACCCACCTCGCTCGAACACAGTTCATGCAAAAAACAGCAGGGCGTTTTCGAACCGGATAAATGAAAAAAACGCGCTAAAAATAATTCCAAATGTCAATCATATCTAGTCCCACCCAAACGGAATCGACCTGCAAACTTGACTGGCTTACGCTTGAGCAATGGCAAGGGTTCGTTAACACCTTCGAAGAAAGCTCAAGCTTTCACTGCCAGC
>JAPOIJ010000237.1 GCA_029979005.1 Planctomycetota bacterium | reverse complement strand
GTCATCCGTTTTGTTGTATGGGGCACAAATGCCTTGAGGACAGCCGCATGAATCGTGAAATAATCAACCCCTTGCTCAGCTTGTTCTATCAGCGTATCCCGAAACAATTCCCACGTGAGGGCCTCAATGCTTCCTCCAGTTTTCTCAAGGGCCTGATAGATAGGAACGGTTCCGATTGGAACCGGACTGTTACGAATGATCCATTCGCGGGTTGCATGAATGTTCTTTCCGGTTGAAAGATCCATGACGGTGTCCGCCCCCCATTTTGTCGCCCAACGCATCTTCTCAACTTCCTCGTCGATGGTCGAAGTCACTGCCGAGTTGCCGATGTTCGCGTTAATCTTCACCAGAAAATTTCGACCGATAATCATCGGTTCGTTTTCAGGATGGTTGATATTGACCGGAATGATAGCCCGACCGCGTGCTACTTCGGAACGAACGTATTCAGCAGTAATGAAAGTGGGAGTCATCGCTCCCCACGTTTGTCCCGGATGCTGATGATCGATGCGATTGCGCGGCACCTGAGAATTAGGATCGATCTCGGAAGGCCGCGGCATTTCGTAGCCATCGGGCGTCGAGCATAACTGCCGAATTCTATCAGACGCTTCTGGCGGTAGATCTCGCAGATTCGGATACTTGTCAGCGATCGTTTTGAACTCTTCTTTGCGCCCCAGGTTTTCGCGAATGGCAACATACTCCATTTCCGGGGTAATGATTCCCTGGTCCGCATACCACTTCTGCGTAACGGGATGCCATTCACCCTCGCCATCCGCACTTCCCTTGGCTCTTAATGGTTTGCGCTTTAATCCAGGGTATTCCTTAAGTCGGTTCTTGACCTTCTTTAGTTGGTTGTACTTTTCTGAATGAGCTTCGGAAAGGTAGCCATTATCTTCCGGACTGACTTCCCGCCCCGTGTACTCTTCCACATCCGAGCGATCGAGGATCCATTTCCCTCTTAGATCCGGAAGACCCTGAGTCACATCACCAGTGAACTCAGGATCGCCCCAGGGGCCAGAGCAGTCATAGACTCTCACGGGTTCATTTTTTTCGATCTCTCCATTGGGATGCTCAGTATCAGAAACGCGGATCTCTCGCATGGGGACCTTTAACCCTTGGTGAATCTCGCCTTTAATATAGATACGGGTAGAATTAGGAAAGAGTGTTGGGTCTTTTTCAATCGCGCGAATTTCTTCAGTGTTGTCCACCGCATCAGTAAACTGCCCTGGAAAATCACCGCGTTGATTGGCGTTGTCTGAGTTTTTCAACACTGGCAGTTTTGGAGAATTCATCTCTTCCCTTTAGCTTGCAATCGGAAAACGACTTGGGGGAGAGAGCGGCTAAGTCCGATAGAAAATCTACGCTGCCGTCTCGCTCCCTTCGTCGGTATGACCCGTATCAGGTTCGAAGGGTTGTTTCGAATCATGTCGTCCAAAACTCTCAGCCCAAAAAGGACACCCCCGCGGATATCAACAGTATCGCTTTTCAGAAATTCTTGGTCAACACCCAAACCTCTGGCGACTGCTACGACCAAGACCATAATTTACGATGAATCGTGATTAGCTTGCATATCGCAATTAAGATTACTGAAAATGAATATTTTGTGCGAAAAGATTTGGTAGGACGAATGCATTTCCTTCAGCTCAAAATGAATGAATTCATGACAATATACCGAGCACGAGCACACAGCAAAGCACTCCTATTGAGAGTTAACTAACTCGACAGCCGTAAAGTCTTTGTCCCATCTCAATGCGCGAAAGCACTCGCGCTACAGACTCTCAATCGATTTATGATTGATGGCCACGAAATTACTATAAGTCTAGACTCGGACCGAAAATCCCGTCTTAACACATCTAATTGCCTATCATTCATCCATCACTCACTCAGTTACATAAGTCGATTTGAACAATAGTCTCCGCATTTGGTGTTAAAAGTTGGACATCCTTCAGATTCTGATAGAAGATAACAGGATAGCGCTTGCTGCAAATTGTGAATGTAAACAGATTAAATTTACTTGAGAGGATTGAATTGGGAATACATATTTTAAAATTCACTTTTTCGATCACATGGGTAGTTCTGCTCTTGATTGCGAGTTGTTGGTCACACGAAAAAACACCCATTTCCAACTCACAACCGAAGAAAAAAAATAAAGCTTCCGATTCCAGCCCAAATTACAAAATCAAACGGCTGATGACAGGCGCTGGTAATGCCGAAGACGAAAATTTCTTCAATGATACAAACCTGAATGGCTGGAAGGGAAACGAGGGTTACTGGTCAGTCAAGGACGGCGCCATCGTTGGGCATTCGGACAGTAGCATACCCGATAACGAATTCATCTGGTCCGACGTTGAAGTGAAGGACTTTTATTTGGCGGTAGACATCAAGCTAACGCCGGAAAACCGTAACGCAGGCATTCAATTTCGCTCGAAGCCGGTAGACGCTCACGGGCATGCGATGGGTTATCAGGCGGACGTTGGACACGACCCGGTGATTGGCAATGTGTGGGGCAACCTGTACCACGAACACGGTCGCGGGAAGCTGGACTGGTATGATCGCGCCGTTAAGGTCTTGAAGAAAGGCAACTGGAACCGGTACGAAATTCTTGCCGTCGGGCATCGTATTTGGACTGCAGTGAATGGTGAGCTGTGTACGGCCATTGAGGATATCGACGGCGAATTGTCTGGAAAAATCGCGTTTCAAATTCATGCTGGAGAGGCTCAGACGGTCGCCTATCGCAACCCCACTCTGACACACAATCCAAAGATTGAATTAGCTGGGCTTAACGAAAAGGAGTTGGTCGCGAAGTTTCCCAAAAAGGAACTGCCGTATTGGTCGAAACTGATCATGGCAATCGATCCCGGATCACAGGGGGAAGCGTGGGCCAAGCCAAATTTCGACCATGGCAAATGGAAAACGATGACGGTGCCAAATCACTTTGACACCGTCGAGTTACCTGAATTCGATGGGGTCGTCTGGTTCCGAAAGAGTATCGAACTATCGGTGGAACAGGCCAAAGCCGCCGCAACGCTCCATCTGGGTGAAATCGACGACATGGACGTTACATGGGTCAATGGCACACGAGTCGGCGGTTATGAGAATCCTGGCCACCATTACACTGTGCGAAACTATCCGGTTCCTACTGGAGTTTTAAAACCAGGTAAAAATATTATCGCCGTTCGAGTGATGGATCACGGCGCGCCAGGCGGTATTGCGGGGAAGCCAGAGCAAATCTTTCTGCAGCTGGACGAAGAACGGCTGTCTCTGGCCAATCTTTGGCATTTTGAACCAGGTGCGAACCTAGCTGAACTCAACAACTATAGTCTGGTTCCGACATTGCTTCGGCCGCTCGTTCGACGGAAAGATCCCGTGCCCGCTTTCGCCGATGGATTCACCATCGATCGCGACCAAACGATCGTAATTGTGGGCAGTACGAATGCGTTGGAAAGTGGACGACACGGGTATCTCGAAACACTGCTTGCAGCCGCACATCCACAACACAAGGTGCGCATGAGAAACCTTGCCTGGCAAGCCGACACCGTTTACCAGCAACAACGCCCTCGCAACTTCTACGCAGTGGCGAAGCCGGACTACGGCGAAAGTGATGATCGAACACAGATTGAATCTGACATCGTGTTCTTTTGGATGGGACAATCCGAATCGCTGGACGGTCTGGATCGGCTCGACGAATTCACAGCAGCCTATCAGCAACATCTCGATCAATTCGCGAAGTACACCAAACGCATCGTGCTCGTGACTCCGGTTCCGTTTCGCAATCCGTTGCAGTTGGAATTGGACATCGACAAGCGGAACGCAACGTTGGCACGGTACGCCGACGAAATCCGAAAACTGGGACGCCAGCAGCAACTGCCTGTCGTCGATCTGTTCGCGGCAATCCAGTCATCAGATGGACCGCCCGACGTTTCCCGCAACGGACTGCACCTGAACTCAGCCGGCCACTGGCTGGCAGCTCGCACATTCGCATCGCAACTGGGATTTGCCAATCAGGTCAGTTCGATTAAGCGCAACAAAAACCGTAACTCGAAGGTCTTGGAATCGCTCGTGCCAGAATCGGCTGAGATGCTGCGAGCAGCGATTGGGCACAAGAACGATCTATGGTTCCGATACTGGCGTCCGACAAACTGGGCTTTTCTGTATGGTAACCGTCAGCATACGGCTAGCAGCCGAGATCACACAAATCCCTCACGCCGCTGGTTCCCTGAAGAACTACAGAACGCGTTACCACTTCTGGAAGAGGCTGAAGTTCGAATTCAAGAAGCGACGACCGGGACCGTGAGGCAGAAGAATAAATGAGGAGCATCAAACTCGCGAAGATCCTGAAGTGGAAGAGGCGAATTCCATCGAGCCAATGGCGTCGTGTTTGTCTCGGCGTCTGTTTGACCGTTTATACCGTGGCGTCGGCTCGGCAGGTTTCTGCTGACGAGCCGCAAAACGTTGATTTTTCAATCGCCATCAAGCCGCTTCTGTCAGACCGTTGTTTTCACTGTCATGGGCCAGACCGAAACAGCGAGGATGCCAAAGAGAATGGCTTGAGGCTCGACATTCGTGATGAGGCGATTCAACACGCAATTGAACCGGGTGATTCGGCCAACAGCGAAATTCTTCGTCGCATCATGTCAGATGATCCGGATGAGATGATGCCGCCGCCCAGATCTACCAAGCCGCGGTTGACGAAGGAGCAGGTTGCAATTTTCAAACGCTGGATCGACGAAGGCGCGGAGTACTCCGAGCACTGGTCGTTCATTCCATTGAAACGCCCAGAATATCCGGAGGTCGGGAAAGCGTCGCCGCAAATGAACGCCCTTGATACGTTCGTAAATCGGCGACTCAAAGCGGAAGGCGTCGAACCGTTGGCCGAAGCCGATCGCCGTACACTCATTCGCCGGCTGTCGTTCGACCTGACGGGATTGCCGCCGACTCCAGGCGAGGTTGATGCTTTTATCACCGACAATGATCCGCGTGCGTATGAGAAACTCGTGGACCGGCTGTTAGGCACTCAGCACTTTGGCGAGCGTTTGGCGGTCTATTGGCTGGACTTGGTCCGTTATGCGGATACCAATGGCTATCATGGCGATAACAATCGGAATCACGTTCCGTATCGCGACTATGTGATCGAAGCCTTCAACGGCAACATAGGTTTTGACCAATTTGTTCGCGAACAGTTGGCTGGCGACTTGCTTCCGGACGCAACCAACGATCAAAAGATTGCTTCGGGGTTCAATCGTCTGAACCAGACAACACGCGAAGGCGGCGCGCAGCCCAAAGAATATACTGCCATCTACGCGGCGGATCGAGTCCGAAATACCAGCGAAATATTTCTCGGACTCTCAATGGGCTG
>JAPOIJ010000239.1 GCA_029979005.1 Planctomycetota bacterium | reverse complement strand
CTGACAACATGATAGGCAAGAAAATGAAAGACCAACCTCCTGCAGCTTCGGCCACGGATTGAACGTAAAGTTCGATCGCGGTCCACCCGGGAAAAATAGCGGTCAACAAGAGATATTTTTGGCTTCGGTCACGACACATCCGTCGAAAACGCTGAAACGTCACTTTTACTGAATTAGGAGCTTGCTCCAAGTTTTTATCAATCAGTTTTTTTACTCTAAAAATTGCCCAGATATCAGAAATTGCAGCGTAACATCCAACCGCCAACAAAATCGTACCTATCGCAGCGAAATTGACCACCGATGCAGACATGTACCACAGATACGGGCCTCGGTGTAAACGGATTAATTCGGCTTGGTTACCATCGGGCGTTTCCTTTTTTAATTGCTCGATGATCTCAGGACTCAATCTATTATTTAACTCTGGAGAATTGCGTTCGGAATTACTCAGCGTCTCTTGGGCGTACTCCGCTAATTTTTCTGGCCCAACATCCCAGTGATAATGGATAAGGATTCCTAAGACTACCATTGTGGTAACAAACCAAAGCACGCGAACGCCAATCAAAATCTTCCCGTCAGCCGCCTGAACGTAGTTGGCTGAATTCCCATTGTCATCGGATCGCTTTTTGAGCAGAAACACCCGGTCAAAGATTTCACGGAATGGAATCTCAATCAAGTAACCAAAAGCGGCAATGAGAACAATTTGCCGAAAGCAATCCCAAGCCAAACCGATTTGAGCTTCGTCGAAGTTCGTTCGCCCCAATGGGATTCGGTTGAATTTTAAAGTCCACGCCATGCTCTCGGTACTGTAGGCAATAACGACAAAGATCAGATTCACCAGCAAAATCGCAAAGAGAATCATGGCCGTGAGTGGCCGTGTTTTGCTTTTAGGCGGTGCGGCTGTCAAAGTATTTAACTCTTGTTGCAACTTCCAGGCACGTAAGGCATCTGCGAATTCTCGCGCATTAGCGTAACGTCCTTCGGGTTCCGGCTCGAGACATTTGTTGATAATCAACTGCAAATCCCGGGACGCAGAGCAGGTGTTAATGGAGGGGAAGAGAATACCGCTCTCCATGGATTCGACAATCGTCGTCGTTTTGGATTGCCTTGCAATATCGAAAGGAAGTCCACCATTGAGCAATTGATAGAGCATCACGCCAAGACTCCAAACCTCGCAGCGAGGGGAGAGGGCGGCCGCTTGCCTCCTCACTACTTCCGGCGCCATGTAGTTTAACGTGCCTGCCCTCACGCTTGATCGAATACCTGGTTCCCGACGGTCAAAGGAAATTCCAAAATCGATCAGCACCGGTGATCCGTCCTCACGAATCATAATGTTGGCAGGTTTCAAGTCTCCATGCAAAATCCCCAACCGATGTGCATCGTGAACAACCTCTCCCACATCAATCAACCAATCAGCGATCTGGTTCAATTCTTCGGAAGATCGCGGCTGGAGCACATTTGAAATCTTGCTATCAAGAGTAGCACCATCAATGTACTCCCGAATTAGGACAGCCTCGGAATCGGCCTCAAACAACTCGTAGACCTGAGCAATTCCAGAAGACTCACCCCCCAATTTCTGGAACTGTAAAACGCGTTTGGAATTTTGGAACTCATTGCGACAAGTTTCAGCATTGCCAAATAAACCAATTGTGTTCGCTGCACAGAAATGCTTGACCACGACTTTATTTTGACTGGCTCGATCCATGGCTAGATAAACCCGCCCTTGGCCCCCCTCGGCAAGCTCCCCGGTGAGCTGGTACCGCTCACCACTCATCGTATCCAACAGCTGCTGTAAGGTATGACGACTTGGAGCAGTCAAACTCACATACCTCTGATAACACTCTGCGCAAACCGAAAGATGCTCAGCTACTATTTTAGAATTTTCCAGGTCGAGGTCACCACGGATGTACTCTTCAAGCCCAATATCGCTTAGCTGATTAGCACAACTTTTATTTGGCTCGTTCACAGTTAGCTGCCTCTAAGGTTTTAAGCAAACTTAGGAAGAGATTCCTCAACGCAAAAAATCACCAGCCCGTATCATCTCGGTTTGTCAATTGCCACATCCAGTAACTTTTTGAACTCGGCTTGAAAAGCTGCATTACCTTGAGTTTCGAGCTTATGAGTTTTGCCGATAGAAATTTGCATTTCTTCAGCCAACTCCCGAAGCGTGGGCGGGTTGTCTTCCCGTCTGCGGGAGAGAATATAGTAAGCGTCGGGCTCCATCTCTTTCTGCAGTTTCTCCAATGCCTGCTCTTCCAGATAGGGATGTCTCGCCCATGTTGACTTTGCTTCTATCACAGTATCCCTCGGCCGCGGTTCGCTAACCCCTGCCATTTTCACCTGTGCATCAGTTCCTCCAACCGACTGCTGCTTCCATTTTTTGCGACCACGATAATCACTGATCCTCTTTTTCATGATGTCGATCAGCACAGGCAAAAGAGAATCGCTTGAGTTGATTTCATCCCGGGGCTTCTGCAAAAAATGCAAGAAACCCAAGTACGCTTCCTGGATTAAGTCGTCATAATCTTGAGGGCAAACACCTGCTCGTTTAAGCATATTGCGCAAATGAGGCTGGGACACTTCAAATAATCGCGGACCGTCACCGGGAAAATTTACTAGCTCAGCAATATTGTTCGTGATTTGAGACAAGTTCGCTCACCAATCTTTCTCAAATTAATGGAGGGAGGGACGATTACTATAACACAAATTTTTTGGAGACTTGAAATACACGGAAGAGATAGGTCATATCTTTTCAGGAAGCTGACTTTGAAGTCGGATCAATCAACAGAATTTAATGTAGAAACAGCAGCAAACTTTTTGTTTTACAAGTTTGCAAAACAGATTTTCATCCGGGCAATTAATCAACTATAATCCCCCAAAAATACGGGTCAATTATTTTGCATCCCGTCCTTTGCATTGAGTTATTCGATTCGGCATTATTCCCATCCGCACCGGTCTCCACTCCCCTGAGGTGCTACCCATGTCCACCGATTCAAAATCCGCCAAAGAGAGCCAGCATGCGTTGGCGGGAACAATCGGCAACGTTCTCGAATGGTATGACTTTGCCGTCTACGGATTCCTCGCTCCAGTCATGAGCCCATTATTCTTTCCGGAAGATGATGCGATTTCCGGTTTGATTAACACCTATGGAATTTTCGCCGCTGGCTATCTGATGCGTCCTTTAGGTGGCATTATTTTTGGCCATATTGGCGATCGTGTTGGCAGAAAAACGGCACTCCAACTTTCGATTGCAATGATGGCTATCCCAACAGTGCTCGTCGGACTTCTCCCCGTCTACAGCCAAATTGGAGCAAGCGCCGCAATCCTTCTAATTCTACTGCGACTAATCCAAGGTATCTCGGTTGGAGGAGAACTGATCGGATCGATGTCCTACCTGGTCGAAACCGCCCCACCCCACCGCCGTGGACTCGCGGGCAGTTGGTCCGTTTGTGGTGGCATTGCCGGCATACTCTTGGGATCACTCATGGCGACTGTTCTTAACGGTTGTCTCAGTGAAGCGACCATGCAATCCTGGGGCTGGAGGCTCCCCTTTCTATCGGGCGTCGTAATCTTCGCAGTCGGGAGCTGGCTTCGCAGAACGTTGGTCGAATCACCTGATTTTGAAAAGTCTAAATCGAGCGGTGAAAACGAAGGGAATCCACTGCTCGAAGTCATCCGGACCATGCCCGGGCGAGTGCTCCATATGTCAGTCAGCATTCTTCTCTTCGCAACGAGCTTTTATTTACTGTTTGTTTGGATGCCAACCTACTTGACCGATCTGGTCTCTCCGCCCATCAACCACGCATTGGTCATCAACACCCTATCGATGGCTTTGTTGTTATTGCTGATCCCAGTTGGCGGCTGGCTATCCGATGTGTATGGACGAAAAAAAGTAATGCTAACGGGAACCGCTCTAATGGGAATCCTGGTCTATCCATTCTTTTTGATTCTTGATCAAGGCGTAATGCTTTATGCGTTTGCAATCCAATTCGCATTCGCAATTCTGCTGGGCGCAATTCAAGGACCGCTCCCGGCCTTCATGGTCGAGTGCTTCCCAATTCGAGGGCGTTACACCGCAATTGGCTTAAGCTACAACATTACGCTTGCTATTTTTGGCGGAACCGCCCCTCTGGTCAGCACTTGGTTAATTAAAACCACCGGTGATTTGGCATCGCCGGCGATTTATCTCGTGGTTCTATCCGCCATTAGTTTGGTGAGCATGTTATTTTTAAAGCCAATTGACGGGGAAGCTGAGCATGAGCAACTCAACAGCTAACAATTCCAACTATTTTTTGCCTGTCCCCATTGTCATCCAATCATGCTGAAATTCGCTTTTGCAATCGCAATTCTTACCTTCATGACTTTTGTAAGGTGGGGCTCATGCAACGCGGATGACTGGCCACGATTTCGCGGGCTTCAAGGCGCAGGCATCTCCCCTGATTCAACTGCCCTACCGAGTCGATGGTCACCTTCAGAAAATTTAGCGTGGAAAACGTGTCTCCCTGGGCCGGGTGCATCGAGCCCAATCGTTGTTGGCGGGAAGGTTTTTGTAACTTGCTACTCTGGATATGGGGTTACCAAAAAGAAAGAAAGCAATCTTGAAGATTTGGTAAGACATTTGATTTGCATCGACCTGGCAACGGGCGCAATTCTCTGGCAAAACAATATCGAAGCCTCGCTGCCGGAAGACTCGTATTATAAGTCAGGGGTTTCGTCTCACGGTTACGCTTCCCATACGCCTGTCTCGGATGGGACAAATGTCTACACATTTTTTGGCAAAGGCGGTGTCTTCGCATTTGACCTTAATGGGAATGAACTCTGGCGAGCAGACGCTGGTAAGGAATCTGATCCACCCAAGTGGGGCTCGTCATCGAGTCCAATCGTGCATCACGACACCCTAATCGTAGCGGCAGCGGCAGAGAGCCAGTCGATCATTGGATTTGATACCCAAACCGGCCAAGAAAAATGGAGACAATTCGCGACGGGCCTCAATGGCATGTGGGGCACGCCAACTCTGGTAACCATAAATAAAACACGTACTGATCTCGTGATGTTGGTCCCCGGTGAAATATGGGGACTTGACCCAACGACTGGCAAACTCCGTTGGCATGCAAAGGCGACGGAATCGCAGCACGCTTACACCAGCGTTGTTGCTGATGGCAAACGCGCGTATGCATTTTCTGGCCAAGGAGGGGGCAGCATCGCCATCGATGCCGGTGGGACCGGAGAGGTCAGCGATCAAGCGGTTTGGAGAGGCTCGGTAAACGCCATCTATGG
>JAPOIJ010000267.1 GCA_029979005.1 Planctomycetota bacterium | reverse complement strand
TCATAAATACGATCCCATTTCGCAAAAAGAGTTCTATTCACTTTACGCATTTTTTAATTCGAATGCGGACCCTGCCATGGATGGAAACGCTTTGCTGACACAGCCTGTGGTAAAGGTGAAGCCGGACGATTACGACACGAAGATGAAAGAGTTTGTCGAACGAGAGGCGGCGCTGCTAAAAGCGATTAATGAAAAAGCAGCGACGGTCGCTTATACCGATCCTGCGGAGATACAACCTCGGCCGGGGATTCAAGAGACGACGCATGTCTGGTTTGAAGATGCGTTTCCTGCCGGAGCTGCAGTGAGTGCTCCGGGAGCCGTCTTGGTTGACGAACCTGTCAACAGCGGCAGTAAAGCTTTGAAGGTGGTGGGAGCGGGACTCGCGCAAACGTTTTACGACAAAGGGGCCCAGCCTCTTGCTGTCCCTGCCGGTGGTCAGTTCTTTCTTAATGTTTTCCTTGATCCCAATGATCCGCCCGAAGAGATCATGATTCAGTTTTTAACGAACAACTGGAACCAACGAGCGATTTGGGGTGCCGATCTAATCAACTGGGGTGCACAAAATACATCCCAACGATTTCCCGCAGGTGGTATTCCCGAAGCAGGAAAGTGGGCAAAATTGGAGTTTGCCGCTTCCGATGTTGGTTTAACCGCTGCAAGTAAAGTCAATGGTTTTGCGTTTACGGTTCATGGCGGCACAGCCTATTTCGACAAGATGGGAGTCGTGGGGCGATTGGATCCCGTTACCGATCCGACCCTATCCCTGACCGCCTGGCGAAAAGCTCAAACAGGTAAGAACACTCCGGGAGCTCCGGCAGATATAAATCAGTGGCTTAAAGAAGGGCCCGATAAAGAACGCAAGCCAGAAGAGTTGAAACGCATCCGGGATTTTTATGTCGCAAATGTGTGTTCGACAACCAGTGAGCCGTTCACGGCAATGAAGGCGGAATTGGCGGCGGTAAAAAAACAACGCACTGATTATGACAATTCCGTTCCCTCAACGTTTGTATTCAAAGATCTGCCAAAACCGCGCGATAGTTTTGTAATGATTCGGGGTGAATATGATTCCCCGGGCGAACCCGTCATGCCGGGGACTCCAGCGATTCTTCCCGCTTTGAAACAGGCGGGTGAACGAGCCAATCGATTGGATTTAGCTCGCTGGATCGTTGCTCCGGAAAATCCTTTAACTTCAAGAGTTGCCGTTAATCGTTTTTGGCAACAAGTGTTTGGAATTGGATTGGTAAAAACCAGTCACGACTTCGGGACTCAGGGGACCCTGCCAACGCACCCTGAATTGTTGGATTGGTTGGCGGTAACGTTTCAGGAATCTGGCTGGGATGTTAAAGAACTCATGCGCCTGATGGTAAACAGCCAAACATTTCGTCAACAGAGTATCGCTCCGTCATCCCGATATTTTGCCGACCCGGAAAATGAGCAACTTGCACGCGGGCCTCGTTTCCGGCTCGATGCTGAGCAACTGCGAGATCAGACATTATTTGTAAGCGGTTTAATGGTGCATGATATTGGAGGCAAGGGCGTTAACCCTTATCAACCCCCCAATATTTGGGAACCAATCGGATTTGGCGGCTCCAATACGCGTTTTTATAAACGAGGTAATGGAGATGACCTTTACCGGCGCACCTTGTACACGTTCTTTAAGCGAACTGCTCCTCATCCCATGCTTGAGAACTTTGATGCACCCGCCCGTGAGCAATCTTGCATCCGGCGTGATCGAACCAACACACCATTGCAGGCGCTTCAGTTGCTGAACGATGTTCAGCACTTCGAAGCCGCTCGAGCATTTGCCAGTCGGATCATGGCGGCAGCAGAAACCCCGGACTCAAGAGTTGAATTTGCCTATCGTACTGTGTTAGCACGTCGTCCAAGTCCGGAAGAATCCGCGATCGTATTAGATTTCTTTAATCGTCAACGGACGAAATACAAAGATGCACCCGAGGAAGCAAAAAAGACAATTCAGGTCGGTGAATCAAAACCACCTGCGGATGTGGACGAAGTAGAACTTGCTGCTTGGACCTTGGTTGCTAATTTGATTCTTAACCTCGATGAGGCGATTGTTCGCAATTGAGAAAACTGATGAATAATAAAAACCCGCTTTTTGAACATCAACTGCTGCAAACACGTCGTCAATTTTTTGGCAATGTTGGATTGCGTATGGGCGGAATCGCCATGGCTTCCCTAATGGGTCCACCATTGGCCGCCCAGGCGATGGGAGTAGAAGAGGAAGAACGCGTCCATCCGCCGCTTCCCGGTCTGCCACATTTTCCCGCGAAGGCGAAGTCAGTCATTTACTTGCATATGAATGGCGGCCCTTCTCAGCTTGATACCTGGGACTATAAGCCAAATTTAGTGAAAGAGTTCGAAAAGGATTTGCCCAAAGATTTTCTGGGTGATCGCATCACGACGATGACCAGCGGTCAGGCTAAGTTTCCGGTGGCTCCTTCAAAGTACGAGTTCAAGCAACACGGAGAATGTGGCCGGTGGGTGAGCTCGCTCCTGCCGCACACCGCAAAAATTGTGGATGACATTGCCGTTATTAAAACCGTTCATACCAATGCGATTAACCATGATCCGGCTTGTACATTTGTGATGACCGGAAGTGAGGTGCCGGGTAAGCCGAGTATGGGGTCGTGGGTGTCCTATGGATTGGGGGCCGAGACGAATAACCTTCCAGCTTTTGTCTCCTTGGTTCCCAATTTTCCCGCCGGCTCCAACGCTCAGGCACTTTACACACGAATGTGGGGGCCTGGGTTTTTGCCAGGCAAGCACAGTGGTGTGGTACTTCGCGCCGGGGCAGAACCGGTGCTCTATTTAGATAACCCGCCGGGGGTCGATCGAAGTGATCGTCGCGCGATGTTGGATGCACTTGGTAAGCTGAATGCCAAAGGGTTTTCAAAGTTTGGTGACCCTGATATTCAAACTCGGATTGCTCAATATGAGATGGCGTATCGAATGCAAACCAGCGTTCCCGAGTTGACGGATTTGAGTCAGGAAACACAGGCGACCAAAGAACTGTACGGCGCGAACGTTGATAAGCCCGGATCGTTTACTCAAAGTGCTTTATTGGCGAGGCGCTTGGTGGAACGTGGCGTCCGCATGGTTCAGATCATGCACCGTGGTTGGGATTCACATGGTAATCTTCCCGTTGAACTAGGTAATCAATGCATGGATACGGATCAAGCCTGTGCCGCTTTGATTACCGATCTAAAACAACGTGGAATGCTCAAAGATACGTTGGTGATCTGGGGCGGTGAATTTGGCCGTACGGTTTACTCGCAAGGAGCGCTCGCTCGCGAGAGGTATGGCCGTGACCATCATCCACGAAACTTCTGTATGTGGATGGCCGGTGGAGGTATTAAAGGGGGAGTCGAATTGGGCGAGACGGATGAGTACTCCTACAACCCAATTTCAGATCCGGTTCATATCAACGAAATTAACGCAACCGTGTTGCACTGTCTCGGAATTGACCACGAGCGATTCACGCTTCGATACCAAGGGCTTGATCAACGTCTGACGGGTGTCGAGCCAATGAAAGTAATAAAACAGATTTTAGCGTAAACCTCTGCTGTCGAGTTAACGATTGCTTCGTGCCGTGGTACGATACTGCGCTAAGCTAAACAGAAACTCCTTAAGTAGAGAAGTTATTCCGGATCATGAAAAATCTCATTGTTTTGTTACCGCTGATTCTTCTGTGCACCTCATGCAAAGAAGATGAATTTTTAGGCATTGAAGAAGCGCTGACGGGTCCGGTTTCCACCCGTGCATATGTTGGGACGGCGCTTCCAATGCAGGTGCTGGAGGTTCACCAAGAGCTTCCAGACCTCACACACATCGACCTTGATAAGGAAGGTGCTTCTCATGGAGACCTGTTGGCGTTTGATGCAGCGATCACGAGCGACAACGGCATGGCAGGAAAACTCAGCGGCTTTATTATGACCGTTGACATTCCTCAAAAAGATCATGAAGTATTCCAGGATCGGATTGTCCAATTGGTATTTGATTTCGGTGAAGCCAATACCATCGTTGTTGGTGGCCGGTCAGTTTATCCACACAGTGACAACAGTGAGATGAAGAAAAACGAACCCCAATACAGAGCCGTGATTGGCGGTACAGGTACCTTTATGGGAGCGAGAGGCCAAGTAATAACGACTCGAAATGACGATGGGACTTACGAGCATATGATAGAACTGATGGATTGATTCTTTTCGCTTTGTTTTTGCGATCCCCAATGTCACCTTGTAAAATCGAGCTTATCCAATGTGTGCCGTCTTTCAAGCGGGAAATCAAATGACAGATGATACGAGCGAGTCTTGGGGAGCTGTGGTTTTCGTGATTCCAATTTTTATTGGTAGTATTTTCGTA
>JAPOIJ010000004.1 GCA_029979005.1 Planctomycetota bacterium | reverse complement strand
GGACGGTCGGTGATGTGACATCGTGCGCAGTTCTCAAGTAAGATTGGGGCGACATGTAATCCAAACGATACTGTTTCTTTGCCGGTGGGCAGATTGACGGTTGTATTTCTTCTTGGCTGGGCGGGCGGCGGTGTATTTACAAATTCGTTAAGGCTTTTTTTAGTGTCATCGCCGTCGAATTTTGCGCCTTGTTTCATCCAGTCTCGCAGCAATTTTAATTCTTCGGGGGTTACTTTCGCTCCACCTTTAGGCATTTCCCCGCTCTCGATGACCTGGATCAAACGAGCATCGTTCGGTAGTCCGTAGGCGAGCGTTGTACTGGCGTCAAGCGCGGCGAATGTCGCGGCACTAAAGTCGCCACGATTTTGATTCACATGGCAATTTCCGCATTTAGCAACAATGATGGGCGCGATCGATTTTACAAAACTCACGGCGGCGGCATCACCAGTGCTCGGTTGCGGTAAGGGTTGCATGGGAGATAGCTTTTGCCCAGCGTCACTCAATAATTTATGCGCTTTTTCGAGTCTCTTGAATTCGGGTTCAAGTAACTCAAGAACTTCCGGAGAAGCTTTTGCCGAAACGGCAGCCATTTGTGCAATTGCTTGGTTGATATACTTTCCACTGGCATCAAACTTATTCGCTTTAAATTGCTTTCCAGCTCGATCTATATTGGTTTTGATTTGCTTGACGGCCTGTTTTTGCTTGGGAGTCGGAGCCTGGCCGAACGAGTTAGTCGTGAAAACCAGCGCCAACAGAGCAAAAGTCAGTTGGAAAATCAAAGTCGCTTTGGTTGTATTGTGGCTAAGTCTCATGATTTGCTTGTCTCGAATAATGTGTTGGTCTGTCGTTTGGCGGATGAAATATTGGGTGGATGAATTTTAAGGAAGTATCTAGGCGAGGAAGCTTACTAATGTTAGCACGGCAATAAGAATAAGAAACATTGCTGCAATGGCTACGGGGACTAACCACTTAGGGGGTGGTCTTCTTCTTTTTCGGGGTGCTGGTGGCGTAGTTTTTTGTTTTTTTTGCGAGTCGCTCGCATCATTAACAGAATTAAAAGCAGCCGTTGGTTCTTGGAAAGCGTGTTCGACAACACTGTCTTCGATTGGTTCGACCGCATCCAACACAGCGAGTGTAGTAGCCTCGTTATCTGTTGACGTTGTGGTCGAGGGAGTTTTTTGAATTAACGTGTCTTCGGGGGCGAACGTTGCGATATTCTCAAGTTCACCTGACTCCACCAGTGCCATTAACTCGGCTTTCACCTCATTGCATGTTTGATACCGGTCAACGGCATCCTTCGCCATCATTTTTTCACAAATTTTAACGAGTGATTCTGGACACTCGGGACGACTTTCGTAAATACTCTTGGGAGTGAGCGACTGATGCATCGCAATCCGTTGAGCTAAACTGCCTTTGGGAAATGGAGGGTGGCCGGTTAAGAAAAAATAGAGCGTACATCCCAAACTGTAAATGTCGGCTCTCGAATCAACATCATGACTGTTGACTGCTTGTTCTGGTGACAGATAGTCTGCGGTTCCCATCACTTTTTCATTGTGAAGAACGGTCAGCGATTGAGAATCGTTTTCGTTGACTAGGGCAAGGCCGAGATCAAGGATTTTGACTACTCCCTGATCGGTCTTAAAAAGGTTCGCCGGTTTTATGTCGCGATGAACAAGATCTTGTTGGTGAGCATGAATCAGTCCCTCTGCAGCCTGGGCGGTGTATTTTGCGGCGGAGTTAAAGTCGAAGGGGCCGTTCTTTTTCCCCAATTCATAGAGGTCGGTTCCATCGACGTACTCCATTACCATGTAGTGCGTATCGCCCTCATTGCAAATGTCGTAGATACGAATGACGTTGGGGTGGTTTAAGCTGGCGGCGACGCGGGCCTCAAGATAAAACCGGTCGAGGTAGCTTTTGTCGGCAACTTTTTTTCGCGGCAGAACTTTGATCGCGCGCAATTGTTCGGAAATTTTATGTTGCGCTAAATAGACACTGCTCATTCCTCCGGAACCGAGGTGGCCGAGCAACTTGTATTTACCCAAGAAAAAGCCCTTGTACTTGCCTGCCAAAAGCTTGTCGATGTGCCACTGAGTAATCAAGCCAGAATCTAAAAGGTGACCAGCCAAATCTTTTAGATTGATTGTTTTGCCGTCTGCCTTGGTGGATAATTTAGCCAAAGAGGATTTGAGTCGCTCTTCAGCGACAATGCCGCTGCGCTCTAGCAGTTTTAGGAAGCTTTTCGCGCTGGGTTCCGACATGAATGAAGTGCCTTAGTGTATTCCTTTAATGGCAACCGAAAACAATCCTGTCCGGTTGGTTGATTCTGGGGTAATTGATACCCTTATCCTACTACTCAATTAGAAGAATAAGGATTTTCATAAACAGGAGTCCTGAATCATGTTGTCTGTAAAATGGGTCAAGAACCGGTTGGTTCGATTATAACAAAAATTCGGCTTTCTCACGGTAACCCAGTATGTCGGTAAAAGCACAAAATCAATTGGGACTGTTTGCCAAATTTTGGCAGCCTGGAAGGGTTAAAACAAGACTTGCCGCCGGGATTGGGGATGAAAAAGCGTGTGACTTGTATTATGTATTCCTGAATTATTTGATCAAGAAATTGCGGTCGGTTGGGACGGATCGTTGTCTTGTTTATTCCCCACCAGAGCGGGAATCTAGTTTTCAAGCAATTATTCCTGATTCGTGGGAGCTTTACCCACAATCAACGGGCTGTCTTGGAACAAGAATGCACTCGTTTTTTTTCGATCAATTCGAATCCGTTCGATCTTCAGAACACCCAATTCGCAAGGTTGTCATTATTGGTGCGGATTGCCCGCAAATCAAATCCGCAACCGTTGAACAGGCTTTTGCGAATCTAGACCAGGCACCGGTGGTGATTGGCCCAAGTGTGGACGGTGGATATTACCTATTGGGAATGCGCGAAATGTGTTTTGATATCTTTCGCGGTATAGAATGGAGTACACCCACCGTATTGGAATCCACGGTCGAACAACTGGATCGACAGAGAATAGAATTTACTTTGTTGGATCCCCATGAAGATGTCGATGAACTCGAAAGCTTATTGGCACTCGAACAAAAGATGACCAGAGATTTACAAGGGAGAGCATTATTGTTGGATGATCCGGAAGCGAATTTACTTGAGGAGATTCGATTCGCACTCGGTAGAAGTGGATAAAAAGAAATGGAAAATCCAAAAACTAAGCAAACCGTCATTGTTGGTGGAGGCATTATCGGGCTTTCGCTTGCGTATGAATTGGCAAAACGTAAGCATGCCGTTGTGTTACTTGAGCAAGAAGGATTTGGTGAAAAAGCATCCTGGGCTGGCGCCGGGATTCTCCCGCCGACCTGTCGGACAACCGCTATTCACCCAATGGAATTTCTGGAAGCCATCAGTAGCGAGCTTCATGAACATTGGGCAGAAGAGCTTAGGGATTTGACTGGAATTGATAATGGTTTTCGGAAGTGCGGTGGGCTTTATATTGCGAGGAGCGCCGGTGAAGTGGCGGCGCTGATTGGAATGCAATTTGAGTGGGAAAGTCGTGGTATTCCCGTGGAGGAGTTAAATTCTCAAGAAGCGGAGGAGCGATTAGCATTTCTAAATTCCGGTGAAAATGCATTGGTTGACGAGATTGAGCCAGCCATTACTAAAGCTCTTTGGGTTCCTAGTGAATCGCAATTTTCAAACCCAGCCCATATCGCCGCGTTAATAAGTGCTTGTCAAAGCTTGGGTGTGATGTTGCATGAGCATGCTGGAAAGTGTCAGGTGCAGGTTGAAGATGGAAGCGTGGTAGGAATCAGCGTTGGAGACGATAAGTATGTTGGTGACCAGTATTTTTTCACGGCAGGCCCTTGGACGGAGAAACTGGTTCAACCGCTCGGAGTCGCACTGCCGATGCAGCCGGTGCGAGGACAGATTGCGTTATATAAGGTCGATGAATTAACGTCGGGGCTTGACTTACCTGTTGTCAATGACGGCACTCGCTATCTCGTTCCTCGGGTGGACGGGCACGTACTCGCCGGGGCTACCATTGAAGAAGTAGGGTTTGACTGTCGAACCACCGCCTCGGAAGTGGAAGAGTTAAGAAATTGGGCTGAAAGTCTGGGGGGAATTTTAGGGGATGCTACTTTCGTGCGATCTTGGGCCGGGCTTCGCCCAGCGACCTATGACGGCTTTCCCTATTTAGGTGAGCTTGGTCATTCTGGGACCGCCTTTGTCGCGACCGGGCATTTCAAAGGAGGGTTGCATTTGTCGACTGGTACTGCAGTCACTCTGGCTGATCTGGCGGAAGGCAAAGAATTGACGGTTGACCTTCGGCCTTTCTCCCCTGCCCGCGTTACCTGTCACCAGGTCAGCGAAATTAAATAAACGGGACTGTCTGCCGTTTCGTAGAATTGGGTTTGAATGGGGGGCGGGGAGGTTGCCGGATTTTCTGCCATTTTGTTGTTAACTCTCATTTCAAGTTCAAAACCAATTCGTTCTGCAAGGTCTTTATTTCCGCGAACAATGACCCAACAGCCTTCGTTTTCGAGCGTTTTTCGGATTTGAGATGGCCGAAAATGGGGAGCTGTTAACGTTGGCCCGGCTGAGACGGTCGGGTAGGTGCGTTTAAGCGAATAGGGCCAAGAGAGAGGGAACAATAAGTAGTTCTGGAAGCGCAGATCGTCGGACTCCATTGCTTCTGCATCTTCAATAATATTGGCGAATAAAAAAACGGGGGACTCCTGATTTCCCGATTCAGAGTTAATTTTTTCGATGACAGTTTGCCAATTCTCCGAGCGAAAATGCGGTAATGAACCACTCTGGTTAAACGGGTTCATCACAATGGGGCTAAGGGAGTAGCCAGTGAAAATTAAGCTAGAGAACAACAGAGTTGCGAGAAGGATTCGTTGCCAAATCGAGGGGAAGTATGCTGTACAGCACCCAGCAAAGATCGGGATCGCGGCAGCGCCAATTAATGTGTACCGACGTAGCGCTAACGGTGCGACATCCGTAAGGGTGAGCCCGACGACGCAAATAAATGGGATGAGTGCCCACAGCAGAATCAGGCCGAGTTGCTTTCGTTTTCGTGCGCCGAATTGTGGTTGCTGTTTTATGAAAATTGCATGACATATTAATAGAAGCGCGGGCGCAAGAATGACAATCAAGAGTTCAGGAAGGTTGTTTGTAATGAGATTGGGAATCGATGAGACTAATTCCCAATTGTTACGTCTGGAGTAAATGCTGTGAGTAACCAAAGCAAAAGGTAGAAATCCCCCGCAGATTATCATGATTGCGGGGAGCCAGAGTTGAATGCGCCGCATGAGTCGTGGCGTTTGGAATAGGCAGACTGCCAAAGCCAATGCTTCTGTTACCAACAGCCAAGCCGAGGTTAGGTGGGTGTACAGCATGACTAAAGAAAGAAGTGCGAATAAAATTTGAGGCTTAATGTTTGATGGAAGATTTGCGGATTCATCGGCAGACGATTTTGAGAAAGCTGGCCACAACAGGCGGAAGAAAAGACCGAACTGCAACAAGCCCAGAAGCTGGATTAACGCGTAAGGGCGAGCTTCGGTACTGTAGTAAATGAAATCCAAGTTAGACGCGATCAGCGCAGCAGTTAGTAAAGCACCGAGGCGACTGCCAAACCAACGCCACACCCAGATCGGGGCGATCACGTTTAGGGCAATCCCGGCCAAAAGGGACCCGAGACGAAGCGCCAGTTCGGGCTGGATTGGTAGTTGGATCAACAGGTAAGTGATCCAGAAAAAAAATGGAGTTTGGTTGCCATCTGATGCACGCGACGTGATGTCACTGAATCCGGAGGCGTCGACAACCCATCCAGTGTGCAGTTCATCCAGCCACAACAAATCATGACTGGCAACCTGAAAACGCAACCAACCTCCAGCAGCTACAATGAACGCGAAGGCGGCAATGGTGATCCACGGTGGGCGGGTTAACTTCACTTAACTCTCAAGTCAGCACGCGGCCCGCATTCCCTTGGGTTTAGGCGGCGTTTTGCGTTGGTAATGTTGCCCGGTTTTGAGCAATGACCAGGTTGCTGAACCCGAACATCTTCATTCGTTTCTGGGCTGTTTTTAGTGGGCCTGATTGTACTCCATCGTGAACCAGTACGGTAGCATCAGCGATGCAGCTAGGTCTGCTTAATTCAGCCATTATTTGCTCAACTGGCCCAACATCCGTAATGACCAGATCAAAATCGTGCTGAGCCTGATCGATTATCTTTCCCAATTCGTCGTAAATGAATCTTGGCCACTGGCTTCTCGAATCCATTGAGTTTAATGGTAACAAGCACAGGTTTGATTTTTGAGATCGTACTGTTAGTTCAGCGTTGGGGATTGTGTAGCTAATTGAATTCATCCATGAAATGTTCTTTGCCATCCCCGCTTGGCGACTCATGTCTGCACTTGAGAGATCGCCGTCAACCAGGAGAACCTTCTTTCCTAAACCTGCAACCCAGCGGGCTAAGCTTATTGCAATTGATGTGGTGCCTTCGCCTCGTCCAACACCACCAATGAGGATTCTTGCCTGTTCTGGGTGCATAAGAGCAAGGAGGCTTTGGTGAAGGTAGTCCAGAGACGGCCCACCTGAATCAATCATCTGGTTGGTTGTTTCCGGCCAACGAAAATCCTCAACGTCCCAGGCTGCAACACTGCTTGGGATTTCATGATCGCTGCCATGAAGAAACTCCCGAGTAACTTTTTCGGCTTCCGCTTGAATTGCTTCTCGAGAATGACTGCTCGTTTGGGCGAGTCGTTCGATGTCAGCATGATCTGAACGAGTTTCGTTCGTGTTTTTAATTGTTGGCCGCTCTGAATTGCGTGATAGCTCCTCGGCATCAATCCTCGCTTTGACCGTCGCTTGGAAATGCTTGTCAATTTCGATTGCTGATTTTTCTCTTTCGTTTTGAGCCAGCAGTTGATCAACGCGGTCAGCTCCGATCGATGTGCGGTAAGGTTGCCCGTTCGGTGATAGCGCAACACGAGGTGTTGCCCCAATGCCTTTGGTTAGTTCTTCAAAGTTAGGAATGACACGTGGACTGTGAGCCTGCGTCGAAGCAAATTCCGGCATATCCAATGCACGTGTTTCATTAGGGCTAAGGGTGGCCAGTAGGTCTAAGCGTTGTTCGTCAGGCAGGGCATGCGTATTTACGCTGGTGTGGTATTGAGCTTCAGAATCTGTTGCAGATGGTTCAGAAGGTGTATTGAATTGTTGCTCGGAAACTGGACGGATTTCAACTGGAATTGATTGGGGTGACAGTGGAGTCTGGCTGCCCAATTGACTGTTTTCTGAAAGAGAAGTGGTGTGACTGGTCTGTCTGTCTTGCGGATTGCCAAGAGTCTGATCGTTGGGGTGCACGTTTTGCATTGCGACGGGGCGGATCACGGCGGCTTTTGAGTTTGCCGAAGGCGGTTGAGCGGACCGTTGATTTACGGGTAAAACGAGATCGGAGAAGTCGTAGTTTTGCTGAACAATAATCGTTGGATTCATCACAAGACCTGGTGGCGAGTTGGCAGATTGGTGCACTTCTTACTCATCGGCCTACCCTGAGATTGTCTTGAGCCTTCGGTTTCGGAGAAATCGTTTCTGAACTAAAATAAGTGCTGTCATATGCTGCCTTTTTGCCTACCTGACCTGAATTAACATCGCAATGGATTTTGCGACGAAGGGAACAACCAAAAGTGTCTGTTGTTAACCAAAAAAGTAAAACTGATTTATTTCTTAATCGGCTTGAAAAAGAGATTTTGGTGCTTGATGGAGCGATGGGATCGATGATTTTTGGCCTCGGCTTGACCGAGGCTGAAGTCCGTGGCGAGCGATTTCAAGAATGGCCGCACGATCTCAAAAATTGCACGGATGTTTTCGGGCTAACTCACCCAGAGAAGATTACCGATTTGCATCGTCAGTATTTGGAGGCCGGCGCAGACATTATTGAAACCAACACGTTTCAAGCGAGTTTGGTTGGATTGAGTGATTTTGATTTTCCGGAAGAGATTGTTCGGGAAATTAATTTTGCCGGAGTAGCGAACGCCAGACGGGCAGCGGATGAATATACAGCGAAGACACCTGACCAACCGCGTTTCGTCGCCGGTTCGATCGGACCAACTTCCAAACAGACGGCAATCAGTACTAAGGTTGAGGATCCCGCCTATCGAAATACGTCTTTCGAGGAAATGGAGGCGTCATATTTTATTCAGGTACAGGCACTGGTAGAGGCCGGAGTAGATATCTTATTTCCGGAAACGGTAATCGACACTTTGAATTTGAAGGCCTGCTTATTTGCAATCTCCAGATATTTCGAAGAGTCGGGGAATGTAATTCCGGTAATGGTTTCAGGGACCTTTGCTGAATCCGGGGCGACGTTTGTTTCGGGACAGTTGGTTGAAGCGTTTTGGAATTCTATTTCGCATTTCCCAATGGTTAGTGTTGGAATGAACTGTGCGCTCGGTCCGGACATTATGAGATCGCACATCGAAGAACTTTCTAAAGTTTCGAACCGTTTCATCAGTTGCCATCCCAACGCCGGAACTCCTAATGAAATGGGAGAGTTTGACCTCGGCCCAGATCAAATGGCGGAAACGATTAAGGAATGGGCCGAGAGTGGTTGGCTGAACATTGTTGGAGGGTGTTGTGGTACGACTCCGGCCCACATTGCCGCAATTAGTCAAGCTGTTCGTGGCTGCCAGCCTCACCGCCCGAATCAAATCGAGCCGTTGACCCGACTGTCGGGCTCAAGGCCCTTGAACTTGCGAGACGATGCAAATTTCTTAATGGTCGGAGAAAGAACCAACGTTACCGGTTCACGAAAATTCGCAAGATTAATTCGGGACGAAAAGTTCGAAGAGGCTATTGAAGTCGCGCGGGACCAGGTCGAGGGCGGTGCAGCGGTGATCGATATCAATATGGACGACGCCTTGCTTGATGGCGAACAGGCTATGACGACCTTTCTCAGGCTCATTGCCGGCGAGTCGGACATCAGCGCGGTTCCTGTCATGATCGATAGCTCCAAGTGGTCGGTCATCGAGGCTGGCCTGCGTGCAGTTCAGGGGAAAGCGATCGTTAACTCGATTAGCTTGAAAGAGGGTGAAGCTGAATTTCTTGAGCGAGCTAAATTGGTTCGGCGCTACGGTGCAGCGGCGGTGGTGATGGCGTTTGACGAGCAGGGTCAGGCTGTGGAGACGGACGACAAGGTTCGAATTTGTAAACGCGCTTATGATTTGTTGACGCAAGAATTGGATTTTCCACCGGAAGATATCATTTTTGACCCAAATATCTTGACAATCGCGACCGGGATGGAAGAGCACGATAACTATGCCGTTAACTTTTTCGATGCAACCCGAAGAATCAAAGTAGAGTGCCCACGCGCAAAGATATCAGGTGGTGTTTCGAATGTTAGTTTTAGTTTTCGCGGAAACGGTGTCGTTCGGGAAGCGATCAATTCTGCGTTTCTGTTTCATGCCATTGAAGCAGGATTGGACATGGGGATCGTAAATGCCGGCCAATTAGAGATTTACGAAGAAATTCCAAAAGATTTACTAGAACGTGTAGAGGACGTGTTGCTAAATCGTCGGTCCGATGCAACGGATCGATTGCTTGAGTTTTCTGAAACAGTAAAAGATCAAAAAGGGAAAAAGTCAAAAACCGAGAATTTGGAATGGCGGGGTTTGTCAGTAGAAGAGCGTCTGTCACACGCTTTAGTCAAAGGAATTGATAAGTTCATTGTTGAGGATACTGAGGAAGCAAGGTTGGCCTACGACCGTTGTCTGAGCATTATCGAGGGGCCCATGATGGATGGGATGTCGACTGTCGGGGATCTGTTCGGCAGTGGAAAGATGTTCCTTCCTCAAGTGGTCAAGTCGGCCCGCGTTATGAAAAAAGCGGTCGCTCATTTGCTGCCTTACATGGAGGAGGAAAAGATTGCGTCGGGCCTTGAGAGCCAGAGTTATCGTGGAAAAATTTTGTTGGCAACGGTTAAAGGGGACGTTCACGATATTGGAAAAAATATCGTCGGCGTTGTTCTCGGATGTAATAACTACGAGGTAGTTGACCTTGGTGTGATGGTGTCTTGCGAAAAAATTCTCGAGGCTGCCGTTCAGCACGACGTGGACTTGATAGGGCTGTCTGGCTTGATCACTCCGAGTCTTGATGAAATGGTTTACGTCGCAAAAGAGATGACGCGGCTGAATATGACGATCCCGCTGTTGATTGGAGGAGCGACGACCAGTGACAAGCACACCGCCGTTAGAATTGCTCCGGAATACGAACCGGGCGTTATTCATGTGCTGGATGCTTCCCGAAGCGTTGGAGTGGTGGATCGGCTGATCAATAAAGATTTGAAGCCTCAATTCATGGAGGAAAATTCTACATTGCAGTCGAAGCTGGTTGCCGGATACGAAGAACGTCAAATGACCTTAGTTCCCTACGAAGAAGCGTATGCAAAGCGATTTCAAACGGAGTGGGATACGGCGGATCTGGCAAAGCCTGCGTTCACCGGAACACGGTCTTTGGGGACGGCTACAAAAGGCCAGAGTTTCGTCGATGCTCCAAATGGGCACGAGGAAATAAAACTCGAGGAAATAGTGAAGTTCATTGATTGGACTCCCTTTTTCATGTCGTGGGAGTTGCATGGAAAATATCCCAAGATACTCGACGATGAAATTGTTGGAGAAGAAGCGACTCGATTGTTTGGAGACGCTCAGGTGATGCTGAAGAAAATTATCGATGAAAGTTTACTGTCAGCGCGTGGACTCTATGGATTTTGGCCCGCTAATAGCGATGGAGATACGGTTGTTCTTTATGAGAATGAGTCGCGTGAAAAGGAAATTGCTAGATTTCCGATGTTGCGGCAGCAATGGCAACGCAAAGGGATCGACTGTTTTCGTTCTCTTGCTGATTATGTCGCACCGATTGAGAGTGGCCGCGTAGACTATGTTGGTGGTTTTGCGGTTACCACAGGCCATGGTTGTGATGAACTGGCACAGCAATACCGTGAGGATCTCGATGATTACAACGCCATCATGGTAGCTGCGTTGGCCGATCGATTGGCGGAAGCGTTCGCCGAAATGTTGCATTATCGGGCGAGAGTGGATTGGGGATTTGGTGCGGAAGAGAATCTTTCCGAGGAGCAATTAATCAAAGAGAAGTATCGCGGAATCCGGCCCGCCGCAGGGTATCCCGCTTGCCCTGATCATACGGAAAAACAAACACTTTGGGACTTGATGGATGTCGAGCCAATTACAGGAATTAAGTTGACTGAGTCATACGCAATGTGGCCCGGTGCTGCAGTGAGTGGTCTGTATTTTGCTCATCCAGAATCGCGTTACTTTTCGATCAACAAAATTACCAAGGATCAAGCGGAGCATTATGCTAAGTTAAAGGGGCAGCCGATCGAAGAAATTGAACGTTGGTTGTCACCAGTGCTGGGTTATTGAGATGTGATTGAGAGAATCAGTATTTTACCGATGATAATTTGAGATAACGGGATTGAGTCATGTCGGAGTACGTACTGCCTCCGGGGCAAGATGAAGATGAGATCGGGGAACTGGCCGAGATGATCTCTGAGAATTTGGATGAAGGGGTGGATCCGGGCCAAATTATTGGACAGTTGGTCGATAGCGGTTGGGAGGAAGGTGATGCGGTCGCTTTCGTTACTTCCATCGGTATGAAAACCGAAAATAGCGTGGAAATGGTTGCCCATTCTGGCGAGAAAAATGGCTATGGTTGGTTGATTTGGATTGGTTTCCTCTTGTTCAGCTTGCTCCGTTATTTTTTTGAAAAATAAAAACGAATCAAACGCCTTCCCTTGATTCCACGGTTTATGCTCGTTCGGTTTCCGCATCACCGGCGGACGTTTCAGCCCTGGTTCAAGTCTTCTATATTGGCTTCTGCACCCGACTCGAGATAGGTAGCCAGCAAAATTTGAGCAGCCAGTTTGTCTAGCTGCGCTTTTCTTTTTTTTCCTGAGAGCGGCGAATGGCTGAGCATTTCTCTTGCCATCGAGGTGGTGTACCGCTCGTCGACCCAGATCACCGGTCGTTCTGTCAATTGTTGAAGCCATTTTCCAAACTTAACTGCTTCGCGAGATTTTTCACTTTCGTCGCCGGACATGTGAACCGGAAGTCCAACGACTAAGCCGACAATCTTTTCAAGCTTTACTAGATCGATAAAGTAATTCGCATCAAGTTTGGTGTTTCGGCGATTATAGGTCTCAAGTGGACTGGCAATGGTCTGAGACGGGTCGCTGATAGCAATCCCGACTCTGACGGTTCCGTAGTCAATGCCAAGCAATCGGCCTTGCGTGGGGAGTGCTCGCCGCGAATGAGGCTCTTCTTTGCCCTGGGGTGTGGTGGGAGGAATCATTGTTAACCAAGACCTTGTAAGTTACTTGAGACTTGTCAAAGGTCGGCGTGCTGACTCTGACTTGAAATATCCATTTTCGAAAAAACAGAGCGTATCTTGAAGGACCTCTTTATCTTTCATCATTGTGGTGTGGATTAGCGGTCTAATTTGGAAATCGTATGCGCCGCTTAATTTTGTTTCTTCGACGCTCACTGTAAAGTCATCTTTTCCAGTTAACAGTAGATTATTCAATTTGTTTTGACCTACCTGTCCGCCGGCTATGATACCAAACTGGAATTCTGGAGTGGCCAGAGTTGGTTCTAACTGTTGCCAGGAGTTGGAGAGTTCAGCTCCGCTTACTCCAGCGATGACCTTAAACGAAAAACTGGAGCGTAGTAAGCGGGCCATGCGAGAGCCTTGATTAGGCGGTCCGAGCATAACCATGCGTTTGATTCGTGGGTCAATTGGCTTCTTGGCTGCGGCTTGGTTGCCAAGGTAACGACGGACGACAATGTTCCCAAGCGAGTGGCCAACGAAATTTATTTCGGTCACATCACTACCAAGGCTGTCGATTACTTGTTCCAAAGCACTGGCGTGGTCTTGGACTTGTTTTCGCGTACTTGCATACTGAAAATTCACGATTTCAAATTTGCCCTTTGTTTTCAGAAACTCTCCGAGCGGTGCCATTGATGCGCTCGTTCTCATGAGTCCGTGAAGTAGAATTACCACCTTTCCTTTTAACGGGCGAATTTTCTTTTTCGTGGCAATTTCCGAGAATGCTGCCTCACATTGTTGGCAGCTTCCAAAAGCGAATCGGACTGCAGACGGGTCGATTAGTCGAAAATGCCCCGTTTCTGAGTTTTGCTGGATTCGCCAACCGCTAAGATGTTTAACATCCGTCCAAAACTGCATTCCACCAAGCGTCTTGAGTTCCCAGTTCTGCCGCAGGGGCGATTCTTGTGTAGCCGAATCATCGTTGGTTTTGAGTGGATCGGCTTGAGCAAACGCTAACGTTGGCAGTACACAGGCGCCTAGGAGAGCGAGTGTGATGGTGGAAAAAATGGTTTTCACATAATACCCCGGAAGTAAGGTGTAGCTCTATAGATATTGATCCAGTCCGCGATTTTCAAGTTCAGCAACGACTTGTTTGATAGCCTGTTCCTGGTTTTTGTCGGCAACCAAGGTGGCTGTGGGAGTATGGACGACAATGCAGTCTTTCATTCCAATCGTGACAATTAGGTGCCCGTTCTCGGTGCGGACGAGTGAGTTTTCAGTGTCGATGCCTATGTGGTCACCGTCGATCGTGTTTCCCGATTCGTCCACCCCTTGGAGTCTTGGGATGGCAGACCAGTTCCCCAGATCATCCCATTGAAAAGGGGCTTCAACGACCATGACGTTTTCATGTTTTTCCATTACGGCATAGTCAATCGACGTACCCTCGATGGCAGTGAACTCTCTTTGCAAGGTATCGGCAAATTGGGGTGTATCAATCGTACTGGCGATCGTATCGATGTGAGCTGACATTGCCGGTTGAAATTCCTGCAATGCAGTGAGGATGGTTTTTACCTTCCAAACAAAAATTCCTGAATTCCAATAAAAGGATCCCGCCTCCAAGAACTTTTTCGCTGTTTCGAGATCTGGCTTTTCTCGAAAACGATTGACTGAGAAACTTGGTAGCCGTTTTTGTGCGAGTGCTTCACCGTCCCGTTCAATATAGCCAAAAGCTTCGGCTGGATAACTTGGCTTAATACCAAAGGTGACGATACGTGAAGGGTCCTCTTCTACCAATTCGGCGGCATGGTTTAACGCGTCCTGAAATACATCGTCAGGGCCAATGACATGGTCAGCGGGCATAACGACCATCGTAGCTTCGGGATCGCGAGCGGCAATTAAGGCGGCGGCGAGTCCGACGCAGGGAGCGGTGTCCCGTTTGGCGGGTTCGCCAATAATTGACTCACGTGGCACCTCTGGCAGTTGTTTTGCAATTGGCTCAACGAGAGATTGATTGGTGACGATCAATAGGTTTTCCAACGGGCAAAGGCCGCTTAACCTGTCAGCCGTGGATTGAATCATGGATCGCTGCCCAGTTAAATTGAGAAGTTGTTTGGGATTCAATTTTCGACTGGCGGGCCAAAAACGCGTACCCGAGCCACCGGCCATTATCATTGCGTGCAACATTGCATTCCTACTAGATTTTTTAATTTATATTTTGAAGGATCGTGTGGATGGTGCCTGTGACGATTTCGTTCCAATCAACTACTTGAAATAGGTGCTTTCGACGATTTTGGTGCCTGTTGGTATCTTGCCTTTCAATGACTCGACATCTGCAGCAAATGTAGGATTGATTTCGACGGTTATTCCAGAAGCTAACTCGACTCCAACTGCCTGAAGCCAGCGACCGTGAAGGTCGGAGATCGCATTTTTGACATGTTCTGGCGTTTCAGAATTGGCTGGAGGAGCATTTTTTACAGCGCAGAATCCATCTTCCGCTTTGACTTCGCAGACGATCGCATTTTCGGCGAGTGGAAGGAGGTCAAAAATGAATCGCTCAAACTTAATGGCATTGGGTTGATCTGGTACAACCCGTGTTCCTGATGCATCGAGGAATGGGACCTTCTTATTAGCAAGATGGAATGGTAGCGAATCTGCTTGAGTTAATGAACGCTCAAGGAAGTCAAGTTTGAAAAGGTGAACTGCAATGCTTCCTGCCCAAAGTTTGAGCGAACCGTCGGGATTTGTTTGCTTCGCATATTGTTCCGGCAGGTCGCTGTACTCAATGATCTGAACTTTACCATCGATCGATACGACATTTCCAACTTTTTGAGACCAGTCTGTTTTTCTCACGACCTGTGAGGTCATCTCTGATCCGGAATTCAAGTGATATCCAACTAATGCTGGATCGCATGTTTGAATTAAGGGGTTATCAACTTGCCCGTAAAAGAGATGTTCAATTCCTCTTGTTTTCGCATCTTGGAGACATCCACTTCGCGCGAGCGCCTCGAGGGTTCCGCCATGCCCGTCGGGGCTGACAAAAACGCTTGATTTTGTTTCTAGAAGTAATTTCCCGTCTTTGTCGACCGCAGGCATCACCCCTTGGCAGAATATCTTTACGTCAGCGGGATCCATTCCAAAAAATTGATGGTCAGTTAAAAATTGTGTCGTCTCATCATGGGTCGGCGGACTGGTCATCACATAAAGAGGGATTCGGACTCCGAATTGGCGAGATCGTCCGAGAACTTGCTCAAAGTGAATCTGGTAAAGAGTTCGGTTACTGATAGGTCCAATTGGAAACATTCCTTTGGGGTGGTCAAATCCAAGTCGCGTCCCCTGCCCTCCGGCAACGAGAATCATGCCAACCTTGCCCGCCGCCAACGCTTCAGTTCCAGTTGCTCTGGCGTGTTGATAGTGAGGTTCGTCTGGGGACTGTTGAGCAAGAGTAATCGCTGGTGGGACTTCTGCCGCTTGAGCAATTTTTTCCCACAGTGATTCAGCGGAAGCGAGTTGAGTGAGGCTGTCGATCAACTGGAAGTCGAAGGTTTCCAGCTGATTTATTAGCTGTTTTCTCTGAGTGGGTGCCAGTTCATTCCAAAACTGTAACACATGTGACTGGTTAAAATCTTGTAGCTGTTTAACCAGGTTTGGGTTTTCAATGTTCTCAAACTGCATGATGTGTTTCGACTCGAATGACCATTTTTGGAGCGTTGGAAATCACAAACAGACGTAACGCCACTGCTTTGGGATTCCCCCCTAACAGCTCTAATATAACTGAGTGGTGTTTCAATGCGATTAAATCGACAGCCATCATTTGAAGATGATTATTGCGAATCGGTTGTTTCCGATGCAATCGTTTCGATAATCATATGCTGACTCGAATTCGTCATTTGGGGAAGAATAACTTCCATCCTCAAGCCAAATTTTTGTACGTCGGTAATGCGAATCCGAGCATCTTGTTCCCCAAGCGTATTGGTGTCGACTTGTGGAAGCGTTTTGAAAGGTGGTGAAAATGGGACGTGAAGGATATGCCGTTGACTGTTGGGTTCGAAATCAACGCGAAAGTAACCAACAACTGTCTCCAGGCCCTCGTGATCGCTGCGGGTGACATGTTGGAATAGGCCAGGCGTCTCGAGAATCTGTTGGAGAGCGATCTCGCTATCTATGGAGTTGTCCCCATCGATTTCGATCAAGTTATTGATTACTTCGTCAGTCATGATTTTCGATGGTGTAGCTTGGGGAGAATTGAATCCTACCTTGGATTCCTCGCCTTGGTCTTTTTTAAAGGGCATAAAAAAAGGGCAACTTCCGTTGCCCTAAGCGTAGATTAATTGGTCTGATTGACAAATGGCAATGTCGAATCAGGAAACAGAAAAGTAAAGGAAACTGGCTTATGAGGCCGATGCTGCCGCGACTTTTTCTGTAATTTTTTCGGCCGCAGCAGTACTTTCCCAAGTAAAGTCTGCATCATTTCGACCGAAGTGGCCCCCTTCCGCAGTTTTTCGGAAAATTGGCCGTTGAAGCTCAAGGTATTTGATAATACCTTGCGTCGAAAGCGGGAATACTTCTCGAACGATTTCACAAATTGTTTCATCGGGGATGGTGCCGGTGCCTTGAGTGTCAACGTTGACGCTGACCGGATCGGCGACACCAATCGCGTAGGCGAGTTGAACCTCGCAACGTTTCGCTAGTCCCGCGGCCACGATGTTTTTAGCGACGTGTCGCGACATGTAGGCCGCACTGCGATCGACTTTGGTTGAGTCTTTGCCGCTAAATGCGCCACCGCCGTGGCGTCCCCAACCACCGTACGTATCAACAATGATTTTACGTCCAGTCAAGCCGCAATCACCGTGGGGGCCACCGATGACGAACTTGCCAGTTGGGTTGATATGATAGGTCACATCGCCCTTGTTGAGTTCAGCAGGCAGTAATGGATTAACGATTTCTTCTTTAATAAACTTTTGGATTTCTTCGTTGGTCACATCAGGGCTGTGCTGAGTTGAAACAACAACCGTGTCGATGCGAATTGGCGTAAAACCATCGTACTCGACAGTAACTTGGCTTTTACTATCCGGGCGAAGCCAGTTGACTTCGCCATCGAATCGAGCTTTGTTGAGACGGGCAAGAATTTTGTGGGAGAGTGCGATTGGAAGCGGCATTAATTCTTCCGTATCATCACAGGCAAATCCGAACATCAGTCCCTGATCGCCAGCACCGTCTCGGTCAACGCCCTGGGCGATATCGGGGCTTTGTTGGTCAAGCTTAACCATTACTTCGCAACTGTCTGCGCCAATTCCGATCTCATCGGACGTGTAACCAACCTCGCGAATTACATCGCGGACAATTTTTTCGATATCAACTTCGGCTTTGGAGGTGATCTCACCGGCAACGACAGCGAGGCCTGTGGTGACCATTGTCTCACAGGCTACACGACTTGTTGGATCCTGAGCCAGCATGGCATCGAGAATACTGTCAGAAATTTGGTCGGCCAGTTTATCGGGGTGTCCCATACTGACGGATTCACTTGTAAACAGGTACTTTTCAGAGGCCACTTCGCTCTCCTAGCTTTCAAACAACAATGGGTGATGGCCGGTTGGCCGCGTTTCGAAAAATCAGTTTTAAGGTAACTAATCTTGAACGGAAAATTATAGCCGACCTTGGAGAAATGCTCAACTGAGTTACCGTAGGGATCGGAAAATTAAGTATTTTGCTACTTGGATATGACGTGGAGATTCCAATAGTTTTGTACATCTTCTCCCCAAATTTTAAGCGTTCAACGGGGCGTTGAAGGTCAAACCGTCAGGCAGCCTGATTGGGCTCTTGAGGGGAGCAGTTCGCTAGGGTGGCGAAGTGTTTTTTTAGCACCACGTAAAGGAGGGTAGAAGTACGTTGCGAGGCACCTTGGTGGTGGATGACAGTGTTTTTAGCTCGTTGACCGAGGTTGTTCGCCCAATTGGATTGGTTTAATACCTGTCCAACAAATTGTCTCAGGCCAACTTCGTCTTCGATTACCCTCGCCGCATCATTGGCTAACAACTCCTGTACGATATCCTTAAAGTTTATCGTATTGGGCCCGAATGAGACTGGGATGCCGAAAGCCGCTGGCTCCATCATATTTTGCCCACCCCGTTTTCCCAGGCTGCCACCGACGTAAGCTACCGCGGCACACCCCCACCATGCCCCAAGCTCGCCAATAACGTCGACGATTAGAATTGGATGACATTTACGAAGCGTGCCGCTCCGCTGAATCGGGCGGAGCTTAAACTGTGATTGAGCGGGAGATGCGTCGGATAAATTAGTTTCCGCAGGAAGTTCGCTTCTAAGAATGTATGGTAGGCCAAGTTGGTCTATTTGTTTTGCGAGAGCAGCGCAACGTTCGGGATGACGCGGCACTAATATCAATCTCAATTCGGGAAAGTCAGCGGCTAATTTTTGAAACGCGCTGACAGCGAGAAGATCTTCTTCAAGCTGAGTACTGCCCGCAATAAATACTGGAGAGTCTGGATTCAGATCAATTAAACGCGATAGATTTTTGGTCGCTGGGTTGTCTCGGACCATTTGAAGACCATCGAATTTTACATTGCCGGTTACCGTGACCTGTTCCGGATTGCAGCCGAGGTCAATAAATCGATCTCGGTAAGTCTCGTTCTGAGCACCGATCATGGCAATACGTTGAAAGGTTCCCTGAATGAGCCATCGCAATTTTTGATAGCCACGAAAACTTTTCTCACTCAGTCGACCATTGATTACGACTACCGGAATTTCTTTTTTCTGGCAGATTTTGACCAGATTGGGCCAAACTTCCAGTTCAGCAAGAACAAGCATATTGGGGCGGAGCCGCGAGATGGTATTTTTTATCGCCCACGTTAAATCGAAGGGGCAAAAAAATGTGTAGGTGTCAGGGAATCGTTTTTGGGCGAGATCAAAGCCTGTCTCAGTCGTCGTTGAAATAACAAATTCGATTTCAGAATTTTGCCGCTTGAGTTCTCTCATGACCGGCACGAGGAGATTGACTTCGCCAACGCTAACGGCGTGGAGCCAGATACAGTTTGATTGAGACTGTCGCGGTCGAACACGCCCCCAGAGTTTATGGTGCCAGCCCCTTTTGTTCTTTCCTTTAGCGAAATAGCGCCAAATTAACCAAGGTGACGCCACCAACAGAAACACTGTGTAATTTATGTTGAGCAGCAATCCGACCAATGGAGTCCTTTCAATGGCGGGTGTTCTCAGATTGTAAAAACATGAGTTTTATTAGTATCTTTGAGAAGCTTTTTAAGCTCGCTTTCTAAGGCAGCAAGATTTGTATTTTTTCCCGCTGCCACAGGGACAAGGATCGTTACGTCCTACTTTGTCGTCACGGTTCCGAATTGTCTCCACGGTTTGCTGGCTTTTACCACTTCGGTCGATTGCCTCGGATTGCTCTTGTGACATTTCGGATTGTTGTGGCGTGACGCCAGTTGTGGAGGCATCGTCGTGACGAGCACTGGTTTCAACCAGCGTGTTACTAACGAAATCCTCGTTCATTTGTTCCATGCGGAACACAAGGTCGGTTACACGCTCCCCGATCGAGACCCAAAGCCCGTCAAACATACGCATGCCTTCACGCTTATATTCAACTTTTGGGTCAAGTTGAGCCATTCCGCGTTGGCCGACGGCACTGCGCAGATAATCCATTGCGAGAAGATGGTCTTTCCATGCCGAATCAACAATCTCGAGTAGAACCATTCTTTCCATGCGGCGGAATTCAGGATGATAATGGTCTTCCACAATCGCTTCTAGCGATTGTAGAAGTTCTTCCCTGTCGAGAGACTCAACTCGCTCAATCGAGAGTTCGTGGTTAATCGTTTCATTGAACCAGTCGCTTAGTTTGGCGGCTTCGCCGTTTGCATTGTTGAGCGGTACTCCCCCACGGTCGGCAAGGGATTCAATTTGTCCGTGTAGCGCTTCGATTTTTACTTGGGCAAGCTTTTGAGATTCACGACTCTTTTCCAGTAGTAGCGAGTGAATTTCATCGCGCTGTTTGTTTTTCAAATCTTCCAGTGTGAGGGGAGTGTCGAATCGACGACTAGCCCACTGGACCAGACCCTCGCGGTCGATTCTGCCCTGGGCCCCGCCCGAGGCTGGCATGACGAACTGGTAAAGGCCGGCCATGACTGGGTAGACGGCTTCTTTTTCGTCGTATTTTTGGATTGCCTGCTCGACGATTATGTCGATGGTTTCATCGATTGTAAGGTCTCGAACTTGATCTAAATCGGGTTCGATGCCGAATTTTGCGAGACACCAGCTGGCTGCGGTTTTAATACCGTAGTCCTCGTCGAGCATCTGCTCAGCACCTTCGATTTTGATTTTTCGAATTGCGGCTCTTGCTTTATTAATCAGCAGCTCGTCAACGCGATCGCGCCCGGCACTTTTCATGTCTCGGTCGCGGACACCCAGGTTCCAACGCGTATTGCAGAAGTGAGCTAAGGCTCCCCAGTTCCATTCAGATTCGTCTTCGCCTTCTGCAAGGCATACGTCGATTTGAGCCAGAATATCTGTTTCTGCGTTACGTTCAGCTTCATCTAGACAGATTTGAATCGCTTCGTCGGGAGACGTCTTACGAAACAGTCTTGGATCGAGAGAAATCGATAGTTGTTTTCCTGCAAAACCAGCAAACGACTCTCTGCCAAAATCGTCAGCCAGGCAAGTGTTGAGATTGGTGTCGACTTGCGCCCGAATCATATCCTGAACAATTTCTCGACAGCTAACTCCGTCGAGAATCTGCTGTCGGAAGCGATAGATTCGCTTGCGTTGTTCGTCCATGACTTCGTCATATTCCAACAGGCTTTTTCGAATTTCGAAGTTGTATTCTTCTCGTTTCTTTTGAGCGGCATCGATTCTGCGAGAGACCATGCGACTGGTGATTGGATGATCATCTTTGAAGCCGCCCATTTCCAGCATTCGTTTCACGAACGGGCCAGCAAAAATTCTCATCAAATCGTCGTCGAGACTGAGATAGAAACGACTACTTCCGGGGTCACCCTGGCGACCGCAGCGTCCACGTAGCTGAAGGTCAATTCGTCTGGCATCGTGCCGCTCAGTCCCAATCACATGGAGACCGCCAATTTCTTTGACTTCCTCTCCCATTTCTGCCATGCGGTGTTCTTTGTCGATGGATTCAACCAATTCATCCCATTCTTCGCGCGGCACATCTAGTCGGGTTGCGTATTTTTCTTGAAGTCGCGCCCAAGCCATGTTCTCGGGGTTTCCTCCAAGGATAATGTCGGTACCACGTCCGGCCATGTTGGTTGCGATTGTTACCGCTCCCAGTCGCCCTGCCTGCGCGACGATTTCGGCTTCCCGTTTGTGATTTTTCGCGTTCAAAACTTCGTGTTTGATACCTCGGCGATCCAATAGGCCGGATAGCACTTCGCTTTTTTCGATGGAAACCGTACCTACCAGGATTGGGCGTCCCCGGTAATTCACGGTTTCGATTTTATTGCGTGGAATTCGGACTTCTTTCCCGTCATCCTGGTCAGCGATAACGACTTCCTCAGCGGAATCGTTCTTGATACGCCCCACGTAAAGATCATCATTTTTCAGTCGAACGAAATCCCATTTGTGGTATTGTTCGATTTCCTCAGCGATTGCGGACCATTTGAATTTTTCGCTACTGAAGATTACGTCCGGGTGAGGGATTCGCTGAAGCTCCCGATTCGTTGGGATTGCAACAACGTTCAAGTTGTAGATTTTGTAAAACTCCTCTGCCTCGGTCATCGCTGTACCAGTCATTCCGCAGACTTTTTCGTACAACTTGAAATAGTTTTGCAGGGTGATCGTCGCGAGTGTTTGAGTTTCCTCCTTAATCTTGACACCCTCTTTGGCTTCGACAGCTTGGTGCAAACCATCGCTCCACTGTCGGCCTTCCATGAGGCGACCGGTGAACTCATCGACAATGATGATTTCGCCTTCCTTCACAACGTAGTTGACATCTTTCTTGTAGAGCCCATGTGCCTTTAGAGCATTGTCAATCATGTGCGGCCAATCCATATTGCCCGCGGTATAGAAACTTTCGACACCAGCAAGTTTTTCGGCGTGCCTAACACCTTCATCAGTCAGTGTAGCCGTGTGATCTTTTTCGTTGACCTTGTAGTGAATTTCGCGAGAGAGTTGCGTGGCAATTCGGTTTGCTTCGGCATATCTCGCAGGGTTTTGATGGGCAGGTCCGGAGATGATCAGTGGAGTTCTCGCCTCATCAATGAGGATGTTGTCGACTTCATCGACGATTGCAAAAGCGAGTGGTCCTTGAGACTGTTGATAACGTTTTGAAAATCTTTCGTCACCGCGAGCTGCTGGACGCATGTTGTCGCGGAGGTAATCAAATCCAAATTCGTTATTTGTTCCATAAGTAATGTCTCGCTCGTAAGCCTCCTGCCGCTCTTTAACCGGCATGTTGCTTTGGATAGCACCTACTGTTAGGCCGAGTCCCATGTAAAGGGGAGCCATCCATTCCATATCTCGCCGTGCGAGGTAGTCGTTGACGGTTACGACATGAACGCCCCTGCATTCCAGTGCATTGAGGTAAGAGGGAAGTGTCGCAACGAGAGTCTTTCCCTCACCTGTCACCATTTCTGCGACGGCACCTGAATGCAGAACCATGCCACCAATCAACTGGACATCGTAGTGCCGCATGCCAAGGAATCGTTTGCCTCCTTCTCGGCAAACGGCAAACGCTTCGATCATGATGTCGTCGGTGGTTTCGCCATTTCGGAGGCGTTGCTTGAACTGCTCTGTCACCTCACGTAATTCATCGTCAGAAAGCGATGAGTAGTTGGATTCGAGCGCATTGATCGCGTCGACTTTTGATTCCAGTTTTTTTACATATCGCGCATTGGAAGAACCAAAAACACCGGTAACTGCTTTTTCAAATCCGGAAACAAGTCCACCAAAAAAGTGAGTGGTGGCGTCCCAATATCGTTCCAGTTGTTCCATGGCTTATTTCCACATTTTCCGAAAAAAAAACAGTTCGGAATCAAAATTTTTTGTTGGTTTGTAGGTGTTCGCTGATTTAAAAAATCACCAACCGGAAATTATGTCAGTCCGGCGTTTTGATCATCGTTGGAGGCGCACAGCGTCCTCGTCAGCAGTTATTTGCTTCGGGTTTTACGTAAATTCACTAATAGTAACAGATTATCGGGACTGCCGATGCTGGTCAACGGAGATTGAGACAGCGGAATTGTCTCGAAATCCCTATTAATTGCAGCTTTTTTGGCAGGTGATCGAGCCTGCCAAGCGGCGAGCACCTCAAAAGATGCAATTCATGTGCCAAGATTGGCTGATCGCATTCGTTACCGGCCACTTCTACGGGGCTAAATTGATGCAAACCCCGGCAAGGTGATTCCGATCGTGGCACTTCGCGCCTGTGGTTTTGTACCGGATCAGTGAGTTTGTTTGAGCGGATTGAACGATTACGAAATCTCTGGTCAGGGCTGGTGAGCGAGATTCTAACGGCGGCCCTCCATCGACTTAAATCAACAAAATGGGGTAAAGTGACCTGCGGAGATAGGAAGAGGCTTGCTGTTGTTAGCGTGTAATTTGTAGCGGCATCGGTTTTAGGTGGTTAAGTGAAGAAGCAAGTGAAGACAACTGACATTGAAGGCAAGATGATTTTACTGGGCACTGGTACTTCGGTAGGCGTCCCGGCGATTGGATGTAGTTGTGATGTTTGTCAGGGGGGGCATCCGCGTAATCAAAGGACAAGAGCAAGTGCGATTGTTGGATTACCCGAGGGCAATCTTTTGATAGATACCTCTCCTGATTTACGTACTCAATTACTGCGCGAGCAAATCGGAATTGTACACTCTGTCATTTACACCCATGAACATACAGATCACATCATGGGGTTTGATGACCTGCGACTGTTTCAGTTTTACTTAGGCCATTCCGTTCCGGTTTACTGCAATGCCAGAGTAGAGAAAAGATTAAAGATGGCGTTTGATTATGCTTTCAGTGATGAAGCTCAAACGCATGCTGGAGCTGCGCCGTCAGTGGATTTGACTTCAATTCAATCTGAGCCAGTTCGGATTCTTGGAGCAGAAATAATTCCAATTCCACTGAAACACGGCCCCAGGTTTGATGTTCTTGGATTCCGAATTGGGAATGTTGCCTACTGTACTGATGTTAGCGAAATTCCAGATTCCAGTTGGGATTTACTGCAGGGACTCGATACGCTCGTCCTCGACGCCTTGCGTGAGGATCCTCATCCAACCCACTTTAGTATCGCCGAGGCTGTTGAGGTGGCGCAGAGGCTAAAGGTAAGGCAAACCTACTTTACACACTGTGCGTGCCGATTGGATTACGAATCGGTAAACTCGGTTTTGCCATCCGGAATTGCAGTTGGCTATGATGGACTGCAGGTCGAATTGACTTAATCAGTGGTATCTAGCTGCGCATGAAAAACGCCCACGCAATCAAGAATTGTGTGGGCGTTGACCAGGAATTCCAGTTTCTTGTTTAACGAAGACTGAGTTGCTTTTGGTTTAGCATTTTCACATAGTCGGCAGTGATTCTCAGAACTTCATCAAGGTAAAAGTTGCGTTCGATTTCTTTGCTTGGAAGCATCTGTTTTTCAATTGTCTTTTCGTCTTCCTTTTCCGCATTAAGTTCTTTGCGGCGAGCAATGAATTTCGCTTCGTTAAGCGAGACTGATTTCTCGTTTTTCAGTTCGATATATTTGTTGATCTTGCTGATTTCTTTTTGGAATTCGTCGGACGAATCGATTCTCTCTTTGGACTTGGTTCGAAGTGCTGAGGTGATATCTTGGCGATTCATTTTCAACTTTTCGAATGCAGCCTCAGGAACGCGATCAAATTTCACGGGGTAATCTAAGTCGGCTTCTCCGATGTTATCCATATTGTCGGAAATCGAAGGAAGGACCAAGTCAGAGAGAACTCCGCGCTTTTGCGTGCTGTCTCCATTGGGGCGATAAAACTGTTGTGTCGTAATCTTCAACGCGCCAAATTCATTCGGAGGGTTTTTGATCCGACTGAATAAGATCTGGTTTAAGTTAACGAGACTCTGAACGGTTCCCTTCCCGTGAGTCGTTGTGTCACCAATTACTAGGCCACGTCCATAATCCTGGATAGCGCCTGCAAGGATCTCACTGGCACTGGCACTGAATTTGCTGGTTAAAACAACCATGGGTTTATCCCAAGCGGTTCCGCTGTTCTCATCGTTGAGCTTTTCAATTCGGCCGTAGGGATCTTTGACTTGAACGACCGGTCCAATGTCGATGAACAAGCCGGTGCAGTCGATTGCTTCACGTAGGCTGCCTCCCCCGTTCATGCGCAGATCAAGAACAAGTGCGTCGACGTCTTTGGAATTGAATTCATCAAGGATTTTCTTTACGTCTGTGGTGGTGCTGCGTCCGCCGCCGCCTCCCATGTTTGCGTAGAAGCTTGGAAGTTCAATCACACCAATTTTCTGATCGCCTTCTTCAAAAACTTCGCCGTGAGCAGCGCTGTCTTCTAGCTTGATTTTTTCTCGAACGATTTCAACCGTATGCAATTCGGTTTCATTTTCGGACATTACCTGAAGCCGGACAACAGTTCCTGCCTTGCCGCGAATCATGCCCACGACGTCGTCTAGCTTCATGCCTGTGCATTCTACAAATCCACTGCCGTGTTCTTTGAATAGTTTGTCGTAAGCGAGAGAGCCGTCTTCCTTGCCTTGCCCGACAGCGACGATTTTATCTTCGACTTTGAGACCGCCCTGAGTGTAGGCGGCGCCGCCGGGAACAATGGCTTTGATGACCGTGTAGCCTTCATCCATTAAAGAAAGGGTGGCACCGATGCCTTCGAGTTCCAGCCCCATTTGGATTAGAAAGTTCTCGAATGTTCCTTTGCTAAGGTAAGTTGTGTGTGGGTCAAAGCTGGTGGTGATTGCCGTGATGTATCGCTCAACAATGTCTTCGGCGTCAATCTGATGCATTCGTCGCGCGAATGATGAGTACCGCTTGCGGAGGCGTTCTTTCGGATCGTCTTTCGGTTTGGCGGTTTTGTCGGCGTCGCCGTCAGCCTTTTCGTCGTTGGCATCTCCTCGAAGCACGAGCAAACTATATTTAATGCGCTTTCTCCAATTATCGCGTGCCTCGGCTTCATTCTTGGCAAAACTGAGTAGATCAGGATCAGTGATCATTTCTTCATCAATTGTAAAGTCGTGATCTTCGTCAATCAGTTCGGCCGCAAGATCGGTTCGCTCATCCACTCTTTGGAGGAATCGATCGAAGACTTCGAAAGCTGCAAGGAATTCACCTTTCAACATCTGATCATCAAGTTCAGTTTTCCATTTGGAAAACTCGTCGATATCTGATTGTAGGAAATACGATTTGGTTGGATCCAGATTTTTAATGAACATATCGAACGCTCGGTTCGACATGGTGTCATCCAGCTTTCGTTTAGAAAGGTGATCGTCCTGCATCAGTTTAGCCACGATGCGAGAAACCGTTTTGGAAATCAGTTTGTCGCTGGATGACTGGGTCGTTGTCGCTGAATCTTGTGCATGTGAAATCGTCACTGCGAAGCAAGTTATAGCGATAGCAAGGACAGAGAACCGCTTATTTATGGTTGTTGGTCTGAAAGAAAGCATCATGAATTCCTGTTGGTTGTTTATAAGACAACTTAGCCTTCGTATTTTATCATACTAGTCGGTACGAGAATCGTAGGGATTGGTTCGTTTGCAAGCAAGAGTGATCTAGCAGTACGTGGTTCATCGGCAGCATTTTTTATGATTAAATCGCTTTCGAATACACCTGAGACTTTTACCGAGCAATCTTGGTGGTACCTCACAAAAAAAATGTTTAATTTGCTGTGAACTAATCGTTGGGTCTGTTTTCTAAAAGCCTTGATTCAAAGAAATATACCCTGAATTCTTCAATTTAGGAAATTTGATGCTAATGACCGTGCAGTGCTGCTTCGTAAAAACGTTAGTTTTGTATCGAGGTTGAAGCTGAATTCCAGATTGGAGAGCCTGATTTGGTGAGATTAAGCAACGTCTAATTAAAACGCGTTATTCTCGGTATTGAATTGGTCGACTTGGCGATAACTTGTCTTTACAATGGTTGGAAGTGATTCGATTTAGGTCACAGCCCTCCATCCACTTCCAACGACTGTTAAGAAAAATACTCTCGTGCCAGCCTTCCTTGTTATGAATGCCGGGGCCAATGCAGGTGCCCGTTTTGAATTATCTGTGCTTGAGGAAAACTTACTCGGGCGAGATTGGGAGTGTCGGATTGTCTTGAATGATCCGCAATGCTCACGTGTGCACGCCGCGGTGTTTCAGGATGAAGACGGTTGGTGGCTTCGGGACAATAAGAGCAGTAATGGGACCTATGTTAATGGTCAGTCGGTTGACCACGCGAGATTGATGGAGGGAACTGAAGTTCGAATTGGTTCCAGTAGTTTCATCTTTTCGGAGGCCAGTCAACAAAATGTTGCCAAAACGCTTTCTGAAGAGCCTGAGTCAGAACGGTGTTCTACCGGCAATCTCACGATTGTGCTCGATCGATCGATGAATCCAAGGGAAACAGGGCAATACACTCTCGATTTTCTCAAAGGTCATAATTGGGGGCAGGACTTTTTCTTTTTGTTTCAATTGAGCGTTAAATTGCTCTCCGTTGATGATCCCGAAGCGGTTGCAAAGGTTTGCATGGATCGTTTACTGGAGCGAACCGACGCATCGGTGGTGGGGATTCTGTGGTTGTCAGACGATGGGATGTTAGCGCCGAAATCAGTGATTCCGGCTGAGTCCGCTGAGAAACTACAGTTGGACACTGACCTAACCCGAAAGGTTGTCAAAGAAAAAAGAGCGATTCGGATTGAACATGACGGGGCGGATTCCCAAAAGCGAGCTGATTCGATCTGTGTGCCATTGATTGTTGAAGACGAGGTGAAGGGTGCGATTCATTTGTATCGTAACGACGACCCATTTCGGGATTCACATTTTCAATTAGCCTGTGCGTTATCGAATATTATGGTTCGTTCTTTAACTCGGGCAAATCGTCACTCAACTCTCGCGGCCTCGCATTCCCGGTTGGTTGAAAAGCATGCGGCGTTTGATGAAATGCTGGGTGAGAGCGAGGCGATGAAGTCGCTGAAGTCAAAAATCGGGCGAGTGTCGAAAGCTTCGGGATGTGTTTTGGTGCGAGGTGAAAGTGGTTCCGGAAAGGAACTGGTTGCAAGGGCAATTCATCGGTCAAGCCCTCGCGCGGATCGACCGATGCTGAGTGTGAACTGTGCGGCGATTCCTAAAGACTTGATCGAAAGTCAACTCTTTGGACACAAAAAAGGCGCCTTCACAAGTGCCGATCGAGATCACATCGGTTGGTTTGAACAAGCGGATCGTGGAACGCTTTTTCTAGATGAAATTGGCGAATTATCGCTTGAAGGCCAGGCTAAACTTCTCCGAACGTTGGAAGGTCATCCTTTTCTTCCCGTAGGCGGGACGAAAGAGGTCAAAGTCGATGTGCGTGTTATTTGTGCGACGAATCGTGACTTAAAAGAATTCGTCGCAGAGAAACAGTTCCGTGAAGATTTATTTTACCGTCTGAGCGTTTACGAACTGATGATCCCGCCACTTCGGGAGCGAGGCAGTGATATTCAACGTCTGATTGATTTCTTCCTCGAACATTTTCGAAGTCAACATGGCCATCCAAAAATGAAGTTGTCAAAAAAAGCCAACTCTCGATTGCTGGCGTATCACTGGCCTGGAAATGTGCGGCAACTCAGGAACGTCATTGATAGTTCGATCGTGATGGCTGATGGAAATGAAATTCAGTTAAGCGACCTTGGAATTCGTGAGCCGAATAGTGATGAGTTGGGCACGCTCAATATTGCGGATTGGGAAAAGCGTTTGATCCGGGACGCACTTAAGCGAACGGGAGGGAATATTCCTCAAGCTGCGGAGTTGTTGGGAATTAGCCGCGCTACGCTATATCGAAAACTCGACGACCATGAAGAATACAAGGACAGTTAAGTTCGTCTTGATATTCTTAGCCGGAACGGAAAGCTTTGTTTGAGGAATTCTAAGCAGATTTCTTTTCGTCAGGCGTTAAGACCTGTTGATCGCTTAGGTTCTTGATGTAGATGTCTCGTTGCGGGAATGCGATTTCAATTTGTTTTCGCTTGAATTCTGCTTCGATCGCAACATTGAGTTCATGTTGCACCTGCGCGAAAATGTCGCGGGAGGGAATGAATACTCGAAGATCAAAGTTCAGCGTACTATCTCCAAATTCTTTAAAAAACACGTCGGGTGATGGTTCCGTTTGGACAAGTGGGTGCCGCCTCGCCACGGTTAGTAGGGTGTCGTGGACCAGTTGGGTGTCAGAGCCATACGCGACGCCTACTCTCAAGACGATTCGGGACCTTCGGTCTGTAAGCGTCCAGTTCATAATGTCGTCTGTGATGAATCGTTTATTAGGAACGATAAGTTCACGAAAATCAAAATCTTTGATTGTTGTTGCTCGCAGTTGGATGCGAGTTACCGTACCGGTCACTCCGTTCACGGTTACCACGTCACCTAAGCGAATCGGTCGTTCAATCAGGATAATAATTCCTGAAATTACGTTGGAAAATATTTCTTGTAAGCCGAATCCGAGGCCAACCGTCAAACCTGCCGCCAGCCATTGCACGCTTGACCAATTGAAGCCGATGATTTGGCAAGCTGTGATCAACCCCACGACACCTACAAAATATCGCAAGATAAAAGAAATCGCGTACCGCCCGCCCCGATCCAGTGGGAGGCGATCGAGAAGTGTGATTTCTAAAAGCCCTGGTAAATTTCGGCTTAAAATTAAAGTAATGATTGCCAATCCGAATGCGATTAAAGCGTGCCGCAGCGTGACGGATTCTTTTACGCCGTCGGCGTCAGTCGAGGCCCAGGGCAACTGCCAATCGTCTAGATAGTCAATGACCGGGAGGACGTCAGCGAAAAAGTGCCAACCAATTAAGATCATGGCCACGGTAGCAGTTGCCCTTAAAAGCCGGTTGACCTGCGTTGAAATTTCCGTGATATCAATTGACTCGCCGCTGTTAATTTCTCCTTGCTCATCCCGGCTTAATTGGCGTAGCTTAATTCTGAATTGCGCTATCAGCATCAGATGACTAAAAAGTCCGCCGACGATCGATATTCCAATGATGAAGATTGCTGTCCACAGCATCCGCCAACTCATCTGAATGGCTGTAAACTGAAAGCCAATTATTGAAAGAAGAGCTAGACCAATTGGGATGAGTGGAAGGCACCTATAATTGAGTTGGCGAATATCGTGCAACCAATTTTTCGATATCACGCGAGAAGCGGACCAGTGTCTCAGCTTTTTCGACGTTGTCCGCAGTCCGATTGTGAAAATGATCATCGAAGCCACGAACAACAATCTTCCCAGCGAGTCGCTCCAAATTCCCGGAGTGGGCGAGGCAACCATCGGTGAACCATCAAACGTCTCCAAGCTGGTGTAGAGGAATCTAAGCGGGAGCCATCCAAAGATGATTGTCTTGACTAAGCAGTAAAGCCCGTGGCAAAGCTCGGTCGACCACCCAAAGCAGCGCTCGGCGAGGCCTTCGGTTCGCAGGGCTTGGACGAGAATCATGCAGGCGAAGAGGGGCGGGCAGAGAATCCAAAGACTTCGAGAAACGGATCCGGCTAATGAGGTGATTTCTTCGCTTGGACTAAGTTGATAAGCAAGGAATACGACAATCGCCGGTGCGATGGTCGCGCGGAGGATTGTGGCAGTGACTGCCTTGTAAACCGGACTGTAGCGGGAAAATTTTTCAATGTTCTCCCGAAGTGCCTTGTCCGGCCCCGTTTTGTTATCGTCGGATCGTTGCAACTGATCCACGAGTTCGTCCTGGGTGGGGAGATCGTTGTCGTCATCGGTCTGAGGGTTATGCGGTAGAGGTGGGTTCACACATCACCTCGCAATCGCCTCGAAAATACAAAGGCACACAATATCAAAAAACCGGCAAACAGAGTTCCGTATGGTCTCTTTTTAATGTTAGTGGAAACAATGGTGCCCAGATCAAGCCACTGTTGGGGTGAAAAAAATAATTGAACCGATGTCCAAGCGCTTTTGAAATCTGAAAATGACATTGGATTTGCACTGCGAACCCATAATGCATTTTTCGCTGAGTACTCTCTGGCTTCATTGACCTTGTTGATTAGTTGGATTAACCGTTCGCGCTCATGAACAAGACCGTTCCGTAATTTTTGGTAATCAAGTAGTAGGTCGGATGAATACTTGTGCTGTTTGTCTAGGAGTTCATTTGCAAGGCTTGTAAATTCAGCAGTTGATAAACTATCGCTTCCATTCTCTCCGGACTTTGCACGCTCGTCTAAGAGGCGATTGATTTGTGACTCTCGTTTGGCGAGTACGCGAAGCTTGGCTTTTAGGTTTAGTTCATTAAGCTGACAGTTTCGTAATTCCTCATTAATTAAATCAATTCTGGTTTGGCTCTCAAAAGTATGCATGAGATTCCGGCTTAGCTTAACAAGCTCGATTCCCCGATCTTGCCGGTTGCCACCTGGCATCTCAATTTTATCTTTGATGCTTTCGAGGTCCGTGTTGATTTCTTCGTATTCTTGATCCGCGGCGGTGAATTTTTCATTGCACTCTTCGATGTCTAATGCAATGTTGCTTCTTAGTTGTGTGATTTTTTGGTTTTCTTCAGCAATTTTGGCAAGTGTTTTGTCAGTTTGAATTGCTTGAACGCTTGCTTGTTTTGCCTGTGCTTGTTGAAGCGAGATTTCTAAACTCTGAAGTTGGTTAAACTTCGTTTGCCATAATGAAATTTCTGATTCAAGGTTTTTAATGTCGCGTTGAATGATCTGTTTTTGAATAGGGAAAAGTACGCCTAATTGTTCTTGCTTGATTGTGTCGAGGCCGATTTTGACTAGCTGTTTGTTTGATTTTAATTTTTTGGCATCAAAAATTAGGCGAGCATCTTCGTTATTCGCGGTAGCCTGGCTTTCTAGGAACTTCTCTTTTGTTTCTTTTAATTCCTTGAGGATCTCTGTTTTCAGCGTCGGATTGGTAGCCATTTGAGTAGCCAATTCGTCAATTTTGTCCTCAATAATCGATTGTTTCGATTTGAGCTCATCTCGCTTTTGTTTTTTTTGTTTTAAAACGGTTTCAATTTGTTTTGAGTTGAGATCTGAGCCAGGGGGATTTAGTGCGGGACTCTTACTGAGTTGTTCTTGTAGTTTCTTAAGATCGAGAGAGAAAGTTTCTTTGCGTTTTTCTTCATCCGTGATCTCTTTTTGAATCGCCAAGGCTTCTTTCACAATTTGATTGGCAAGATTCAGTTGAGTGAGTTCTTCTTCTTTGGCTGCGGCATCGAGAGTGTCATTGGAATTGATGAGCTCAATGCGTCCCTGGATTCGTTCCGCTAATTCGCCAAGTGAAGGTTCGGTGGCAACCAGTTGAGGCGATTCGTCTTTCTTGTTCGATGTCTCTTGTTTTGATTTTTCGGCAGGCTCCTGAAAACTTGCAACTTTAAGATTGGGATCTTTGATGGGAAGCCTTGGCTGCAAATGACCTAGATTGCTAATTTTCAAAGTGCCATGAGGTACGTCCCGTTTGGGAATCTCTTTCAACGGATGCTCGGCGGTCATTGGAAAAACGTAGGTTGCTGACGGATTCAGCGGGTAAGCACTCGGTCGGGAGTCGAATTTTGAATTGATGAACGGTTGACCTAGCGGGAGAACGTGGGGGAGCACAGTTTCAATTGGAATCTGAAAATAGTTCGTAGAATTCAGTTCCAACGCGATTGAAGGAGGGGCGGAAGTTCGTTCATTGGAGGAACTCGTGCCTGCGTCTTGGTGCGGCCCCATTGGCAGCAATAGCCTGACTTTTTCGTCGGGATTTTGGCCGAGTGCGTCCGATGGTATTATGCAAGTTGTGGTGCCGCACAATATCGAGAGCAAAACCAATAATAGGCTGTAAGTGGTTTTTTTAAACTGCACGCTGAGCCACCGCGATCGACATCGATTCGAAAAAAGGTGCAGAAGTCTAGATTGGCGTGGCGGTTATAACAAGACCAAAGGCGATGTTGGTGGGGGAAGCACTCGTTGGTCGATAATGAACTCAGATCAACTCGTATTCAGAGTAGTCGTGTGCTACCAAACACGTCGTAGTGAAAAGTTCCGAAGGAATGCCTGTGCTGGCATGCCGCACTAGCAAGCGGGGCATGCTTAGCTTCTCATTGTTTTTCAACAAAGAGATCGACACTCGATAATCGCATTTCGAAAATTGACTGCAATGACCTTAATTCGCCAGTTTGTCCAGAAACGGAACTGGGAAATCCGGCTCTACCGTTCGGTTTTCTAAAAATTCGATTTCAATTTTGGCAACGATTTCAGGATGCTTGCTAGCTACATCATTCGTTTCAGCAGGATCCGTCTCTAGGTTGTAAAGTTCCCAGGCGAGAGGCTGTTTTCCTTTTTTCAGATTTCTTCGAACCGCTTTCCAATTCCCGTCTCGGATGGCGACGATTCCACCGTAGCCGTTGAACTCCCAGGTCATTGGTTGCTCACGTTTAGGAGCGGCTCCCCCGACCATCGCACTAGTAAGATCGATGCCGTCAAGATTTTGTTTTGTTTTAACAGGGGCATCTGCAATTTTGGCGAGCGTTGGGAACCAATCGGGAAAGTAGGACGGCGTAGTTATCTCCGATCCAGGTTTAACGTTGCCAGGCCAGCGAACGACGCATGGCACTCGAATGCCACCTTCATAACAACTCCCTTTGAATCCCTTAAGGCCTCCGGTCGAATTAAAGAAAGTGGATGCTGCACCACCGACGTGGAATCGAGGGTCGCGTGAACCGTGGGTTGGCCCGTTATCGGATGTGAAAATAACAATGGTGTTTTTATCAAGGTCGTATTTCTTCAGGTTTTGTAAAATGGTTCCTACGTGTTCGTCTAAATCTGAAATCATGGCCGCGTATCCGGCCCGTGGGCGCGGGTGAGGGAGATATCCATTTTGCCCACGGTAAACACCGTTTTCCTCGTCCCATTCGGTCGGATACTGATCGATCCATTCTTGTGGTGGTTGCATGGCGACGTGAGGTTCGACGAATGGCAAATAAAGGAAGAAGGGCTTGTTTTTATTTTTTTCTATAAACTTGACGGCTTCATCGAGAATGAGATCGGGGGCATAGTTTTCTGCACGGTAGTCATCCGCGCTCACTTCACCCGAAGGTAATTTAAGGTGCCCCGGAATGGGGAAATTATTTATCCTCACTTCTTTTTCGTCACTATCGAGAAATGGTGGATAATAGCTATGGGCATTTCGCTGACAGTTGTAACCGTAGTAGCGGTCAAAGCCCTGCTTCATTGGCGAACCCGATGTATTGGAGGGGCCAAGGCCCCATTTTCCAAAAGCGCCATTGGTATAGCCAACTGATTTGAGGACTTCGGCAATCGTTACGATTTCGTCCGTGATCGGGAATTGGCCGGGGAATATCCTCCCGTTACCGGAGTCTCTGTTGCCTCGGATTTCGGCATGAGCCAAATTCTGGCCAGTCAGTAGTGTGCAGCGTGCGGGGGCGCAAACTGGAGCGCCTGTGTAATGCTGTGTGAATCGAGCTCCCTCGGAAGCTAATTGGTCTATGTTAGGTGTTTTGATTTTTTCTTGACCATAGCAGCCAAGTTCACCATAGCCGAGGTCGTCGGCAAGAATGAAAACAATATTAGGCGGCGTATTTTGCTGAGCCATTGCGACCTTGCCCAAAGGGAACGCACAGAAAATCAGAGCAAAAACGAGACGGGATTGGATATTGAATTGCATTAAGAAGTTCCGTAGATATCAAAAATAACTTGCCGAACGGATGCCCAATTCTAACTAATATTTCAAGTCCATGTGTCATGAGTAAATCGAATCATGGTTTTTCAGGTTAAAAAACAACTTAGAGTTGTCAGGAATTGTGCCTTGGACGACACTTGGGAATAGCCGACGTTGGCTATTGTTGTTAGTAATCAATCGCCAAGCCGCGTCGATGAGTTTTCAAAAGGTAAATTCTTCATGATTGAGAATGCGAAGCAGCGTGGATCGGTGGGGTTCACAACAAAGATTGTGATTTCATTGTTGCTTGGTTTAATTTGCGGATTGTTTTTTGGGGAATCTATTGAGTGGATTAAATGGGTGGGGGATGCATTTGTTGGATTGTTGCAGATGGCAGTATTGCCTTTCGTCGCCGCCTCATTGATTGTAAATGTCGGCCGCTTATCTGCTGAAACGGGGTGGAAGTTATTACGTATTTCGTCGGCCGTGCTGTGTGCGTTATGGATGGTTAGTCTCATTGCACTGGCCATTTCGGTTCAAGCATTTCCAATGTGGGAAACAGGGTCGTTTTATAGTAGTAGTTTTAATGAAGCGCCGCCTTCCCAGGACTGGCTTGAGTTGTTTATTCCCTCAAACCCATTCAGTTCGCTTGCTAACAACGCAATTCCTGCCGTGGTTGTTTTTTCTCTAGGGCTTGGGGTGGCGATCATGGCGTTACCAAATAAGTCTCTGTTATTGGATCCATTGGACGTTGCCGTTGATGCTTTAGGGAGGCTAAACAAGTTGGTGGTAAGGATGACGCCTGTCGGAATGTTTGCAATCGTTGCTTATACCGCTGGCACTATCAACTTGGACCAACTTAGTTTAATACAAGGTTATATTTTCACTTACGCGGGAGCTTCGGTTGTTCTCTGTTTTGTAGTTCTTCCTCTTTTGATTGCGGCAGTTACGCCTTATCGGTTTGGTGAGTTGATAACTGCATTGCGGGATCCGCTGATTGCCGCATTCGTCATTGGAAACTCGTTTGTAGTGTTGCCGATGATTGTCGAAGCGGTGAAGAAACTGCAAGACAGCCGATCGGATACCTTGGATGCCCTTTCGAGCTCGCAACCCGAATATCTCGTCCCTTTGGCTTATCCATTCCCAGATGTCGGCCGCATCTTAGGATTGGTTTTTATTCCATTTGCCGCCTGGTTTTACGGAAGTTCGATTGATCTGGATCGTTATCCAATGCTTGCCGGAGTTGGTCTACTTGGCTCATTTGGCAAGCCGGTGATCACAATTCCCTTACTGCTGGATGTGGCAGAACTCCCAAGTGATATTTTTAATTTATTTTTGGCATCGGGGGTGATTGCCGCGAGATTTGGTGATCTGATGAAAGCAACTCATCTGGTTGCGTTCACCGTGATTGTTGGTTGCTGGATTAATGGGAGTGTGCGTTGGGATTTTCGCAAGCTGGTAATGGCGACGGTGGTTTCTTGCCTTTTACTGACGTTGAATGCAGTTCTTATTAGAAGCTATCTCGATGTGAGTTTTAAAGAACATTATTCTCGCGGGGACTTGGTGTCGGAACGGCAACTCGTCTTTTTCAATGACAGGGTAGATTCAGGTGTCAGTTCGCAGATCACTGCGGTTGCGAGTGGGGTGACGGATATCGATTCGATTGGAAAGCGTCGATTGGAAATTATCCAGGCACGCGGTTCATTGCGCATTGGTTTTGAGCCGGGGAAGATGCCATTCGCTTATGCTAATGCCGACGGTTCGCTCGTCGGTTTCGATATCGACATGGCTCATTACCTCGCCGACGATCTCAAGGTTAATCTCGAATTTGTCCCGATAAAGAAGGGTGAATTACAGTTGCAGCTAGACACCGGTAAAATCGACATTGCGATGTCTGCCCTTGAGGGAACGATTGAGCAAGCGATTAAAATGCCGGCCAGCCTGCCGTATATGGATGTCACTCTTGCCGTCGTCGTGCCTGATCACAGAAAAAGCGAATTCCGCTCGAAAGAGGCCATCTTAAAGATTCCAGATTTAAAATTAGCCGTAATCGAAGATAGTTTTTTTGCGGACCGGGTAGAACGCTTGGTTCCGACTGAGTTTGAGATCGTCCAGTTAAATTCGGCCAGTGAATATTTTGACGGTCGCTATGCGGAAGTCGGTGGCCTTGTGATTAGTGCAGAGTCCGGTTCAGCTTGGACAATGATGAGACCGCATTTTGCGGTTACCAATCCGCTTCAAGGTGAAGTCCAGATTCCGATTTATTATTTGACGGCGAGCGATTTTGCATTTGAGAAGTTTTTGCAAAACTGGCTGGCGTTAAAGAAAGCGGATGGAACCTACAAGCGATTGTACGATTACTGGATTCTTGGAATCGATAGCTCTTTGCCAACGCCGCGTTGGTGCATCCTGCGAGATGTGTTGGGCTGGAAGGAATAACTGAGGCTGGGAAGTGGAGTTTTCGCTTTGGTCAAACCGTATTCACTGCAGATGAGCGTAATCGTAGCAGAAGTACTAATTCGCCGTATGGGAGCAAGGTCTTTTAGTGGGGGAAAAATTATGCTGAAAGCGAAGGCAGACTTTTTGTCCTTTCTGGAGTGATTCGTCAATGCGGGAAATTTCAGCTTGGTCAATTCGAAGCGCATTCTTTTCACAGAATCCCCAAAAATGGTCTTTGTCGGTCGAATCCATGTCATTCCAATCGGCCGGGCGCATTCGCGAGTGACCGTGGGGCATGAAATCAATACTTGTGGGGAGTTGTTGCCGCGATCGCAGAAACATTTTACTTTCCAGTCAACAGTTCTTGGCAATGAATCGTTTCACTGTTTGAGAGACGCTGAACTGGTCTGATTTGTTAGTCAAAAAATCAATAGATAGGCATTTTTTGAGAAATAAATAAAAAAGCCAGCAACCCACAGAGGTCGCTGGCTTTTCAGTACCGGTGAGAGGACTTGAACCTCCACGGGGTTGCCCCCAATGGATTTTGAATCCATCGCGTCTGCCAATTCCGCCACACCGGCATACTCAATTAGCAGGCTCGAAATTGTAAACAAAATCAAGCCTTATCGACAAGTCCTAACTTGGTTCCCGGTTGATTTTGAAACCAAACGTGGAGAAAAAATCACCCCTAGGTTCGTAAAGATTCGAGCAGGGGTGTTTTCGAGATAATCCGGGACGCATAAAAACCGACAAGTAAACCAACGGCAATGATCAGACTGAACATCAGGCTCAGTTCAAGCCAAGGGGCGGTTGCCGTTCCTACGAGCCAGTGGGGAATGGTCGTAAATAGGGCTGAAAAAATACCAATGCTTAGTCCAATCATCAAAAGCCAGGCGTTTTCCAAGACAATCATCTTAGCCAAGGTACTGCGTCGGAATCCAACAGCTCGCATTAGTCCGAGCTCTTTTTTGCGTTCCAAAACACTGCGAATTTGAACAGCGGCAAGGCCGAAAGTTCCCAGCAATAAACCAAGTGCCCCCAGTGTTTGAAAAGTACTGATGTAAGTGTTTTGAACCGACATGAAGTTGCTCAGTAGAACCTCGGCGGAGCGAGCGTCAAATCCCTGGTCACTGAGCCTTTCTTCCAATAAGGCAATGTCTGATTCCCCCGACTGCCCAGCAGTTACGGATTCGCGTATTAAAAAATACTGGTAACCGCCAATCGTCGGAAACGCTTTCTCAAAATCTTGTTCCGAAATAATGAGACTACCTTGGAGAAGTGTATTTTCCAAAAAGCCTACCACCCGAATGTAAATTGACTCTCCGGAATCATATTTAATTTGCTTGACGGTATTAAGGATATAGATCTTCAAACTGTAGTTAGCTGTGTTTTTATCAATTACGACTGGGATCGGATCTTCTTCGGTCCCTAAATGGGGGTGCGGGGATTCAAGTAGCCGCCACGGGTTTTCCTTTTCCAGTTCTGTTGAGGCAAGCGATGCGCTCCATGCAAAACGACCTGCTTCGGCCTTGTCAAACTCTTGAATGAACTGCGGGTTTACTCCGAGGATGCGGGGCTGCGTTGATTGGTATAAATTGTTGCAGCTTGCGTCCTCACCCGGTTTGAGTCTCAACGCAGAAATCTCAGTTCCCTTTTGGAGTTTGTTTTCGGCTCCGAGTGCCAGTGCCTGCCCTTCCGCGGTGTTTAAATCGTAATAGATAGGCTGGCTACTTTGGGCGACCCATTCGAATCCAGCGGTACCACGTTCCGAGGGTGTTAAGCGGAATGAACTCACCGCGGCAATTAAAAAACAAGCAACCGCGACTAATCCAATCGTTAGCGTGCTGCGAAGAGGATTTCTTTGGAAGCTCATGATTGCCAAGCGAGAGAGGTCTAATCGCCCGGAAGAATGACCTTGTTCGGATTTTCTAAAGGTTCGATAGACCGACATCAGAAGGGAGGCAAGGATTAAAAACCCTGCGCCTAAAAAAGCTCCAGCCTGCGCTTCTCCTGCCAGTTGTGTCGCGGCGGCGGTAAGACCAATCGCGGTGAATACGAGTAGCCCAATGATTTTAAAGCTTGATTTACGAGTCTTGGAAATTTGATTTGCTGGTGATTCTAGTTGACCACTGATAAGAGAATGAACAGGTTGATTACGAGTTCTTCGCAGAGCCCACGCAATTGTTAGAACGCAGATGATTAAGCCACTCAAAAAACCGATGCCGAGGCTCAATGGCGAAATGTGAATGGTCAGAAACGGTCGGGCTATTGCGCCCACCCACCATGTTTTTAGGCCAAAGATCATGAGCCATGCATATCCCATTCCCAGCGATATACCGATGATGGCTCCAAGGCAGGAGACGGATGCCATTTCGTAAAGACAAATTCGGCGAATCTGGTGATGTGGGAATCCGATTGCCTTCAACAAGCCAAGTTCACTGGCACGTTGTTGTAATCCGAGACGGAATAGTAAGGACACCAAAATTAAGGCCGCGCCAATTACGAACATACTTAATGCAAGGAACAAGAAGTCAAACGGCGTCGAACCCGAGGAGGCATCAATTCCATGCCGTTTAATTTGGACTAAATGAAGCCCTAGTTCTGCATCGTCCTCGATAAATTGAGTTTGCAGGTGCTCTGAGACTTCCTGTTTGGATCCGGCGGTAATTGGAATGCGAAAACTCGTGATGTTTCCAAACCGACTATCCCAGAGTTCTTGCCCTCTTGCGAGTGAAACAAACGCCTTGGGTGTTGTTCTGTGGTTGCCCCAGTAGTCGTCATCCTGAGGCCTGATTTTGCCAGCTGTATCGAAGGGGAGATCCCAGTTTTCGATTGATCGCGCATCAGTTACTCCGGGGACTTCGGGAGTCAAGTTGGGATCGTTGGCAAGGGTCGGGCGTTGTTTGAATTCTGCAGGACTGACCTGGCCGCGACGAGAGACTCGAAATGCTCTATCTGGTTCGGTTAGTTCTGCAATGTCGACGACGGTAAGCTCCACCGATTCTTCTGTTTGAGTTCCGTGAGTTGTTTCGGGCTCGAAGAAAGTAACGACAACCGAGTCGCCTTTGGTCGCCTCAAGATCATCCGCTGCCCACTGATTTAAGACGATTTCATTAGCCTTAATTGGAGAGATAGGGTCTCCAGTGAGCGCCGATATTGGTTCGAAGGTGCTGTCGAAATCAACGGCCGCCACCATTGAGAATGGAATTCCAGAATCTGCTTCAGATTTTCGGATATCGTTGGCGAGGTAGGTGAAAATGGGCATCGCGGTTGGAAACGCTGCAACAGTAGATTTTGCCACTTCTTCACTCAGGACGAGACGGTCAGATGATAGGCTCCAATAATCGAATACAGTCTCATCATTTTCTTCTCCTGGAGAAGCCTGAGTCACACGTTTAAGAGATAAGCCATAGTCTTCGAGCGAAGGCCGAAGGGCCTGTCGGAGTTGCTTCGATTCAATTTCAGTGGGTAGCGTGTTTTCTTTTCCACTAATCAGAATAAGGTTTGCTTGAGCGGGATCTGATTTATGCCGGAGAACAGAGCGAGAAAGCGAATCCTGCAGCAATTGAATTGATACAAATACGTTGTAGGGGTCGGCCTGGGAGGGGAACATCCCAAACCGACCAAGTCCTGACATTGGAATAATTTGGATAACTTCCAAATCGACGATGCTCTCGATCAAATCATTCTTTTTACCGAGAGCGCTGTCTGCTGGAAGTTGGTTTCGTTTGGGAATCCGGATGGTGATTTTGGCATTACCCGAATCAACATCGGAATTACTAATTTGGAGGTCGTCTGCTACCGCTTGATTGATGATGATGCTATTTTCATCAAGTTTTTTTGGGGCGATTTCGCCGTCCTGTTCAAACTGCCAAAACTCGGGCGTGATTCCGAGCACGGTAACTTGGCCTGCTCGGTGTTGGGAGTTGGTCGCGTTTTGTACGGTTCCACCGGGAAAAAAGATCGCGGGACTTGCCTGTGTGTAAGTTTGTTTAAACGCAGTGGTCTGACTCAACGTTTCAGCAAGCGATTGATCGAAGAAGCCATCGGATAGTATCATCTCGTCGATCTTGCCTAAGCGTTCGAGGGTAAGCTCACGCAGGCTGTGCCGCATACTATCGCCAACAATGAGAGCACCGGTGAGAACTGCTGTTGCGGCAGCGACCCCCAGTGCAATTGCCAGATTGTTACGACGAAAGAAGAACAGGCTCTTGGTTGCGATTTGCCAACGATTCATACGGTTTCAAACCTCCCGTTGATCAGTCGCGTTTGATTTTGGAAAATAGACGCTAGTTTTGAGGAGTGAGTAACACAAATAAGAATCATGTTGTGTTGGTCTTGGAGTTCGAGCAAGAGTTGGCCTGTTTTTTCGGCGTTCGCTTGATCAAGGCTGCCAGTCGGTTCATCGGCTAGTAATAAAATAGGTTCTTGAATTAGTGCCCGGGCCACGGCAACTCGTTGACGCTCACCGCCGGACATGGCCGCAGGTCGGTGATCGATCCGATCGGATAGACCGACCGAATCAAGCAGATCTTTTCCGCGTTGAATTGATTTTTGATCCGTTGCGCCTGTGGCGACCATCGGTAGGAGAACGTTCTCGAGGGCAGTCAATTGTGGAAGCAAGTGGTGTTCCTGGAAGATGAATCCAATGTTTTCATTCCGAAACCGGGCAAGTTGATTCTCATCGAGTTCAGTAAGATTGCTTCCGATTAGACTAACGATGCCAGAGCTTGGCGAATCAAGTGTGCCGGCGATATGCAGGAACGTACTTTTGCCGCTCCCGCTATCACCAATGACCGCCATGTTTTGCCCCCGATCAAGTTCGGCGGAAATTCCGTCGAGGATTCTTAGAGGTCCCGTTGGGGTTTCGAATTCTTTGGTCACTGCGTTGGCAACAAAATCGGGCATGGATGCCCTCCATTGAATGGGTTTACCGGTTTTTGATTATTGGTCTTAGCGTTCCACTGCGTCCTGAGGATCACCTGTCAAAGAAAGGTTGTACGGTTGATTTCGTTGAGCCCATGGTCGTAGAAGTTTGTCAACTAAACAGAAGTTGCAGTTCCCTAAATTCTAATGGTTCTCAAGAAGAGCCATACACCCCAAGCCGTAAAATGAGTATTCGACATCGTGAGCCGTGTCCCAGGCTGCCGCCTGAAAACCGCCTTCGGGCCGTTGCATTGATTCCACGAATCGGCGATATGAGGCAATGTCTATTTCCTCAAACGCATCGAGGTCAATCAAAGTTAGAGCTCCCGTAAAAGAGCTCAGAAGATCCGCGATTGGAATCCGGGTATTCGCACGTAATCCCCCCTCGTCAGTTTGCATCTCAACCAGAAAATCGAGAGTGGTCGCAACCAATTCAGGATCTTTGGATTCGTCGATTGCATCGAGGATGAGCAGGCTGGCAACGGCTGCTGCGGTTGGATTGGTTCCCGGGCGTTTGCTGACTCGAATCTCGTGCCAACCACCTTCGGCGTCACGTCTAGAATCGAGGAATTCAATGGCCTTTTCTGGGTTAGGGATCGGGCACTCGATTAGTTGCAATACCAATAGGACGAGAAAGGTGTGGTAGGTACTTCCCGCGTTCCCTTCGGGAGCTTTTGCGTAGCCTCCATCATCGCGTCGCAGAGTTTCAAGAAAGGTCGCCACTTGGGTCCGCCAGCTTGGGTCTGCGTCGCTGAAAATATCTTTGCCTGATGAGACTTTTAGAAGATTAGCGGCGTAAAAAAGTGAGAAAAAGTCGACGATTGTTTGGCGAGATGAAAGCTGCGGTTTGAGATAGGCTTCGATGCGATCCGCAACGTCCCCGTAGAGTTCGCCGAGAATTGAAAGGCCTCGCATTGCAAATGTTGTGTAATAAAGATCGCTTCCCCCTTCCCTGCCAGCAAACCCACCATCGGGTTGTTGCGCGGCGAGAAAGTAATTTTTATGGAGTTCCCGGGTCTCTGGTGAGAGTTTACCAACGCCCTGAGCCAGTCGAACCGTCAGGTTTTGCAAATAGACTGACATGAAAATTAAGTCTCTTTTAACAAAAATCAGGGACTGTTAGGAGCTTCAAGATTAGGGGGCTTCAAGAAATGGTTTGATTGCGTTGATGAATTCTACGGGGGTCTCGACCGACTGGGGACGTTCTCCGTGTTTCATTAAACAGCAAACGACGGTGATGGAACCGTCTGCGACCGGCGTTTCATCACGAAGAAAACGAAATCCGTAGGTAATACTCTTGGTTCCGATATTCTTGACGACAACCTCAATGTCAATCACTTCTTCGAAGCGGATAGAGACTCGATAGTCACAGGTCGCGCTTACACGGGGAAAGCTAATGTCACGACCGTCGATGTTGCACATGACCCCCAGATCGAGGCTGCGAAGCAATGCGTGCTCTGCCTGTTCCATGTAGGCAAAAAAATTAGAAAAGTGCACAATGCCCGCCATGTCGGTTTCGCGAAACTCTACTCTCCGTTTCGTTTTAAACACTTCCGACATGCTGGCCTCGGGTTTAAGGGCGGTTGGGTCACTCAACTGGAAACTCAAAAAAAAACCTGCCAGTAATGAGCGGCAGGTTTGACTATTCTAATTGTTCAGTGGCGTTCGATGCCTGGCGGAGGGACCGAGCACTTCCGCATTGACTAATCGCCTTTGAAGGGTAATAAAGCCATGAAGCGGGCACGCTTGATCGATTCGGTAACGGCATGTTGGCTAATTGCGGTGCAACCGGTTTTGCGGCGGCCAACAATTCGACCGTGGCGGTTGATCAATTTTTTAAATAGTTCAACGTCCTTGTAATCGACGTACATTGGACGCGGACGTTCACCATCTACGTACAGCGGATCTCTTCGCGCTGTTCGGGTTTTCGCCTTAACCTTACGACGTGTGGTTTTTCTTCGCATTTTCGCCAATTGACCAATAGCCTCGTCTAAATCTATTTCCAACAAAAATTGGACGGGTTCGAAATGCGAAACCGTCCGTAGCTCGGCTATTATGCAAATTTGGCGGATTATCGCAAGACGTTATTTTGAGTCTTTGTGAGAGACCGGAGGTTTTGTTCAATTTTACTCGTTATACTGTGCTTTTCGGGGTCCGACGTAATATTTCAGAGAAACGAGTGAGTGTTTTTATGATCAAATTCATGCTGTTAACTGTCATTTTCGCCAGTTTTGTCGCGTCCGCTGACGCTCAGGAATGTGCCGCACCCGAGCCGCACGAGGTGTTTGTCGGGACGAAAATCTCGATTGAAGCCCTAGAACAATCAAAGAATGACGATTCTGAAACCGGAGAATGGATTCAGCTGTTCAATGGAAAGGATCTCACCGGCTGGACGCCAAAGATTCGCGGGCACGAATTAGGAGTCAATTATGGCGACACCTTTCGCGTTCAAGACGGATTGTTGACGGTCTCTTATGATCAGTACAAACCGGAAGACTTTTTGAGCATGGATGGTAAGGATCGTAAAGACTGGGAAAAATTTGGCCACCTGTTTTACAAAGATTCATTCTCTCACTATTTGTTGAGAGTCGAATACCGATTCACTGGCGATCAAGTTGAGAACGGTCCGGGGTGGGCGTTTCGTAACAATGGTCTAATGTTACATGGTCAGGACCCTGCGAAGATGGGACTCAACCAAAAGTTTCCCGTATCGATTGAAGTTCAATTACTGGGAGCCGGTGAAACCGGCGAACGATCAACGCTCAATTTGTGCACGCCCGGCACGAACGTTGTGATGGATGGGAAGTTAATTAAACGCCATTGCACAAGTAGTAATTCGCCGTCATTTCGCGGTGACCAGTGGGTGACGGTCGAGATCGAGGTTCGCGGTAATGAGGTAATACGCCACTGGGTAGACGGTAAAGTAGTATTGGAATATACCAAACCGCAATTGGACGAACGCGATGCTGAGGCTCGCCCGCTAATCGTCGATGGAAATTTGATGCTCGAAAGTGGCACCATTTCTCTTCAGTCTGAAAGCCACCCGACTCAGTTTCGTAAAATTGAGTTAAAGAAGCTCAATGTTAAAGAAACTCAGTGATAAAGAAACTCAGTGATAAAAATCACAGTAATTGATTGAAGTGCTGCCTGTTCTCTCTAGGTCGGGACGTGGGTGCTTAGTGTTTTTACTTGAAGCTCTCGTCATGAACTGCCCTATAGAGAGGCGATCGGGGGGGTGTTATCATAAATGGAGACGGGGTCGCCAACGACTCAAGGTCGCCAACGACTCAATTAACGAACTTTAAAAGGGATGACGAAGATGTCTCAACGACGTGAATGGTTTTCGAGTTTGTCCAACGGTGCGATTGTCATCCTGGCAATCTGTTTGTTGACGTTGACTGGATGTGAGAAGAAGGAAGGCGTCGCTGGTGGAGGCTCTGGCGATACAGGTCGTCAGTTCATCACGGTTGGAACCGCTCCTGCTGGTGGCGCGTTTGCTCCCGTAGGCAATGCGATTTCGAGCGTTGTTGAAGCCAATAAAGGTGACCTCAACTGGGTGATTACTAGCCAGGGCACCAAAGGAACACAGGAGAATATCCGAAAATTGGAATCGGGAGATATCGAATTCGGCATGGCCAATGCTGCGATTGCTTACTTTGCGAATCTGGGAGAGGGAGCTTGGAAAACCCCTCATGCGGTTCGGACAGTTGCGACTTTAGCACCGAATGTCGGTATTTTTGTGACCACCAAAGGATCGGGAATTGAGAAGATCTCGGATCTAAAGGGCAAACGCGTAGTGCTGGGACCTGCCGGTGCCGGATTCGATTATTTCTTAAAGCCATTGCTTGAAGCGCACGGTGTTGCTTACGAGGATTTGGGAGATGTGATTCCCGGAAATTATCTTGCCGCTGCAGAGATGTTGTCCGATGGGAAGGCAGATGCAGCATTCATGGGTGGTGCAATTCCAATTCCTGCCGTTACTCAATTGTGTGCGTCTCAGGATGTTGTATTTATTGAGCTCGATGAGGATGCCCCGGAAAAATTAAAGGAGTATCCGTTCTATTTTCCTGTGCCCGTAAAAGCAGAGGCTTATAGTGATCTCGATCAAGATATGGTGGGATTGAATGTTGGAAATATGCAATTGATTACGCACGAAAAAGTAGATGAAGACGTCGTTTACCAACTGACGAAATTGATGTACGAAAACCGCGCAAAGATCGCTGAAAAGCACCCTGCCGGGAAGGCGCTTAACCCAAAAAATGCCACGAGAGATACTGGCGTTCCTTTTCATCCCGGAGCAATCAAGTTCTACAAAGAGATCGGTATCTGGCCGAGTGCTGAATGATGGCCGTCGCTTTTTTGACCGGCAAAACTCCGTCAGTTTTTTACTGATGGCGTATTGAAAACACAATCAACCAATTGATTTATTTCATGACTGATCGCTTCGAATCCAGCAAGAATTTTGTCTATTGCGTGTTGGCGGTTCTGTTGTCGTTATTCGTGCTGGCCGCCACTAACTCGAACGTTTTTGATCCACAGCCCAACCTTGCCATGTTTGGGATGTTGGGTTTGTTACTTGTGTTTCTTAGCCGACCTTTGGCCAAGGAGAAACCGGACTGGCTCTTTGGTCGCGTGATCGATCTTGTTTTGATGCTGTTAACGGTTGTCGTTTTTGGCTATATCTTTGTGCAGAGTGAGCAGAATCTGAAAAGGTTTTGGGTGGATGGTATCCTGTTGGGAGATCGTGCGGGAAGTGAAAAACCGATTGATTTTTACATAGCCGGAACCGGGCTTGTTTTGATTTTGGAGGCAACACGAAGAGCAATCGGGTGGACGCTGCCAATTCTCTGTAGCTTCTTTATTGCCTACGCGATTTTTGGAGCCAGTATGCCGGACTGGTTGTTCCCGCATCGCGGTTCTTCTTGGGGGCAAATCGCTCAAAAGTCATTTTTGCAGTCGGGTGGTGTATTCGGCGTAGCGCTCAAAGTAATGTTTAATTATGTCTTCTTGTTTGTTTTGTTTGGGACATTACTGGAACAGACAGGGGCGACTGCTTACGTCATTAAACTTGCTCGAAGCCTATTTAAGAATAGCTCTGGCGGGCCGGCGAAAGTAGCTGTTGTTAGCAGTGGGTTAATGGGCTCACTTTCCGGAAGTGCAGTTGCGAACACGGCAACGACCGGTACTTTTACGATTCCATTGATGAAAAGCTCCGGTTTTGATTCAGAGTCCGCTGCGGGAGTGGAGGCGGCCGCAAGTTCGGGCGGGGCTTTGATGCCTCCGATCATGGGAGCCGGTGCTTACATGATGCTCGAGTTGGTTGAGCCAGCGGTGACGTATGTCGAAATTATTAAGGCCGCACTTATTCCAGCGATTTTGTATTACACGGCTTTGCTGTTGACCGTGCATTTTCATTCCAAGCGAATTGGTGCCGAAGCGGAGAGCAAGCTTGGAGCGGAGTCAGAGGCACCGATGTCTGCGTATCAGGGATTCGTGTTCTTTGGAGCTTTCGTAATACTAATAGCAATGCTTTTGCGAGGTTTTACGCCGTTTCGGTCGGTTAGCGTGAGCCTAGCCGGGATTTTGGTTTTAAGTCAGTTTAGCGATTTGACTCGCTTGAGTTTTCCTAAAGTCATTCAGGCCTTGGTCGGTGCAGCAAAAGGAGGGATGGCATTAATCGTTGCAGCATCCTGCGTCGGAATTATTTTAGGCGTGGTCGATTTGACTGGTCTGGGAGCATCTTTGCCAGCCAAGATTCAGGCTTTTGCCAATGATAGTGCAATCTTAGCCCTGTTGTTATTGATGGTTTCTACGATTGTTCTGGGGATGGGTTTGCCCTCTGCTGTCTGTTATCTCCTGATGGCAATCTTGGTGGGGTCGGTGTTGACGACGTTAAAAACGCCCCCGCTCGCGGCTCATTTGTTTATTTTTTACTTTGGAATGATGTCCATGGTTACTCCTCCCGTCGCTCTGGCGGCTTATGCGGCGGCGGCCATTGCGAAGGCTGACGTGATGAAGGCTGCGTTTTCCGCGTTTCGGTTTGCCCTGGTCGGGTTCGCACTTCCCTTCGCTTTTGTACTCAAGCCCGAATTGCTGATGCTGACGATCGATAATGAAGCGGCTTCGCCGTTGATGGTCGTGATAATGGTGAGTATTACTTTGATCGGTATTCTTGGCCTTGCGGCATCGATTGCCGGCTACGCCTTTCAGGCGATGTCTTCCGCATCGAGAAGTGTTTTACTTGGTCTCAGCCTGTTAGTCTTCTTTACCCGGTGGCAGGAATGGCAGATCACGATTCAGTTGGTCGCGGTAGCGATGATCATAGTCCTGATGGCAATCAATTATTCGCTTGCGAGATCGAACCGTTTGTAAACAAACAGTTACTTTTTAATCGCTAAGCCTTGGTCAGTCCTCGTTTTCGGTCCACACTGTCAAATAGCCGGAAATGGACTCGATGTACTCGAAGAATTCTCGATAAAACTCATCAATGCCGAGCGTGGAACTGTCGCCGATCACGATTAGTTTTCGACGTGCCCGGGTTAAAGCGACGTTCATCCGCCGGCGATCTGCGAGAAAACCAATTTCGTTTTGCGAATTGCTTCTCACCAGTGAAATAACGACGGCTTCTTTTTCCCGGCCCTGAAACCCATCGACGGTGTCGACCTCTGGGCCCCCGCCTGCGAATAGATCGCGAAGCAATCGAACCTGTGCGGCATAGGGGGCGATCACGGCAATGTCTTTCTTAGGCAGGCCGGCATCCAGTAATGCCTGGACTTTTTTGACAACTAGTTTGGCTTCGTTCGGGTTTCTTTTACTCAGCCCATTTGGTTCCAATTCTTCATCCCACCCTGCACCTGCAGTATCGATGAAGCTCATGATTTGACCGGGGAGCTTGGAAGGTTCAATTCCATCAATTTCATGGAGTGTGTGGTCTGCGACCGAAGGGTGGGCTTTAAGTTCATTGTCGTAGAACTGCGATGACGAAAAATTCATAATCTGATGGTGCATCCGGTATTGGACCGTCAGCATTTTGGCAACGTTCTCACCATAGAGTTCTATTTGCCGTTCCATCATGCTTTTCGCGAAACCCTGCTGTGCAGCTTCACTGGAGAGAACCGTTGGAGGTAATTGCTGGTGATCACCAGCAAACACGACCTTTTCCGATCGTAAGAGTGGAACCCAGCAACCTGGTTCGGTACTTTGGCAGGCTTCATCGATCACAGCGAGTTCGAACCAACGGTCAGCCAAGGTCTCCGGATTGAACGTTGTTGTGGCACAAATCACATCGGCTTGATCAAGTATTGAGCTGATCGCTTGTCGTTCTAGCCGTTTGGCGTCGGCCATCAATCGTTTCGCTTCCCGTTTCATGCTTTCGCGAGCACCTCGCTGGGGTTTCGCACGAGTCCATTTTTCCGATTGGCGAAAGAGTGCTTCCGCTTCACGAATCATATCTTTGATGACATCGGTGTTTTCGTGTTGTTCGACGAGCCCATCAAGTGAGTAGTTGCGAAGACGCTCTGTAATTCGTGCGGGGTGGCCAATTCTAACCACCCGTGCACCGACGCGAACGAGTCGGTCTAGCAGGTTGTCGACGGCAGTATTACTGGGTGCACAGGCCAGCACTTTTTCTGATCGGTGAATAGCTTGAAGGATAAGTTCAGCGACCGTGGTTGTTTTCCCGGTACCTGGCGGCCCGTGAATGATTGCCAGATCTTCGGCGGACAGTGCAAATTTGACGGCCGCTTTTTGTGATTCGTTCAATTCGCTTTTAAAATCAATGTCGAGCGGCTTGTCTGTGAATCGCGGCTGTTTCTCTCCCATTAAAATCGAGCGAAGATGCCCCAAGCGACCTCGTGAATCTTTCGCGGTCATAATGGCAGCAAGCTGTCGCTGACGCGTTACTTCGTCTGCAGTAAGGTCAACGCGGAATACCTCGCCGCGAGGAATTCGATTGAGGGCAATTTGAATTGAGTCGTTTCGCTTGCGACTGACCACGCCGGTTTCTGATTTTCCATCTCGCTGAAACGGTGACACTACCACCGGGGCGCCAACCCGAAGTCGGTGCCAGGGCATCCGTAGCGTTTCATTGCGTCGCTTAAAGGTAACGAGTTGGTGCCCACCAAGTCCTCTTGCTTCATCGGTGACAACGACGTCGAGGATGGTTTCTCCGGATTTTTCCGCGTCGCCGGTGTTTTGAATTCGACGTCGCTCCTCCATTCTCTTGATTTCAGCCGTTGATTCCATGGCGAGCCATTCTGCCATGTTAACAAAGTGTTTTTCAGGTTCAGCAGATATGGATTTAAGTCGTCTTCGAGATGACATAGGTGACAGAGGGCTTTCAAGTTGTTTCAGGCTTTCGTTACCCAGGTTTAAGAACGAAAGAACTTATCCAGTGTCTTTTGAGAGGGAGGCGGCGTGATAAATGACGTAACGACCATGGCTAAGGTTGAGCTGAGAATAATGGCAACGACTGGCATGAGAGGGTACTCACTGCCAAAAGGGTAAAGTGCGAATTCGGTATTCGCTCCGTAACCGGATTGCTGGAATAAGTAGATCCAGCTTCCTACCATCGCTAATGTTCCCGAGAGCGCCCCGGCGGCGGTGAATCGTTTCCAATAAAGCGCGGCAAAGACAATCGGGAATAGTCCTGCAAACCCGCTAAAGCACCAAACCGCCATCGTAAAGACGCTGCGGTAGCCTTGAAGACTCAGTACATAAGTAATTCCCACAACGAGAATGACAAAGAGTCGTGCAATCCAAACTTGCCGTTTTTCAGATATCTTCGACTCATCGAGATAATGAAGAACGATGTCGTTCGTGAAAATTGAGCCGATGCATAGGAATTGGCTGTCGAGTGACGACATAATCGCAGCTAAAATTCCGGCAGAGAGCAACCCGCCCATGAAGGCTCCGATTTCATTATTTACCATGTAGGGAAGGACGTCGTTGGGTCGGATGTCGGGAAGGTCAAGCGTTGTTCCCCAAACTCCAATCAACACACATGGAACCCAAACGATCATGATAAAAATTGGATGGCAGATTACGGGCGCTTTGAAACTTGCAGAGCTCTTGGCCGTTAGCCAATGTTGAAACAGATGTGGAAACATGGCAACTGAAAGAGGGATACACATGTAGCTCAAAAAAAGTGTCTGACTCATTCCCACGCGTGTTAGCTTCGAAGGCGGGACTTTGGCAGTGACATTTTTTAAGCTTTCGAGAAAGGTTTGCCCTTCCCCTAAACGGTTGGCAAGCATCACAAAGGTCACGACACCCAGTCCCATGAAAACCGTGGTCTGGAACGCGTTTGCCCAGGCAGTTCCGCGCATCCCGCCGAAAAACACGTAAATCAAAACGACTCCGCAGATCAAAAGCGAACCGTAGTGAGATGGGATGGAGCCGTTTTCTGAAAGACCAAGATTGGGAAACGCACCTTCAGTTAGAACAGCAATCACGCCACCACCTGCCATGACACCAATTAGAAGGTAGGGGATGATCAGGCCTACGAGTATTGGAAAGAGGATCAGGCCGATCAAATCACTTTCGAGACGATCACGGAAAAACTGAATTTGAGTTGAATAACCATGTTTCCTACCGAAGCGGTAAATTTTTACCCCAATAAGAAAAAAGCAAAGGGAGTGGATGATGCCACTGCTCGATGCGAGCATGCCGTATACGCCAATTCCCTTTTTAAATGCTTCTCCAGACGAGCCGACCAATGCAAAGGCGGTCATGGTGGTTCCGAACATGCTCATCAATAATAAGAATGGACCGATGGAGTGACTGGCAAGCAGGTAGTCGTTTTTTGTGCCGCGAAAAAGTCGGCTCGCGAAAAATCCCAATCCGAGAAGAAGGCCGAGATAGACTAAGATAATCGAAAAACGAATTTGACCGTCATTCATTGCGAGTAAATAGCTCATGATTGCTCCCCCGATTCAGAGGCTGGATCATCCGCGGTGTCGAGTTCAGACGGCCACGCGAATGTACATGCAAACCACCACACGAACGCTGCGCCTATCGAAATGCCGATGTGATAGGTGAGGCCTATTGGCAGGAATCCCAAGGTAAGCTCTTCCCGGGTCCAGTTCCAAAAATCTTGATGAAGAAACAACAGACTTAGCACCATCAAAATAATTACTAATCTCATTGTCGTGTCCGGTTTAAAGGGAGGATCAGCACATCGGATTAGTTTAAACCACGATAGTTTGTGGAAATAGCACCCAACTTGCCGAAAATGTAGAATCCAAAATTAGCGAATGTTTGGAGTCTGTTTTCAAATCTCGGATTGAAAACGATGGTTTTTCAAGAAGTTTTTTGACACAATTTGGACTGGCGTCAATCGTGATACGTAATCGAGATGTTTCCTGAAAAACAGACGTCAGCGTCGTGGTTGGGTTGGCGCGGGCGATCATTGTAAACACCGCAGTAGAGTAGCCGTCCGTCCGCCAGTTTTGTGTACTCGGCTGGCAAAGGAGCCGGGTCTAGCCGCGTCTCTACAAGCTTCACCGATCCAAGGTTATCGGGATTGACGTCCGGGAAATTGACATTTATCCAACGGCGTGGCGGAGAGGGTTGTTCCATTATCTGAGGCAGGATGTTGTTCGCCATCCGAATGGTCTTCGACCAATCAAATGGTTGTTTAAATTTTCGAAGGTGTTGCGACAATGCGATCGCAGGACAGCCGAATAGGCTGGCTTCTCTTGCCGCGGCAACCGTTCCAGAAACACAGGTGTCAGCGCCCAGGTTCGCCCCTTTGTTGACACCTGAGAACACCCAGTCGAATTGAATGTCGAGTTGAGTCATCGCAACACGAACGCAGTCCGCGGGTGTTCCATCGAGAGAGTAAGAGCGGTCTTGTTTTTGTTGGAAACGCATGGGGCGTTCAAACGTTAATTGGTGAGAGATTCCTGACATCGGTTTTTCCGGCGCCACGATCCAGATTTCACCAAATTGCTGGGCTGCCTCCTCCAAGGCGAGGAGTCCCTCAAATCCCCACCCGTCGTCATTGGTCAGAAGAATTTTCATAAATCAACTTGCGAGAGGCAGTGAGTAAGTCATGGGCCTAGGGGGAGGGAGTGGGAGGGCACTCGCTGACAATTTCAAGCAGTTCAATGGCTGGAGACCCGTTGCAGTAAATAAGAGCTGTTCGGCCGTAGCATAAAGATCCGGTTTCCAAACCAAGCATGTTGGCCAATTCCTCACCACACTTAATTTCCAGTAAGCTCAGCAATTTGACCGTGCGCAGCACATCGTGGTTGATCAAGATTCGGCCAAGTGGCGTTTCCAGTTTTTCAATTTCGTCTTGCACTTCTTTGGTAAGGTAAGTCTTGTTAATTCTCACGATGCCAAATTGAACCACACAGCCATCAGACTGACGCGTCAGAAGTATTTTTCGAGAGTAATAATTTTCATCGGTGCGGGTTTCCATGACCACGACATCAACCGAGCACTGATGTCGTTTTTCGACTGTGACTGTCATGTGCTGGTCGTGAGCCAGTAAGGTCCGCCCAACGGTGGAAAGTTGATTTGCTTCGACCTGTTGGAATGCACCAAGATCCTTTGCATCCTGGTAGAACAAGCTGATCAGTTGATCCAGTTCGACATCTGCAGATTGTGGTGTTTTATCCATGGATCAAAATCGTGAGTTGCCGGGATGAGAGAGTGTCGTCTAAGAAATGCGAATCAAGAAAATCAGGAGCGTGTGGGTGAAGCGGTGAAGACCCCGGTGTGATTATGACGATTGGCCAATGGAGACAATTGGGAGTACTTCCTTGTAGGACAAGTGCTGGATGTCGATCGTTGGTTTTACCTCCGCCGTGTGGTCGAGTACGGTATCGACGAGGTAATACATCAGACGGCGGAGTTCGTCCGGTTGGATTTCATCGGCGACTTCCTCGGCTTTCTGCTGGTGTTTATCGACCAGTTGATAGGCTTTTCTAAATACCCCCGCCTCAAAATAAAGCGCCCGGGTGCGTAAGATCTTTTGCTCTGAAGAAAGATCGGATCGGCCGTTTACAAGATCCAGTAACTCAGCTCGTTGGTCATCTTTGAGGTTTTCGAGGGCGAGCGCCAGGAGCACCGTGGGGCGTCCTCCGAGTAGGTCACCACCGACAAGCCTCTTGTTATCATCGTCTTGTTCCCAATCTTTCAAGTCGTTCAAGATTTGAAAGGCAACCCCGAGATTTCTCGCGAATGCTCGAACCGGTTTGAGGTACGCTTCGGCCGGACCGGCTAGGCGAATGCCGCTGTAAAATGCTGCCTCGAATGCAGGTGCTGTTTTTAAGGCATAAATTTTCAATGCGTCAATTGGTTTCAGTGTGCGGTTTTTACTGTCCCGCCATATCAGTTCGGCTCCTTGTCCCTCGGCGAGACGTTGGTGGGATTCGGCGAGGTAGTCGAGAATGTCGGCGGCTGTTTCTGCTCCAAGCTCCTGTCGGTCTCGGCTAACTAAACGATAGCCCATCCCAACAAGGTAATCTCCAACATTGATTCCAGTGGGAACGCCGTACTTGATATGCAGCGTTTCGGCGCCGTATCTAAACTGATCGTTGTCCTCAATGTCATCGTGGACCAGAGAGGCTTTGTGAAAGGTCTCAATCGACATTGCGGTGCGCCGGATGGCATCCGAGTAATCCGCCACGACTTCGTTTCCATGCGAAAGGGTGGCTTCTCCACCGCTCACGGCATCGTAAACGGCTAGTGTGATAAACGGCCTGGAGTGTTTTCCACCTGCGGACAGGAAATCATAGGCAATCGCTTCGGTTGCGGCGATGGGATCGAGCGCACCAATGCCTTGTCCGTTTGCCTCGGCGAGTGACTTTCCACCCCGAATCCGCGGGACAAGTCGCTCTAAATGCTCGCGCTCGAAAAGCTTGGAGGATTCGCGTAGAAGATGAATGTAGCTTCGCGTTTCCTGTTTCGATTCTTCAAAAGGAACTCTCACCATTTGCTCTACCCAGTCTTCATCGACACTGGTGTTTCGACAGTCACTGCTGAGCAAAGGAACGGCCATGCAGGGAATTCCCGCGAGCATGATCTTGTCAATTGCTTTTTCGAGAACATTGAGGCAGGCAACACCTACGATTGCATCGACATGCCCGCTAACGATAATCTTAAGAACAATCGGTGAGCCTTCAGCGACCAGGACTTTGTATCCGAGTTCTTCCGCAGAGGCTCGAAAATCAGCGATGCTACACGCCCCGCAAGTTTTGCAGGCAAGGCCAAACTCATCGTAGTCTGCAGGGCAGCCTTCTGCATGTTTGAGGCAGTGAGGTAATAAGAAAAGGCGTCTGGAGTGAGGGATGGATTTGATCTGTTCTTCCCAGAAACAGCTAGAAAGAACAACCATAATCCAGCCAAGGTAACCTTCGGGTTCACCGGCATCAATTAATAGCTTTCGACACAACGCCTCCAGGTCATCCTTGGAAGGAGGGAGATTTCGATCGAGCGTGTCTGCAACCGCTTGGCATTTAAGGCGGAGTGCCTCCCGTTGATCCTTTGAAGAAGGGACCATTTTTAGGTGAGCGGTTTTTCGCCGGCGCGAGCGCCGAACCGGTTTCTCGGATACTGATTGATCAGTCGAAGAATCCGTTTCAGAGGGGCTGTTGATATTGGTCGTCGTCAAGTTGATTCCTAACGCTTATTAAAATCGCAAATTGAAATTAAGACGGGATGTGCTTTGGTCAAATTCTCATTCGCGAATAGGTAGTCGCCGTTTCAGTCATTAAACAATAAGTATTGTACAAACTACGTTTTTGAACTCTCGTTATCTTCTTGAAACCGCAAAGCGCGATTAAGGGTCGAAGTTGCAAAAATAAGTGGATACAGTTTTTCAAAATACCAAAGCTTGGCAAAGTAGAATCCAATTGGCCACGCTTCGGTAATTAAATTTGATTCGGTTGCTTCGAGTAACCAGCGAACGCCATTTTGGGCAGCATTCTGAGATTCCGGATTTGGGTCATCCAGCATGATTTCTGTGCAAAGTGCCGTTTCTTCAACGCTGCTCTTGCCCAGAACTGGGTTTTGCCAACTGATTGAAGGGCCTCCGCCCCAACCCCCATCATCATTCTGATTATCTCTCAGCCATCTTAAACCAAATTGAGCTTCTTTGGTATCGAATAGATTTGCATCACGGTAAGCCATAAGGACTTTAGCGGTTCCGTAAAACGGGTTGATGTCTTCCGGCATGTCCTGATTTCCAAACCAGAGTGGTAGCCAGCTTCCATCTTTTTCTTGATGCTGTTTTAGGTAGTCAAATCCTGTTTCAATCGCACGGCTAACCTTGGTTTTACGGCTTTTTGAGTCGCTGATTTCATCCCGCCATGCAACAAAACTTCGGATGACGTGGGCTGTGAGGTCCGTTCCGCTTCGGTCAAAAGGAAGTTTTAACCAGCCACGACAAAATGTTGGCCAGCCTTTATCCGTGTTTTGTAATTTGATTAACCAATCAATTCCGAGCTCGGCCGCTCGTTGAACTTCGGAGTCTCGAGAGTTTTCATCGTTTCCTGTAACTGCACGTAAAAGTCTGATCTTTTTTAAGGCGAGGAGTGCTCCCGGTGAGTCGTCGGCGTCCGGAACGGCGCCGCTCAAATCAGTCCAGCCCCATCCCCCTGGTGCAGCACCCGTAAACGGGTGGGTTTCCCGGTTTTGGCAACTGAGCACCCAGTCAACACAGGAAGTCCATTGCCGAGGATTGGCTGAGTACACCTCAGCAAAAGATTCCGGATGGTTTGCCAGGGCATTAATCGCGAGGGTTGTGTTCCAGGTTGCTAGATTGGTATCGATTGGCCAACTGCCTAAGTTTCCCCCTTCGGACCGGAAAGAATTCAGAAGAAACTGAACTCCTTTTTGGGCCACTTCGTGGCTCGCCCGATCGGTTTTAATCAGTGCCATGGAAACAAAACTGGTCAAAGGCACCGCTTCTAAAAATCCGCCACTGGCAGGCAGCATTTTCTCGAGCACCTTAAGGCTTGGTTTCACAAAGCATTTCAGGATGGTTCGAGAGATTGGATTTCGCGGTGGGTCAAGAATAAATTTGGCTTGACCAATCGCAACTAACGCAGGTACAGCATAGCTGACAACTGGGAGTTGGATCATGCTGTAAAAACGTCTGGGAACACAAGCGGCAAAAAACGGTAGTGTTGCGACTTCTTTCCAGGGAACGAGTCCCGCCAACGCACAGTTGGCAAGAATTGGGACGGCAAATGTTTTGTCCTTCCCATATCTTCTGCGGAGGCCCTCGATACCTCCCTCGGATTCGATGTAAGATTCCGCTTTTTTAATTGAATCTTTGAATTCCGCCGTTCGATTGCTTGCGTGCAGCGCGGCGACGACGAGCATGCTGGTGGAAATATTGGAATAGTTAAGTCCCGTATCCCCCCAGCCACCATCTTCGTTTTGTTGTAACTTGAGCCACGCAAGACCGGCGTCAACTTGGGTATCAATTTGTTTGACCAATTCAGTCTCGAAAGCATCAGACGATTGATAAAACGAGAGAGCGCTGATTGCGGTCGCGGTAGAAAGTGCCGACGCAGAGAGTTGCCCTTCCCAGTGACCATTTGCGACTTGTTCACGCAAAAGTAAATCGCGAGCCTTTTGACTTGCTAATTGCAGTCTTGATTTAAAAGAGACAGGTGTAGCGTGGTCAATTGAAATGGTGGTCGCCGATCTTTAAGCCGGTTTTAAATTGCGAGTGAGTTAGTGAACCAAATGATGTGTCGAGTTGGGGTGATTTACTGAAACGAAGTTGCAATGTCTTGAATTGCGATTTAAGACTGTTTGGATTAGACGCGTAAACCGAAAATTGGCGAACTAATTCATTTGATTTTGCCATTTTGAGGATGAATTTCCAATACTTTTTATTGCATACCATCAAACGGTGGGGGCAGGCGAATATCGCCCCGGTTGATTTTCCTTGGGTGGTCAAACCAGAAATTCACAGTTAGCCTCGATTTTTTATGATTCTTGAGGCAGTCCTTGGAAGGGGCGTGGCAAGCGAGCTTTTTTAACCAGTCAAAGAGCTGGGCGTTCGATGGAGTTCTTGGTTGCCGCTTGTTTATCGCTGGCTAAATTCGTGGACCGCGTCCACTAAAGCAATTGCATTGTCGACAGGAGTTTGTGGAAGAATGCCGTGTCCCAGATTAAAAATGTGCCCTGCCCTTCCGGCTGCTTGGTCTAGCACGAACTTTGCATGCTTTTTTATTTCAGTCGGATTGGTCAATAGTACCGTGGGGTCAAGATTTCCCTGGACGGCGCGATCATAACCAACGGTCTTCCAGGCATCATCGAGTCGAGTTCTCCAATCAATTCCAATTACGGCTGCCCGCGAATCGGCAAGCAGAGGTAGAAGTGACGGATTTCCAGTCGCGAAATTAATCACGGGTACATCGGAGGGAAGGCTGGCGATGATGCGTTTGACGTAAGGGTGGGCGTAGGTTTTGTAATCTTCAAAGCTCAGGCAGCCAGCCCATGAGTCGAAGAGTTGAACGCATTGCGCTCCGGCTTCGATTTGTCCTAATAGATAAAGTGATATTGAATTCGCCAAATGTTGCATGAGCTGATCCCAGGCACCGTGATCGCCATACATGAGTGTTTTAGTAAATGCGTAGTTGCGACTTGAGCCTCCTTCAATCATGTAGCTTGCAAGGGTAAACGGCGAACCTGCAAATCCGATCAATGGCATATCCGCTGGTAAGTCTGCGCGGGTCTGCTTGACGGTGTCCATCACGAACTGGAGTGGATCATTCGATTCGAGAGGCTTGATGCGATCAATATCTGCAGCCGTTCGGACTGGGTTGTGAATTACCGGTCCGTCTCCTTTGACGAATTCCAGATCACAGCCCATTGGTACTAGAATTGGCAGTAGATCCGAAAAAATGATCGCTGCGTCGACTCCGAGACGATTGACGGCCGTGCACATTACTTCGCTGCAAAGTTGAGGGTTGGCACAGAGTTCCAAAAATGAAGTTTTGCTTCGCACTTCTCGATATTCGGACATGTATCGACCGGCCTGCCTCATCATCCAAATTGGTGTCACATCGGTTGGCTCACCACGGCAAGCCTTCATGAATGGACTGTTGTACCAGGGGGCGTTAGGATCGGAGTTGTGAGTGGTTGGGCCTGACATGCTGACTCTAATAATCGATTTTTGTTTTGTAATTTGGCTAATCTGTGTTTTTATTTCCGCAACGCCCTCCACCGGATCAGTTGTTTCAGTGGAATAGTCTACCGTGAATCCTCGATCGGAGAGGATTTCCGCGGTGCCCTGCCCAATTGCCAACACCAGATGGTTGTCTAGCAAATGACGGGTTAGCTTTGCTCTGCCATATTGTTTGGCGAGAGTACAGAATCTTACTGCGTTTTCCGGAGATGGGAATAGGATTATGTGAAATTCACCCGCTTCAAGTTGTTCAAAGAAATCCGTCGCGACCGGAGCCCAGTTCTTCGAAGGTTCGGTGAATAAAGGCACCTTAACGACTTTTGCCCCGCGTGCCTCAAGGCCGCTGATTAGACTGTAAATTGATTCGGATTCTTCGAGAGCGATCGATTGATTTACAACTGGAAACGACCGGTCAAGAGCGATCAGAATATCGCGCCAGGAATTTGAAGAATGAACCGAGATTTTTGGAGTGATTTCGATTTGGTGTAACGCATCGACGGCGGGTTGTGATCCGGCGACGGTATTGATATCGGAGAGGCAGTCGAGAAACCGTTGGTGATCCACACTTTTGGATGCTTGCGCAACAATTGCCCGAACCCCAGCGCCCGTTACAAAAATAACAGTATCAATGTCAGCCGTTAAAATGCGATTCGCGAAATCGTTAGACTGGTCATTAGGGTCAGGTTTTGAGCTAAATACAAATGGTCGCGTTACTCCACCGCTTGCCTCAATGATCTCTGCACAATTTTGAGCATCCCTTTCGCCGATCATCGCGATAATTAAGTCTTCGAAATGTCTGAGATCTTTCATGCCTCAATGCTAGAGGAATATATGGTGCTGCCAAGACCGGGCGCTGCGATTGCTAAGAAAGCGGCCAACAAGCTCCTGATGGGTGAACTATCACTTTGAATGAAAACGTGTGGTATATTGAGAAGCTTGGAAGCGCAAGTTGGAGAGTTCGTAAATGCTGGGTAAACATCCCTGTGAGAATGCGGAATTCTTTCCAGTTGCCTTGTTTTACGTTTACTAACCACTTGCTAGTGCAGCATTAAATGTCATCTATTCCATTTGAAGAGTTTTCGCGCGTCGTGACGGAATCCGGTGTTGAGTCGGCTTTAGACTTCCTCGAGCAGCATTTTCGTCGTGAACAAGATTATTTCAAACTGTTTGAAGTTTTGAAAATGCGATGCCGGTATCAGCTTGGGCTTCCTCTAATTTATTCGAAAAAACCTGACAATCTTGATGATGCTCAGCAGAGACAACTCGAAGATAGTTTGTTAGACGCCTGCCGCGAAATTGGCATTTTGTTCTTTAAAGCGGGGAAGTTTCAAGAAGGCTGGATGTATTTGCAGCCTGTGGGAGATAAGGAACTGAATGAAAAACTAATCCGGAAAATTGAAACCGACGAGGAGTCGATTGACGCTTTGATCGACATGGCTGTCTCGCAAGGCGCCGCACCAGTGTATGGTTACCGCCTGTTGTTAAAGAATTATGGTACGTGCAACGGGATCACAACTTTTGATACTCAGGCGAATCGGTTTGACGCAGAGATTCAAAAAAAGATGGCCGAGGAGTTGTTGGAGCACATCTATCTTGAGTTGGTAGAGAACGTTAAATATTCAATTGAAAATGCAGAGGACGGGTCGGCCGAAGAAAACAGCGAAAATATTTCAGCGTCCTCTTCAGGGGAGAATTGCAGTCTTGCAGAGTGGTTGCAGATGTATCCAGATTTGACCGCTGGCGGGGCGCACCATATCGATACGACACATTTAGCATCAGTGATGCGAATCGCGAGACCGGTTGATAACCGAGAGTCGTTGCGAAAGGTTAGCGAGCTGGCGGAATATGGGAGTCGGCTTCACGAAGATTTTAAATATCCAGGTAACGCACCTTTTGAAGATACCTATCACGATCACCAGCTTTTTTATAACGCGTTGCTGGGTAAAGACGTTGACAAAGCCGTCGGGCATTTTCTTGCAAAGACAGTCACGACAGAAGCGGATCAATTGGGTCCAGTGGTAGAAGAGACGTATGTTGAGTTTCTGGCAAGGTTGGGTAAGACGACGGAAGCGGTTGAGTTTTTGACTGAGCGTTTGCTTGGGAAATATGAATCACTGGGCATTGCGCCTCCCCCGTTCGAATTGGCAGATTCTCCTGAATCGCTTGAGAAACTGCGAGATTTTTATCGATCTTCGGATGATCTTTTGGGGTATGCCGTTTGCTGTTTAAAAGCGGAGTGAGCCGCGGGATTGATGACCGCAGACAGAAGTTCCCAGGCAATAAAAAAGCGGTTTGACGTAAATCTCGCCAAACCGCTTTGTTTTTTAAATGCCTTTAGAGGGCTTCGTCGCTGAAGTTCGAAAGACTTCAGCGAGTGAAAATTAACCTCGGAAAGACATGAATAGGCTTGGATCAACCTTGATGCCGTTGGCAGCGTGATCGTCACCAGCAGCCGCTTCGTCAGCTGATCCGCAGTCAGAGCACCCAGAGTTCTGGAAAACTCGGCAGCCATCGTTGCAACGACTTCCAACTTGACGGATGCGATCTAGCAAGTTTGCCTTGCAAGGATCGTCGCAAGCAGGAGCTTCTTCGCAACCGCAGTTTTGACCTGGGCGAGGCATGCGAGCAACGATGTTCTTGACAATCGCTGGTCGTCCACAACCACAATCGCTTTCGCAATCAGTCGCAGGAGCTTCTTCGCAACCGCAAGAGTTGCATCCCATGCTTCCGACTCGTGACACAAGGCCACTAACTTTTCCGCGAAGGTCAAGGTTCATTCCGCATCCGCAAGCGTCTTCGCAAGCAGGCTCAGCAGCAGGGGCTTCTTCGCAACCGCAAGAGTTGCATCCCATGCTTCCGACTCGTGCCATAAGACCACTAACTTTTCCGCGAAGGTCAAGGTTCATTCCGCATCCGCAAGCGTCTTCGCAAGCAGGTGCAGGCTCAGCAGCAGGAGCTTCTTCGCAACCGCAAGAGTTACAACCCATGCTTCCGATTCGAGAAACAAGACCGCTAACTCGACCACGAAGATCTAAGTTTAGGCCGCATCCGCAAGCATCTTCGCAGGCTGGCTCTTCTTCTTCGCAACCGCTGTCGCAGCAACGTGAGAAGATTCCGCGAGAGAATAGCTTGCAACCGCAATCGGCGGCTTCTTCGCATTCTGGCTCAGGTTCTGCACAGGGATCTTCCTGGCAGCAACCGTTGAATACTTTAGCGAACATTGCTTTGATTCGTCCGCCACCGCAGCATACGTCTTCTACTTGCTCTTCACACTCAGGCTTGCATCCGCATCCGTTGAACAACCGCCCTGGAAGGCCGATATGGAGGCTGATGCTTATTCCTCTTCCGCAACACGGATCGGGAGTTTCGCAGCATGTTGGAGCGGCTTCACATTCGCCACATCCACTTTTTCCAAGCATGCGACCCAAAAGGTCAGCATTGCTTTCGCTGCAGATCATGGCAACGCATAGAAGCGTTAAAGCAGCTAGTTTAATTTTCATCGAGACTCGTCTCCTTGAGTTGTGCCGTGCTACCTATTCCACCAAACCTACCCAACGCTAATGATTATTGGCCGCGTGGATCAAGTCGCGTTCTGAGTGATTGACTCAGGACAGTGGGTTAGCCCCGTTGGCTGTTGAGGCTTGGTTTTTCGCGCTAGTTAGCAGCGGTTCTAGTTGCATCCGAGCGGTCTGACCCATCCATTGGGTCGATTGACAAATACCATCTCGGTTGCACTTACGCCATTTTCGGCGCAAGTTCAGATTGCACTGACGTCATCGACTTTATCAAACAGGCTACTTCACCAACGAAAAGCGAATGCAGGTGGTGATTAATGCCCGTTTCGTAACGCTTCGGTTTGAAATTCGGGTTTAAGCGGTGTCAATTATTGGGTAAACCTTACCGATTAGTGAATTGGATTATTTTGTATCGCCCACAACGGCTCGGGAATTCGACGAGTGACTGTTTTTCACGGCCATTTAAGACTGTTTCATAGGTTATGGAAGCCGCCGCTAGTGATTCGATAACGGTCGTAAATTCAGCCGCTGTTTGTAGGGACAGCAAAGGGGCAGCTCAAAGCGGGCAAATAAAAAGACGTTTGGAATTGTCGTAGCCAAGTTGATACACGTTGATTGGATTGTGGGTTGGAGTAAGATAAGAAGAGCGTTGTTATCGCCAGCATTTCGAATGGGGAGATTGCGGCGGTAAACAGCGTCAGATAAGTCGAGTGATGACTACACCTCAAAAGTACGATAGATAGATATATGATCCTTACTTTCCAAGTTCGATGGGTTTTTTTCCTGCAAATGGTTGCGGTTGGGATCTGTGTGATGTCTGTCTGCGTAGGCTGTCGGCAGGGACGTTACAAAACGGTCCAGAACCGGAAGTCATTGGGAAATCAGACCTTGCCCACCGAGCAAACGGTTGGTAAGGGAGGAAACTGGACGAGTTTGCCAGGTGGCCGCTTCGGCTCGACGCTTCCGGGGCGAAATTGGTCAACGCTCCCCGGTCGAGGCGGAACGACGCTTCCCGGACGAAATTGGTCAACGCTCCCTGGACGGGGGTTTACGACGCTTCCCGGTCGAAATTGGTCAACGCTCCCCGGTCGAGGCGGAACCACACTACCTGGTCGTTACACGCCTTGGCGTCCGGCAGGTTCGACGTTGCCTCGCAGAAGCGGAACCACATTACCTGGCAGGTAGAATCTCGTAGCAGCGGGAGAGTTGCACTAGTTGAGTGGAATCTCCATTGATTCAGTGAGAATTGTGCCTGTTCTTACATTGTTAATAAAAAAACCGTGCTCAAAGAAGCACGGTTTTCTACTGTGTGTCGAATTACTTTGCGATTGCAGTCGGCCTTACTTGGCCTTCTTTTTCTTCGTAGCCTTCTCTTCGGCGGCTTGTTCTTTTAACTGCTTAGCCGTCAACTTCTTTTCCTTCTCTTCGACAATGTCCTCTTTCACTTTTTGTACAAAGTGAGGTGGTTTGCCTTCAGGAGAAAGTTCAGCAGCACGCTTTTCAGCAGCTTTTCGCTGGTTAAACTCATAAAGAGCGACTCTCTTCATGGCATGATTGAAAACCCCCCAAAACAGCTTTCTGCGAATAACTTCAGCCGCTTTGGTCCGAGATTTTCGTTTTTTCTTGACTGGGGCTTTCTTTACTTCTTTAGCCTCAGCTTTGACCTTTTTTGTAGCAGTAGAAGCGGACTTTTTAGTCGCTTTTTTCTTGGTAGTGGCTTTCTTGGCCGGTGCTTTTTTGACAGCGGCCTTAGTTGCTTTAGCCTTCTTCTTGGCCATTTTTATCCGTCTTTAAATTCTGGGCAGAAATGCGTTATCGAAACGAAGCCAAAAATATAACGTTTTTTCCTGATAATGAATAGTTGGGCTCTGAAATTATCGCCCTGTTTGGCACGTCATCCGGCGTTTGGGGGCGGAGTTCCATGACCGTCTTCGACGTATTTCGCACGCTGGCGGGCGTATTCCTCAAAACTGACTTCCAGCGAGCCAGTTTCAGAAGTCTCGGTTTTGTCAACATTTGCCGAGCTAGGCGGCTGGGATTTCTCCTGTTCTAGAAGCCGCTCGAGGTATTTACGGCACCAACCGCAGCCTGTTCCGGCGCCAAAACATTGACTCAACTGGCTAGGCCGGCTTGGTTTTTCGATTCGGATAAAGTTAACCACTTTTCGTCGAGTAACGTGAAAACAGAGGCACACCGGATCGTCAGGTTTCATGGTTGGTAACCGCTTGTTTGCGTTGAGTTGGAAAAAGGGCTCGAAAGTCCAATTTTTGAGGGGCTTCTCCGTCGATCCCGGAATTTAACCCAAATCACAGAAACTCCGTTGGACAAACAGGGTTTTATCATCATGAGAGGGGTAAAGCCAACATAGGTGTGCCTGGTCTATAAGGTTTCTTGTCGATCGTGCGTCTCGTCAGAGAGCCAAGTGACGCTAGAATAAAATGAGAACTTTCATAACTTGCCTGTACCTGGAATTCCTTTGTCTGTTAGCGAATCATCGTTACAAAAAGCTTCGAAATACGAGTTGCTCGACCCTGACGTGCGGCTGATGTTGCAGGTGCGCGATGGAAACGCTGCAGCGTTCGAGGCACTTGTTGAAAAGCATCAAAAGCGTCTGGTAATGGTTTTAGAGCATTTAGTTTCCGACCGTACGCAAGCTGAGGATCTTGCGCAAGATGTTTTCTTAAGGGTTTATCGGGCTCGCGAGCGATACGTCCCAACCGCGAAGTTTTCCACCTGGCTTTACACGATTACGCACAATGTCGCGAGCAATTCCATTCGTAAATCGTCAAGGCGCAAGGAGGTTAATCTTGTCACGTCTCCATCAGGCTCGATGCCTGTGCGACCACTCGATACCATGGCGAAGGACAAGAGTAATTTGATGCCGACGCGCCTGGCAGATCAGAAAGAGATGGAAAAGGTGATTCGTGAGGCGATTCAATCGCTTGGTCCACGGCAGCGAATGGCGATGTTGCTGTCGAAATACGAGGGTATGAGCTACAACGAAATTGCTGAATCGATGGAGCTAACGACACAGGCAGTCAAATCATTGCTTTCACGTGCACGCGGGAACCTCAAAGAAATGCTTGCCCCTTATTTAAACTCTGGAAAGTCATCTCGTGAAATAGATAGAGAAGACGGGGGGGCGTTATGAATTCGAAACCGGAACAGCCTGAATCACAGTCTGGTGAAATCGATCTATCCAGCTTGGATGAATTGACTGCCTATCTAGACGGCGAACTGGATGAAACGCAGACTCAAGAGGTTGAGGATCGATTGGGCAGGGACTCAGAGTACCTGGCTGAAATGCAATTCTTGCAAAAAACATGGGATCTGCTCGATACCCTGCCTGTCCATGAACCGAGTGGTTCATTCACGAAGACAACGATGGAGTTGATTGTCGGCGACGCTGTCAGTACCGCAAAAAATAGACGCAAAAGGGCGTTGTTTTTCGGGCGCGTCGGAGTGATGCTCTTGCTGCCGATCGTTTTCTTCGCAACCGCTTACGGTGTTGTAAGACGCTTGCAAGCTGATCCGGATCGCCGCTTAATTGAGAATTTAAGCGTGATTGAAAACTTCAAAAAATACGAGGCGGTCGATTGTAACTTGCCGTTCCTGGAAAGCATCGGAAACATTGACTTTTTTCAAAAGCCAACGGTGATTGTTGAAAATGGAAGTGAAATTGAAGTCGCATATGAAGACGAATTTGCTGGCTCAATTCCGCTCGATCCCGTTCAACGTGCTGAATACGTGAAGGACTTGGATGTTGAACAGAAGATAACTCTAAAAGCGAACTTTAAAAACTTTGAGGAAAAGACGGAAGCTGATCGCAAGCGGTTGGCTGATTTTGATTTCGAACTACAGAATCGAGAAAATCACCAGCAGTTACGGTCGACTCTCAACGGCTTTTACGAATGGTTGATAGAACTGGAGTTGAGTGAACGAAGCGGACTCCAGGATCTTCCCCAAAGCGAGCGGTTGGCAGAAATACGAGCAATTAGAAATCGTCAGGCTCAGGATGAACTGAGGAAAAAGTCATTGGTGAATTTGCCGTCCAAAGAAGACGTCCCGTTCTTAATG
>JAPOIJ010000310.1 GCA_029979005.1 Planctomycetota bacterium | reverse complement strand
TGCAGAGCAAATAATTTTGCTGCATGCTCAGTATTGTTGAACTGGTATGATGAGGTTCGATAAACGGGAACAGCTCTTGAGAGTGTCGTTGGCTCAACTTTGTAGCCGCCGTGCAAACAGGTTGTTTCGAATTTCATTTGATTGAATAGGATAATTAAAGTTTCCTAAAAAACGGGGGAAAACAACACACCCGTTTAACTTAAATATCAATACAATTTGTCCTGAAATTTCTTATTTCGAACTGACATGGAAAGGCTATGGTCACATAGATCGCATTAGCCACTTAAAGGCTCAAAAGGAGTAAGTCAAAATATGGCATAGATGCTCTCGATTAAATTTCATTTTCTTTAGACTTACTTCGTTTTAAGATTTCTCAAAGATGCGTATTTTTTTCAATATTGATAATTTTAATTACAAATAATTTGCGCACACTTTAATTCTCTAGTGAATTCCAATCCTAGAAACAAACTTCAAAAAGAAATGAGTAATACAAATAAAAATCCCGAAGAAATCATTCAACCAGGCAGACTTGGAAATGAAAAAATGACACTTGCGACAGATCCCCGAACTGATCCCAGAATGCTTGATGGCATGATTGCTGTCGGACTCGATGTTCCTGGGGAAACTCCACACTTCAACCTAGATTCGCCAATTGATCAGCTTTTTGAATTTGGCTCTGGAACTGAGTTATTCTTCGAAAAGGTTATTCAAAAATGCTTTAACAATTTGCCACCATTCCAAGGAGTGATTAGCCGAACGGAGACAATAGTCGGAAGCGACGGAAATGAGATCTCGTTGTATATCCATCACCCTGAGAAAATGGACGGACCTTTGCCATGTATTTTTCACATCCATGGCGGAGGCATGGTAATTTTAAGCACTACATGTGATAACTTCGTACGCTGGAGAAATGACCTCGCAGCCACTGGAATGGTTGTAGTCGGTGTTGAGTTTAGAAACGGAGCCGGAAAGCTTGGGAATCACCCATTCCCTGCGGGACTAAATGATTGCGCGTCAGGACTAAACTGGATCTATGAAAACCGGAAAGAGTTGGGCGTCTCCCAAATTGTAGTATCCGGTGAATCAGGAGGCGGAAATCTCTCAATATCCACCACCTTAAAGGCCAAAAAAGAGGGCTGGCTTGATAAGATCTCAGGGGTCTTTGCACAATGTCCCTATATAAGCGGATTGTATTCCAACCCGCCAAGCGAGCTTGGTTCCATTTTTGAAAATGACGGCTACATGCTTGATGCAGACACTATGGCAATTCTGGCAAAGCTTTACGATCCGAATGGTGAAAACTCAAGGAACCCGCTAGCCTGGCCTTATCATGCGTCGGTTGATGACCTCTCAGGTCTTCCCCCTCATGTTATTTCTCTTAACGAACTGGACCCTCTAAGAGATGAAGGCTTTCTCTTTCATCAAAATCTACTAAAGGCCGGTGTATCGTCGGTATGTAAAACATTAAACGGAACCTGACATGCGGGCGATATCCTCTTTAGGAAGAATATTCCTGACATATACAACTCAACGATTCGGGATATTAGAAGCTTTGCTGGCGGGTTATCCGACCAAAGTTAGTTCTTTCAAAAATCAGAATTCAAGGTCTGCCGAAACGGTTTTGTCTTAGGCATAAAGCATATAAAAAAAACGAAAAATATTTGCACAGATTTGCACAGTTAAATTTCGTTTTATTTCGCGACTCTTCGTTTTATGATTTCGTGTCTTGCGAATTAAGACGTTGTAGTTGAGTCGTTTAGGCGAAACAACTCGAAGGTTTGCGAAGGTGTTTCAGCGGCTTCGAGTCCCGTAGGGATCGCCACTTTTTCCACTTCTTTTTTTCTCCTGTTTTCAACCGCCTCACAGGTTTGTTTTATGCCAGCTCCGACTGGCCTTGGGGCTTGGTTGTGATTAGACTGACCGCATGACCAAGCCCTGCAGATTGATCGCGCTTTTGCTCTTCCCGCTTTTCCTCATCGGCTGTGCCACCCCGATTCAGGACGACCCGGACGCGCCTAAACACAAGTGGCAGGACGATCACGGCGTCCCCAAAGCCCCGTCCCATCTGCGTTTCCGTTGAACAACGGTTGCGTTGCCCTAGTCGTGTTTCAACTTGGGGATCAGGCCGTCTCCGGTGGATTCACCGCCGAGCAACCACGACAAGTTGAATCGGGCCAAGTGCGCTCCCTTGAACGGGTCGTGCTCGTAAAACAGATAAATCCAGCCTGCGGAAGCGTTCTCCCCTCGACCTACCGCAAGCGATGAGTATCCGCTCCGGCCTGGGTCCACCAAGCGCTTGACCGGCCAAGTCTTGCCTCGATCAAAACTCGCCCAGACCGAGACCCGCTCACGATGCGAAGCGTCGGTATCGAGGTTGCTGAAAATCAGGATGTCACGATCTTTCAAGGGCAAACGAGTCAATCCACCCATACAGCCGTAGGTGCGGCCCTGATCCCCGTCCGGAAGCGCGTCCACGATTCGCCAGTCCTTCCAAGTCACACCACCGTCCTCGCTCCAGGCTTCCCGTCGACGCTTGTTGCGCGGCCTCTCGGCCCAGTGCACCCGCGAGTTGTAATAAATC
>JAPOIJ010000316.1 GCA_029979005.1 Planctomycetota bacterium | reverse complement strand
GATCCTAACCAAATTTACCGGTGACATAATCTTCGGTTTGTTGTTTTTGGGGACGGGTGAAAACATCTTGGGTAGCTCCTTCTTCAACGATTTTACCTTCGAAGAAAAAGGCGGTTCGGTCGCTACACCGTGCGGCTTGTTGCATATTGTGGGTGACAATTACGATCGTGAATTGTTTTCTCAATTCAAAGATCAGGTCTTCAATTCGAGCGGTGGATGCAGGGTCCAGCGCCGAGCAGGGTTCGTCCATTAGTAAAATTTCAGGTCCGGTGGCGATGGCTCTGGCGATACACAATCTTTGTTGCTGGCCACCGGAAAGACCAAGGGCGGAACTTTTTAGTCGATCTTTAACTTCGTCCCAGAGTGCAGCTTTTTTCAACGACCACTCAACGAGGTCGTATAGCTCTGACCGGGAAATCTTGTAATGAAGGCGGGCACCGTAGGCGACGTTATCAAAAATTGATTTGGGAAACGGATTGGCCTTTTGGAATACCATTCCCACCTGCCTTCGCAGGTCAACCACATCCGTATTGCGGGACAAAATATTGCGATCACCTACTTTTAGGCTGCCGGTAGCATGCGCAATCGGCACGATGTCATTCATGCGATTGCACCATTTTAACAGGGTGCTTTTCCCGCACCCACTTGGACCGATGAAAGCGGTCACTTGCTGTCTGGGGATCTTGAGGTTGAGATCATGCAGTGCCTGAAAGGTACCGTAGAACGCATTGAAGTTTGCAATGTCGATTGCAGTCATCATGCTTTCGGAGGAAGGATCAATCGTTGCTGTCGAAGCTTGGTGTTCCGTGGTTTGCGAAAGGGATCGACCTTGAGTTTGGTTGGAGGGTGTTGCTAATTTTTGCATCGTTTTCACGGAGTTAATTGGTGAAGTAAAAATTTTGACTTAGGCTAGTTTTTTCTCGTAGCGGTAACGTATGAAAATCGCGACTGAATTCATTAATAATAAAAAGGCAAGCAGTACAATGATGGCGGCCGCAGCCAAGTGCTCGAAGCCCTGATTTTCATCGCCGGCCCATTTGAAAATTGTCACAGGAAGAACCGGAGTTTTATCCATCAAGCTGGATAAGTGATTGGTTGTTCCGAGAACCCCTCCCATGACGGCCAAAAGGGGAGCGGCCTCGCCGACGGCCCGACTCATCGCAAGGATTGCTCCGGTCATAATCCCCGGAATTGCGGAGGGGAGAACAGCGCTCCGGACGACCTGCCATCGAGTTGCTCCCATGCCAAACGCCGCTTCCCGAAGCGTTTGAGGTACGCCACGAATCGCCTCTTGAGAAGCGATGATTACGATTGGCAAAATAACTAAGGCCAGCGTGAGACCGGCTGATAACACACTTTTACTGAATGGCAGGTGCATGTGGAAAAACGAATTTTCACGAAAAATCGAGGCAGACGATCGTTTTTTCGGGTCAGGTGAGTCTGCGAAAACCGACTTCGATAAGACTTCTGGGTTGGTGGGAATGGGATCCGATTTACTGAGCACATTGAGTTCGAAGGTGTTACCCTCTGGATCTGAGACCATCAGGGGTTCGAGGATTTTTGCAAACTGACTGTAAGTCGGATCTGCTTTAAAGAAGACAGTTTTACCACCTAAAGTTTGGGTTGTATAAGATTCGACGCCGTTGTGACTGGTAAGTTCAGCCTTCGTACCGAGGATGACTGTCTCATCTATCTTGTCTTTGTATTCAGCTGCATCTGTGGTCGCAGAAACGACATTGAGTTCGAACGGTTGTCCCTCGGAGCTGCTTACCGATCGTGGCTGCTTAATTTCAAAAACTGGCTGAATCTTCGGAGTTGCCGGGAAACGAACATAATTACCGCCAAGGGTTTTGGTTTGGTAAGAATAGGTTGCCCCAATTTCATAGTCTGGTTGATCATTAACCCGGATTGGACTGAAGGCACCAAACATGTAGACAAATGCGGTCAGTCCCAGGATTCCATATACGATGGAGGGCACGCCCGCCAAATTATTGATGTTAAGTTGAACCAAACCGTGCAGCATTCTTAGGAATCGATTTTTTGGTTTAAATTCCTCGAGGAAAATTGCGGTGCCCACACCAATCGGTAAAGCAGCTAAACCACAGATTGTGCAGATGACGAGCGAGCCAATAATCGCCTGTCCGATGCCTGATTCTTCCGGATTGTTTT
>JAPOIJ010000090.1 GCA_029979005.1 Planctomycetota bacterium | reverse complement strand
GATGCAGCGAAAACCGAATGTACAACTTTTCAAATTCATACTCGCCTTTGTAAAGTCGTTTTGTCCGGTGTCCATTTTTGATTCTGTTTCCGGGGTGCCTCAGGGACAGTCGTTTCGTACCTGAAGATTGCACGGTTGGATTGCGTAGAAGCCCGTTTTTCTTGAATTCGCAAATTTTAGTTTAGTTCAACGCATGGCATTGGAGAAAGTCTTCGGTACATAAAATCTGGCCGGTTCATCGCGATATTTCGGAGGAGATTGGTTCACGGAGTCGAATTGTATAAGAAATTTAACTTTCGGGCTGTCGCGAACGCGCGCTGTTTGTCCTGTCCGCGCCGGAATTGCTGAAGTTGTGATGGTGATGGCCGGCGTTTGGAGCTAACTCTTGAGATTTAGGCTGGAACCGGAGGACCGGAAATCTTGGAATTACAGTTTCCCGAGCGTCTTTTGTGCTAGCGAAATGCGGGTTTGAGCGTTGTTCGAGAGGTCGATTATGGCAGAGTGCGGTGGATTTACTCGGATTAGGCAATCTTTGCAGAATAATCAGCTCAATTTCGTCGACAAAACTAAGAAGGTGTGGAAGTTTACCATTTGCTGTAACACTTCCGATTGCGTTGATTGTTTTGTTTAGTCAATTGATATAGCGAATAGATAAAGCCATGCCAGTTCGATCTCTCGGGACTTTGCTCGTCGTCTTAATTCTCGGTTCGTCCGTCGTCGGAAAAGACTATGTAGGAAGTAACAACAACGCCGGATACTTAAGTCAGCCCGGGGATAAAGTTGCGACAGGGAGAGACGTTTTCGTAGCGTTTGAAGATTCCGAAAAAGAGAAAGGCGAAGCGACGCCAGTCTACTCTCCGACTCTAAAAAGTGCTGAGCTAAGAGGAAGCAATGGCGGTACTGAAAGCGAAGCAGCGGTGCTTGGAACGACTGCATCCCCAAATGCCGATGAGAAGTTGGGTTATTTTGCGACTTACGACAAGGGCTTTGGAATTCTTCCGTACGACAAAAAGAAAAACCCGTTTGATCTAAAAATCAATGGATGGATTCAGTTTCGACATCATGCATTCGCGCGTGAAGTGGATAGCTGGACGGACAACGCAGGAGTTACGCGCCCTGTAAAAAATCGAAATGCTTTTGATATAGAGCGAGCCCGACTTACGTTTAAGGGAACCGCACTTGATCCGAGGTTGACTTACTTTTACCAACTAGATGGTGATACCGACGGTCGCCACACGGTCGACTTTTTTGATTATTGGTGGGCGTGGAAAGTCAACGACTGTTTCCGTCTTAAGTTTGGAAAGCGAAAAGTATCCGGAAGTCGCCAATGGTTGTTAGGGGCCAGGCGAACCCGCTTTATTGATCGTCCGATGTCAAATGACTTTTTCCGCCCAGACCGAACGATTGGTATTTGGGGTGAGGGTAAGACCGGGGAGAACGGGCATTACGAACTCATGCTTGGAAACGGCTATCGAACTTCGAATTTGCCGAACCGGCTTACAGATGACAAACTTACCGTCGCCATGACTCAGTACTTTGATCCCTATGGAGATTTCGGCGGTCAGCTTGTCGATTTCGATTACCACTGCGATCCGCTGGTTCGGTTCGGTCACTCTTTTGTTTATTCACCCATCACTTCCGATGCGCTTGGGAATCCACTCGCGGAGACCGATTTTATCCGAATGACTGATGGAACCCGTTTGGGTGAGGTCGGCGCATTAAGTCCAGGGGTAACCGTTTCTGGTGTTGATGTTTTCTTTTATGGAGTTGATCTTGCTGCCAAATGGCGAGGCTGGAGTTTTGATTCAGAGGTCTTCTTCCGATGGCTGGAGAATTTTGAAACCAATGGAGCTGTTCCAGTGGACAGTCTGATGCAACGCGGATTTTATGTCGAAGGTGGAAAGTTTATTATTCCGCAAAAGCTGGACGTCAATTTCCGTTATTCAGAGGTTGCCGGTTTGCTAGGTGACCGTACGGAGTATGCGGCTGGTTTCAACTGGTATCCGATGGAGAACAACTACAAACTTAAATGGTCGTTTGACGTAACCGTGCTTGACGGAAGTCCGCTTAACAATGCGTCGTCTGACATTCTCGTAGGTGATGATGGAACCTTGTTCCGTACACAAATTCAAGCTGAGTTTTAAAGGTCTCAACTTGATTGCCTACTCATGACGGGAGTGCACAGTCGGGGGTGCCCCATTCAGGTGATGAGGGAATTGCTTTGGCTTTTTGAAGTTGGATGGTCGGGTTTCGCTGGCCATTCATTGTCTCGAACGGAGTCGGGTGAAAACTCGGTGCGGTTGGTTGACAGATTAGATTTCAGGTAATTGAGAAATCAGTATTTCACTTGATCTTCCATCATTCGTTTAGCTTTTCGGGCGGCTGATTCCCAGTCGCCGTTTTGAGCGAGTTTGGTAATCTCGTCCAGCCAGAACCGCTCATTCGACGGCAGCGATGTTTCATCAGACTCATCGAGCAATTCTTCGATTTTGGTTAGGTGTTCATCGCTTTTCTTTAAACAGGCACTGTAGAGTGCTTTGGAAAACTGATAGGTGTCCGGGCTGACTTCACCGTAGCCGCGATTGAGCCAAAAGTAGCCACCAAATAAAAGTAAGATAACGAGGCATGAAATAATTCCGAAATTGCTTCTGCTTTTTACTTCCATTCTCCGACGACCTCCCCTTCTGAAATACTGCTGAGTTCAGCCCAGGTGATTATATCGACGGTTTCCGCAATGAATTGGACTGAGCCGTCGCCCATGCAAACATTGCCCCCCCCGGGATGCTCGGCGTACATCTGACCGACATGATAGGTTGGAAAATTGACGGGATGGATGATAGGAAATCCGGTGATATCGAGTTCGCCACCTGAGGGACCCATATGGAATAGCACGAGCGTGGCTGCTCCGTCTGGCCCGTTCTCGGGAGAGGAAAATCGGGGATGCACGGTTGCTCCGGGAACAACACCGACCCACGTTTTATCACTTAGCTTCGACGAATGTTCTCCCAGAAAAATGGTGTGCGTCGTACCGTCTCGAATGGCTGACATTTTCGTTTTTGAGTTTCGATAAAATGGCCCATCGGCGACTCGCGAGACATCTCCATAAATGTTGATGGTCGTGGTGTCGAAGGTGTAAATGTCAGTGAACACGGTGCCCGTCAGGTTAGAGCCTGCTTCTGGTCCCCACGCCGATTCTTGACCATGACTAGCCACATAATGCGAGCGGCCCAATAGGATCGGTGCCGCGCCATCCGGTGAATATGGATTCCGGTTTTCATCAATGACGGTAAACGGCTCGTTATCCCCCGATGCCGATGGACAGAGAAACACCGGGATTTGAGTTTGGATAATCTCTCGCTGGTCAGCAGCCCAGAGTGCTGACTGGAAATTGAGACGATCGTGGATGTTGCCAGCTTCAACGAATGGCAGTAAGTAAGCACCCCAACCCCAGCCAGGCGAGGCGTTCCAGGTAGACGGAGAAATGAATTCACCGGAGGGAACCGTACCATTGTTCGTTGGTGTCGAGGAAAAACCGGGTGGGAAATATCCGAAAGCTCCTTCATAGTTTTGCATTGCCATGCCAAGTTGTCGCAAATTGTTAGCGCATGAAGTTCGGCGAGCGGCCTCTCGGACTTGTTGAACCGCGGGAAGCAACATCCCAATCAATATGCCAATAATGGCGATCACAACGAGGAGTTCGACGAGGGTGAAGCCCCGGGTTTGTTGGTGTTTTTTCATAGGAATCACTTGTTGCCAGAGAAAGGCCATCCGTAGCTATTGCTACTGTGTAGTGTGAATTGTAGCGATGGCTACGGATGCCGCAAGCGGTATAATCAAATAAAGTCCCCGACGAGTCATCCATGCAAGAAGATAAAAAACAAAATTCAGTTCGCTTCAGTCGCACGAGAAAGCACCATGCCAATGAAACGGCGGAAGACTACGTGGAAGCGGTTGCCGAGATCATTGATGCTTCTGGCGAATGTCGAGTCCTTGACTTGGCCAAGTATTTTGACGTCAGTCACGTGACTGTTTCGAGGATTGTCAAACGACTTCAGGGGGAGGATTTACTGGTGACGCGTCCCTATCGCCCGATTTCACTTACCAAGCAGGGTGCGAAAATGGCGAGGTACGCCAAACAGCGTCATGAGATTGTCCTCGATTTTTTGGTCGCCATCGGAGTCGATACACAAACTGCCGAAATTGACAGTGAGGGGATTGAGCATCATGTCAGTGCGAAAACACTCGCCGCAATGAAACGTTTTCTAACGAAATGATACGGAGCCGTTTTCTTCGTAAAACTTCACTAATTGAAGTCTAAGGGGGCAAGAATGCTGCAACCTCGATCTTTCTAAATGCTGGATTTGCCCCCTCGTTGTTACTGCTGGGTTGCTCCTGGATTTGGGTGTCGCTCCTGCTTCGATTAGACTTACTATTGCCCTCGCAACGTTTGTTCCTCGCGATTCTTTTTTGACACAGACGGATCAGGAGAGGCATAGTATTTGTTACGTTCAAGCCCGATTGGGAGAGAATGGGTGATGGTTAAAATTGCATCTAATTTAGTGATGAAAAAAACTTTCTTCTGTGTGCTTTGTCTTCTCATTTGTGCTAGTGTTCGACTCACCGTTGTCTCTGCTCAGTCCGAGCGGAATACACAGCCCGATATCGTTTTTATCATCGTGGACGATCTGAATGATTGGATCGGTTGCCTCGATGGCCATCCTGATGCGAAGTCGCCTAACATTGATGCTCTGGCATCGAGTGGGATGCTTTTTTCACAAGCGTACTGCAATTCTCCGCAGTGTCGCCCTTCGCGTACTAGTCTTAATTATGGAGTTTATCCCTTTAAAACCGGTACCTACTTTAACGCGAAATTTAAAGGCGAAGACAAAATCACGACTCCCACAATGCAGCAGTTTTTCTCGCAAAATGGTTACCGTGTTGTGAGTGGTGGGAAGGTTTTTCATGGTGGCCCGGGTAATGCCGGTGACTCATTACTTAAGCGGCCGCGAGATCCCAAGCCTCCCAAAGGAGAGGATAACTTCAATGCTCAAGGTGCACCCAACGATGGCTATGCGCTGGACGTCACCGACGAAGAGATGGGAGACTACGCAGTCTCTCAGTGGGCGAGTAAAGAGTGGAGCCGAGTAACAGATGAACCTCTTTTTATGTCGGTCGGATTCTTTCGACCTCACCGCCCGTTACAGGTTCCTAAGCCTTGGTTTGAGGAGTTTCCTCTCGAGTCAATCCAGCGTCCAAATGAACCCGTGGGAGAAGATGATTGGGCTGATATGCCAGAATTTGCACGCCGGCTCGCCCGAACGCATGCACACAAGCCTCTTCACCGGGGCCTCAGCGATCATGAGTATCTAGTTGAGAACAAACAGTGGGATGTGACGATTCGTGCCTATCAGGCATCTATTGCATTTGTCGACCGTCAGATCGGAAGGTTTATTGAAAATCTCAAAGTAAATCCCCGTGGGCGGGAAACGATTGTAATGTTGGTGAGCGATCACGGATGGCATCTTGGCGAAAAGAAACACTGGTGCAAAGGCGCTCTTTGGGAACAGACCACGCATATTCCGTTTATCATTCGCGGCCCGGGAATCGTGCCGGGTTCAGTTTGTAAACAGCCAGTCAGTTTGATCGATGTTTATCCGTCTTTGGTTGATTTGGCTGGGATAGAGATTCCAGGCTGGGTCGATGGCACATCCGTTAAGCCGCAACTTATCAGGCCGACTGCTCCCCGTCCGCCCGCGGTTTCATCTTATGGCGATGGGAACACTTCGATTCGAACGGAGCGATGGCGGTACATTCGATACGAAGACGGGTCGGAGGAACTCTACGATCATCGGGTCGATCCTAATGAGTGGTTTAATTTAGCGACCAAAACAGAATATACAGAAACGAAGAAACGTCTCGAAAAAATGATCCCGGTGAATCAGCATGCGGGATTAAAGGTCCAGGGCTGGTTTGATAAATTTCAGAAATGATTTAAGGGAAAATTGAGATTCTCCGCCTCTTTGTGGCGAAGTTAAACGCAAATGGCTCATTTTTTGACAGTTGAACCATTTGCGAGTATTTCCAAGAGAATGCCTTGATTATCATGAAACCGCGATGCTCGATAAGCAAAATTAGGGATTTTCATTTGATTCGCCTAAATATTACTGCGTTTAGTTTTGCCACAGCGATCTTTCTATCTCTATTAGGAACAACGTCGGAGTGTTTTGCTCAAGCGCAGAATGACGCGTCGTATGAGTCGACGATTAAGCCTTTTCTTTTGCGACATTGTTTCGACTGTCACACAGGAACGGACGCGGAAGCGGGAGTTGATCTTTCTGAACTCAAGGTAGATTTTTCTGTGGATGAATCTGCCAATCGCTGGGTCGATGTGATGGAGGCGATTCAGTTCGGTGAGATGCCCCCACCGGAGGAGGCGCAACCCAAGTCAGTTGAAAAGGCGAATGTCATTAGGTGGATCTCCGGAGAGATGGTAAAGGCGAATCGATTCGATGCGTATCAGAAAAAATTGCTGGCACCGGAGTACGGCAATTGGGTCAATCATGAAAAGCTCTTTTCAGGCGAAATTGATACGCCGCCGTTTTCGCCGGCGAGGCTCTGGAGGTTTAGCCCAGAGATTTTTAAATCAAAGGGTTTTGGAAATGCGAAAAGTCCGTTTACCTATGTGACTTCTGAACGCGGGATTCGGGATTATGCAGCAATGTCGACGGCGGATCAAAGTACAGTTCAAATGAAGATGATCGTTGCTGATTCTTTTCTTAGTGAACGGGAAAAACGTGGCGAGTTTGCCGAGCTTGCAACGAACCAGGCCAGTTTTGATGAACAGAAACTCCAAGGGATGGTTAGGCGAGAATTTATTCGTGTGATCGGTCGCGAACCAACAAAAAAGGAGCAGGCAAAATACCTGTCTTTTTTGAAACAGAATATTGAGATCGGTGGTCTCTTGGATGGATTTAAAACGACGATCAAGGCGATGTTTTTAAGTCCAGAATCTATTTATCGAATGGAGTTTGGATTTGGAGAAGTCGATGTGCATGGGCGGCGCATGTTGTCGCCTGATGAATTGGCTTACGCCGTTGCTTACGCGTTGACAGATCATGGGCCCAAACGTAATCAGTACATTCGCGAGGCCATGGAAAAGGGGCAATTAAAAACCAAAGAAGATGTCGCAAGTCTTGTGCAGACGTTGATGGACGAGCAACTTACAAGTGGTCACTGGGATCGGAAAGATCTCCCTCGTATTAAACGTTTTTTCGAAGAGTTTTTTGGGTTTCATCGCGCCGGTACGGTGTTCAAGGATAACGAGCGAAAGCGGGCTGAGAAAATTGATCAGTGGAATACTGATATGCTGGTTTTTGATGCGACGCTGTTGATCCAGCATATTTTGAAAAAAGATAAGAACGTCATTGCCGAGTTGCTGACGACGAACAATTTTTTTATTGCTCATCCGGGGGACAATGAATATGCTCGGAAACAGTATGAAGAAAAAGTAGCCGAGGTCCTTGGTTCGGGTTATGTTGAAGCGCAGGTTCAAAAACGCCAAGAACAAATCGATCGTGATTTTAATTTTAAGGCGATGCCGGAGAAAGCGAAGGAAGCACTTCAAGCAAGGCGAAACGAAGCGATTCGAACGGTCGCTAAATTCACAAGTGAACTGGAAAAAGGGATTTACTCCCATCCGAGTTTTCCATTTACGGAAAAGTCACGGGGGATTGGAGACCTGTTGTATATTGGGCCGTACAATTTTCCGAGTAGTGGTCGCATCGATACGCAATTGTGGAACTGGCCTATCGAGCAACCGTTGGAGATGCCTGTTGAGCAACGAGCAGGTTTGTTGACGCATCCAGCGTGGTTGGCGGCACATTCGTTGAATGAAGATAATGATCCAATCCATCGAGGGATTTGGGTGTATAAACGACTTTTGGCGGGAGTCCTTGGTGATGTGCCACCCGATGTCGACGCGTCAGTGCCCATGGATCCTCATAAAACACTGAGGCAGAGAATGGAAACGCTGAGGTCGGAGCGTTGTTGGAAGTGTCATCGTAAAATTAATCCGCTTGGTGAAACCTTCGAGATTTTTGATGATTGGGGGCGTTATCGAAACCAACATTATTTTGACGAGGATGGTAAGATCTATCTGCGGCGGGACGGGCAGTTTGACCGAAAGTTAAAAGAAGGCAAGCTGACAACTCGGGCGATCGACGCTTCCGGAGAGATTCGTTTTTCAGGTGACCCTCAGGTGGATGGTGAGGTGAAGAACGCGGTCGAGATGATGCAGCGGTTAGGTAATTCAGAGCGTGCCCGCCAGTCATTTATTCGACACTTATTCCGATTCTTTATGGGGCGGAATGAAATGCTGAGTGATTCCAAAACGTTGATCGAAGCAGAACAGGCTTATTTGAATAACGGGGGGAGCTTTAAAGCGCTCGTCGTTTCCTTGTTGAGTTCAGATTCATTTTTATACCGGCGTTAAAACTACCTAAATACGTGGGCATCGCTAATGTTATTAACCAGACGTCGTGCAATTCAAAATCTTTCGATCGGTGGAATGTCGGTTGCGATGGCATCTTGTTTACGGTCGATCCGGGCAAGTGTAGATGGGGATGAACAGAGGCTGCCCAAGCGATTTGTTTTCGTCGTCAAATCTTCCGGCATCGATAAGTTTAATCTCGTACCTGAGGGGCTCGAAAATCACTTCATTGATCCTGATGACGGGAAGAAACTCGGCAATCGGTCGCGGCGGCAAGGGCCGCTGGTGGATGTTGCCCTGGCCAATCATAAATTGCCTGAGAAACTGGCTGAGTTGGAGAGTCTCAAAGATCGGTTGACCATTATTCAAAGTCTTTCAGGCGTTGGATTCAGAGGGAATCATACCAAAGGATTCGGTACGCTTTCACTGCACGATTCTGAAACTGTGGCTGTTGCCCCGACCCTCGACTGTCTACTCGGGCAAGCGCTGTCCGATGGGCCTTATCCGATGTATGGGATGGCAATGAACGGGCGATTGCTTGGAAATGCAAAACCAGAGGATTCTTACTGTTACCCAAATCTTTCTGCCTTTGGTGCCGCCAAGCCAGTGGCCTATCAGGCTTCACCCCGAAAGGCCTTTCTTGAACTGTTTGGGTCAGCTATTGCGACTCCAGCTCAATTAGAAAAAAAACTGGCGCTCAACGGTAATCTGATGGACTTTCTGACGAAAGATGCGCGAAGGGTCGAAAAGCAATTATCGGGAGACGGTAAAGAGCGATTCGATCTTTATATGAATTCTTTTCAGTCGCTTCGAGAAATTGAAAACAAGAAAGCGGCTCTCCTTGATCAAATTCAGACGCATGCACCGCAGCTTACTGATCGTTATGATTCGACAACCACTTCGGCGCGGATCGAATCTCATTTTGAAATCGCCTCCGCTGCATTGATCGCAGGACTAACAAACGTAGTTACATTGCGTCCGGATACACTGGGGGTTAAATATTCGGAACTTGGTATCTCAGATCACGTGCACGCACTGGGTCATCTGGGGTACAACACTGCCGCCAACGGGCTGAACGGTCATCAATCGCGGATGGAAATCGAAAAACTGCATGTGAGGGAAATTGCGAAAATGGCGAAGAAATTCGACAGTATTCCAGAAGGAAATGGATCGATGCTCGATAATACGATGATCGTCTATCTGTCTTGTTCTTCAGGCGACCATCACTGTGAAGGGCATGACTGGCCGTTTGTTCTTTTAGGTGGATTGAATAAGAAGATAAAGATGGGCCGCTACTTGGAGTATCCCAAATATGGCGACCAGGGTCACCAAACGGTTGGCAATTTGTACCTTGCTTTGATGCAGGCGGCCGGCATGGAAACATCGGAATTGTTTGGCCAGCCCGACTCGAATTTAAACCATCTCGCGTTGAAGGGGCCACTGAAAGAATTGATGGCTTGATCGTTTTTGCTTTCGGAGGGCGCACTGTAAAGTCACTAAAAATGTCTGCTTTAATCTGCCCGGAGTCCTTTGCTTAGTCTTGTTTGCGAGTTGCAGCTGGAGAAATGCCTGAGTTGTATTCGTTCATTCGTCCAAAATCTGACAATACCCCCGTTCGAGGGACTCGAATTGTTCTAAGGAGTTAAATTGTTCTAAGGAATTACCTAGGCAATGATTTCGTCGATTGGATGGCCGTAGTCGCTGTCGAGTCTTTTATACCCAGGAACCTCCAGGCGTCGGGGGTCAATGCCCATCAATTGATTGATTGTGGCATGAACGTCGGTGACATAGTGCGGATTTTCCACGGCGTGAAATCCGAGTTCATCAGTAGCACCATGAACGACGCCCCCTTTTACTCCCCCACCCGCCATCCAAACGCTGAAGCCAAAGGGGTGGTGATCTCTGCCATCAGCCCCTTGTGATCCGGGAGTTCGTCCAAACTCGGTTGCGAACACAACGATCGTGTCGTCCAGTAGACCTCTTTGTTTGAGATCTTTTAGTAAGCCTGAGGTGGGTAGGTCGACTTGTTTTGATAGTTTTGCATGTCCTTTGCGTAGTCCAGAGTGATTATCCCACGCACCTGCGGCACCATCACCATGCATGATTTGAATAAAACGCACTCCCCGTTCCGAGAAGCGCCGGGCAGCAAGGAGTTGCTGGCCAAAGGTTTTTGTCTCAGGATGATCCAAGCCATAAAGTGCGCGAGTTTCTTTAGATTCTTTTTTGAAATCTAATACTTCGGGCACGGCGGTCTGCATCCGAAACGCCAGTTCATACGATTTGATCCGGGCTTGGAGAGCGGCGTCTCCGGGGTACTGTTCACCCGCAAGACGATTGAGCTGGTTGGTGAAGCTAAGATTTTTTCTTTGCTGGACTGAATTCATTCCGCCATGCGGAGTAGCGTATTCGAGTGGGTTTTGGGGATCGACTTTTAGATTGACGGCATCGTAGGCTGGCCCTAAGTAATGACCGTCTCGTTTGTCAAAAAAACGAGGACCAATATTAATGAATTGAGGAAGGTTTTCACTGAGCGAACCTAAGCCATAGTTGAGCCACGCACCAATGGTCGGAACTCTTGGATCCAGCATATGACGGCCGGAGTGAAATTGCACCTGAGCTCCATGATTATTGTCAGTGGTCCACATCGAACGAATGAAGGCAATATCGTCAGCACAGGAACCGATATTCGGAAACCAGTCGCTGATCTCGACACCGGACTGCCCATATTTTTTATATCCAGTTTGCAAGGGGTAGATGATCTTCCGGTCTTTGCCATTGGCATCATCGACCACAACCACGCGAAGATTTTTGAAATTTTCCGGATCCATGACATGGGCATGGGGCGTATCGTTGATGGATTTTCCGGCAAATTTATTCAAGGCGGGTTTGGGGTCAAAGCTCTCCATATGGCTTACGCCACCCCGCATGAATAACCAGATGACACGTTTTGCTTTTGGTTGGAAATGCGGCTCGCCATTTGGTTTTTTGTGCTCTTCCGCGGCTGCAATTCCGCCCAGCGCTAATGAGCCAAAGCCCAGTGCGGATTGGAGTAAATATCGACGGCGTGAAATATCATTTGGTAGCGTCATCTTATGACCTGAAAATCGTTGTGGTTTAAAAGTGCGTGAATGAACTGGTTTCGCTCACGATTGTCTTTCAGGAAATCTAAACAGGCTTTCGTTTCTTGTTGGGTAGGCGATCTTGCGAGAAGTCGGAGGAAAGCGGCCTCGATAAATTGAATGTCGGTCAATTTTAAATCGAATTGGGAGGTGATTAGATTGGCGGATTCAATGGCTTCCCGGCTGTTCATTAGTGCGAGTGCTTGCTGTGGGACAATACTCTCGTTGCGTCGGTAGCAACTAAAAACATCGGCGTCATCAAATACCGAAACGAACTTGTCGCGTCCATCACGGGAATGGAACAGATATAGGCTGCGACGGAAAACGTTGGTCCCAGCCATGACGGAGGGCCCCCCGATGGTTAGATCGAGCTGGCCGGAGATAAAAAAGAGGCTGTCTCTTAAGACTTGCGATTCCATCCTTCGACTGTTCATTCGCCAATAATATTGATTATCAGGGTCGTTTGTCAGTGTGTTTGGATCTGCGCCCAGATTAGAAGAACTACGTTGCCATGTTTTCGATTTGAGAATGAGACGGTGCAGGTGTTTCATGCTCCAGTTCGACTCGATTAACTCGACTGCGAGGTAGTCCAGTAAATCTTGATGCAGGGGCTTGGGAGCGCGTCGGCCAAAATCAAAGACTGATTCGACGAGTGGACTTCCAAAGTGGCGGGTCCAGATGTGGTTGACGGCTACGCGGGCGGTCAAGGGGTTGTCCCGATGAGTGATCCAGTTTGCAAGAGCAGTCCGCCGTCCGGTGCTGGTTTTGGAATAGACGGAAGAGTATTGGGAGGCCTTGTGCGAGCCTTGATCTAGCGCTCGCTGGCTGCCTCGCAATGGAGCGAGGGTCGGCAGGTTGTCGGATGCTAATGCCAGTTGGGCCTTCTCTTTTTGCTTTGCCGCGTTAGCTCTCTTGCCCGCATCTGCCTTGATAAAGTCCACTTCGGCTGCTGCCACCGCAGCTTGGAGGCTCAAGCGGGCGGCGAGTTCCGCTGTTCCGTTGCCAATTTGTTTAAACGTGGCATTGTCGGCTGCGATCTGGGCAACCAGCGCGGCGTGTTTGGCCTCAGCGAGTTTGAGTTGAGCTTCTGCAAGGTCGACGGCTTGAGCAGGGTTGACGACGGCAGCCTGTTTGTTTGTTTCTATTAAGGTGGCATCGCTGGCGAGTGGTTCGACATTGATCGAGTAAAAGTCAGCGGTCGAGTCAAAGGCAAACAGTTCGATGGAGCCGTTTTTTCGGGGTGGGAGTCGGTAGGCGAACAGGAATTTACCATCCAACGCAACGTTGATTAAATCGTCCCGGACTTTGAGGTTGAGTACGTAATCCTGGTTTAATTGAATTGGCAGATTGGCTTTGGCGTTCGCTGGATAGATATTCCGCCCAGCGACAGTGTGGGCGAGTTGGACTTTGGGTCCATTCGCGAATGCACTGACATAAACGAAGTGTGCATTTTCGCCCTTTTCATCGACATCAAAACGTATTCCCGTTGATTTATACTGCTTACCGCCAGTGGTTTGAAAATTTAAGGTCAACTCAAAATCGCGTGGATGATGAGCTTTGGTTCTCAGGCAGCTACGTTCCATCGTGGGTTCAGTTTGCGTCAGTAATCCACCCTGGTATCGCCACCCTCTTCCGATCGTATCCCAGATATCGGGCCTCGATTTTTTAAAGTCATCACGCAACGCAGTGCCTTTGACTTCCGTTGTAGCGGCCGCCGCTAACGCTTCCTTTTTTTGGAGTTTCCGCAGATTAGTGCGAGCGGAATTTAGCTGACGTTTTGATTGGGCAATCAAATCAGCTTGGACGTAATTGCGAATCCCCGGAGCCCAGGCTTCGGCGGGCAAATCGATTTTCTGCGGTGGCTTCCCGAAGCTGTTTAGGAATTTTGGCGGCCCCGGCGAAACCGTTTTATCCTTAATCGGCAGGGAGGGATCGCCCCGCCGATGGATAAAGGTGGGAGCATCTGGCTTGTCATCATAAACGCGTGGTAGCCCGTCTTTATTGTAGTCGGCATTGCCCGGTACGGCATCGAGTCGCACGTGATGCGGCTCGAAAATCGCTCGGAAACGGTAATAGTCCTCGTGGTTGATTGGATCATATTTATGATCGTGACACTTGGCACAGTTTAGCGTCAATCCTAAGAATGACTTACCTGTGTGTTCGATTGTGTCATCAAGCCAAGTCGTGCGATTGAAGAGGTAGTAATTTCTGGCAAGGAATCCGGTGGCCCTGACGGTTTTTAAATCGGTGGGGGCAATTTCATCGCCGGCAATCATCTCCATGATCATCCGGTCATAGCCTTTGTCTTCGTTTAGAGAATCGATGATCCAGTCTCGCCAGTGCCAGAGATGTTTCTGGCTATTTCGTAATTGGTTGTCCAGACCATACCAGTCGCTGTATCGCCAGACGTCCATCCAGTGGCGTCCCCATCGCTCCCCATACTGTGGACTGTCGATAAGAGAGTCGATGATTTCTTCGATGGGCAAATCTGAAAGTAACTGTTCGGGCGTTGGGGGAAGGCCAGTCACATCAAGGTAAATTCGCCGTAACAATAGACTTCGTTCCGCAATTGCCTGAGCTTTTAATTCATTTGTTTGTTGAACTGCGGTTAGAAAGGCATCGACGGGGTTGGAGATGCCAAGGTTGGGCAAGCTTGGTCGTTCGATTTTTTGAAAGGCCCAATGTTCCATTGGATCTGCTTCTGCTTGTTCGTTGTCGGGTGCGGGGGCCCCGTTAGCAATCCAGTTCTGAATGTCGAAAACCTCTTGTCGCGAGAGCGGCTCGCCTTCGGGGGGCATGCGTTCTGTGTCGTCTTTTGAAGTGAGGCGGTTGAGAAGCAGGTTGTCTTCCAAAATGCCGTAATCCTTCATCGCTTCGATCGTATCGACGCGGAGTTCAGACTCTTGTTTCAACGCACCGTGACAGGCAAAGCACCGCTCTTTTAAAAGTGGTTTTATTTTGTGCTCGTAAAGCTCGATACTCGATTCCTGTCCAACTGCATTGGAGGCAATCATGCAGACGCAGATCGGTAAGCTGGCGATGAATATTAACAACGGTTTCATTGGGTCATTCCGATCCTGTCCAGCACCGGGTGATTGAACTGGATGTGATGTGATAATGCCTTGGCGGCTTTCTTTCGATCGCCGTTAATAATGGCGGTAAGGATCGCATGATGTTGTTGAACAGCCTCGGTGGCAGCTTCACGATTTTCACCTTCCCATTCGAATAAAATCTCAAAGAAGGGAGCGTGTCGATTGAAGAAGTCTGAAATGTAAAAATTGTTTGCCTTCTCGATGATGTAGGAGTGAATCCGATTGTCAATCACGGGGAAATCTCGTGAATTTTTCGCCGGGATATTTCCCACAAGCATTGCCTGTAGATCGGCGTTAACTAGTTGGCTCCATGCGAGATCGAGCGCCTTGAGTTCCAAGACTTCCCGCGTGTCTTGATAAGCTCGCAGGTCTGCATGAGTGAAGTGACGAATTTTCCATCCGCGACGAGGAATGTGTTCAAGGAGTCCCTGGCCTGCGATGAGGTGGCATATTTCCCGCACCGCAGAGCGACTAAGTTGGTGATGAGTCGCTGTTCTCTCTTCCCGCAGAAAAGTCTCTTCCGCCAATAAACTTTTCTGAACAATTTCGCGCAGGATTGCTTGATAGGGATCAACGGTGGGGCCAAGTCTAGGTTGCGGTTTGGAGTCGAGGGTAAAATCGAAAGTCTCTGGAGCCCGGAGACGACCGTTGGATAGCTTAATCAGCTTACCTCCTTCGATCAGCTTTGAGATTACCGTTCGTACAGGTGTTTGGCTTACGCCGTAATGGGAAGCCAGCGCAGCAACGGTCAGTTTGCAAGGCGTACTCCCTTCGGATAAATGCGACGTAATGTCGTATTCAATTTTTTCAGTTAGCTCCATAAAACCTATTCCTTAACAAGTCGGAAAACATGTTTTTGCCGACAATTGGGTTTAGGTTTTATAATCCGGCGTCCGGATACTGTCAAATAAAACTTGAAGTGGCTGACGCTGGGCAGGCGGTCCCGGGGCTTGATGGCAATGTCGCCTTACGGTGACTTCGGTGTTCGTCAGTTCGTTGGATTGTGTTCTCCTTGGAATCGGTCATGCGATTCTGATCGGTCCGGTTAGTTCCGGAGCGGCTCAGAATTTTTTCTAGCCAGCTAAAGAATGCTCGGCGTCATTGACTCCCACGGTGTTCGGCGTGGTTGTCCAGGTAAAGAGTGAGGCCATCTATGAATTCCAAGCCACTTATGATCTTAAACTAAGCCCAAAATAAGAATCGCCCAGTTACTGAAACGAGCAACCGGGCGAGTCTTGTGTCGAATTTATAAAACTCAATCCACCTATCAAACGACAGGAAGAATTAAGCAAATTTGCAAGTTGCTTTCTTATCAAAGATTTTACAGACTTTGTAAAGAAGAGCATTTGAATATTCATTTTCTGGAATTGACTCGCCCGCTTTTAAACGTTCCGCAGTTTTATACGAATCAACGACGCTAAGAATTGCTAACACGATTCCAGGGAGAACACAAAGAAACGAACCAATGAATGTCACAACTATGGTCCATATCCACTTGTTGGTTTGGCCATTGATTACGATATGGCCAATGCCTAACACAAACCAAGTCAGGATGGCCGCGGCAATCGGGTTTGCATCAGGTTTTGAGATCGTCGTCATGAGAAAGCTCCAATTTGAAAGTGATACTGAGTGTTCAAATATTCAATTGCCAGAAAGACGGATCATTTTTTAACATAATCCGTGACGCTTTGTTGGCGAATTGATGCCTTCTCATTGTTTTATCAAATTTTCTGCAGATTGTCGGGTAGGTAATTTCCTTGCTGATTTCTGCGAAATTCCCGTTTTTCTATTTGGAAGCGTTCCTTTTCATGGAGGCTATGCTGTTGAACGGGTCGCTAGTGCGGAAGGTGCGGTTTCGTCAAAGCGTACAGATACATTCCTGCCAGTGCGCCGACACAGGTGAAACTGGCAAGGCCAACGCCGCTGCCAAGTTGTGCGTAGATGGTTCCCGGGCAGGCGCCTGCGATTGCCCATCCGGCTCCGAAGGCCGTGCCACCAAGGATCACACCTTTGTGAAACGGTTTGGGGCTGTATCGAATTGGCTTACCGTAAATATCTGAAGCTTTACACTTTCGAATAAGGAACATTCCCAACATAGCAACGGTAACGGCCGAGCCAATAATCAAGTAAAGGTGGCTGTCTTGAAACAGAAACATGTCGTTAATTCGTTGCCATCTGACGACCTCGGATTTGGTAAACAGAATCCCCAGGAAAGTGCCGACCAGCAACGTGGTTGCATACACCATTGCTGCATCAGCAGTGGATGTAGAGGATTGAGCCGCTGTTTTGTTTTCGGTTTCAGCAATTGATGTTGGTGCGGGAGAAACTGTTTTTTTGTTAATGGTTGCCATCGCGGTATTACCTTAGAAAAGAAAGTGGCCGAGGCCCCAGGTGACGCCCAGGCCGCCCACGAAAAAGAAAATGGTGGCGATGAGGCTGGGAGGATTCAAATTAGCAAGTCCAGTAATGGCGTGGCCGGAAGTACAACCTCCTGCGTATCTCGCTCCAAATCCGATTAGAATGCCTCCAATGAATAGTTTGATAGCGCCCCAAACGCTAAAAAATCTAGCAGGTAGAAATTCGATTGGTTCCGCAGAGAGCCAATGGCTTCCTGTAAAGCCGCCGATTGCGATTCCAAGTGCTAATACAAGTGTCCACGCACCTTGACGGCGATCGTAATTCTTCAAATAGGCAAGCTTGCTGCCGGGGGAACAGAGTGCGCCGAGTTGTTGTAAGCTGGTTGAGACTCCAAATCCTTTTCCGGCCAGTAGATACAACAGTGGTACAGTTAAACCAATCAGAGGGCCGGAAAACCACCAAGGCCAAGGTTGTAGTAGAAAGTCAGTCATTGGTTTGAATGGGTAAATTTGGAGAGGGTGTGGGTTAATTCAAAGCGCAAGAACGGGACACTGATTTTTGCGGTGGAGTTGAGCTTAGCGATGGTGATTCTTGCACTGTCGGATAGCCCGCCGCCTCCCATCGCTCGAATCCGCCCGCGAGGTTGATCACGTTCTTGACTCCTAATGCTTTCAGCACACTCCCTGCAATTGCGGAACGACCACCGGTGCGGCATTGCAATACGATTGAACGATCGTCATTTTGAGTTGTTGTTTGATTGAGTTGGTCGGCAAGATGCCCCAGGAAAATGTGTTCGGCGCCCGGGATTCGTCCGGAATCCCATTCCGATTTTCGTCGAACGTCAATCAGTCGGATGGAATTGGTCTGCAATGCACTTGCCAGCCATTCAGGCGACTGTTGTGGAGATTTTTCGGTTGCCAATCCCGATGCGTAGATTTCGTCTGCATCAAAAAAGCCAGCGATGTTATCAACTCCGATTTCATGCAGAATGCGAACGGCCTCATCCATTTTCTTACTGGAAGAAATTAGATAGGTGGCAGACTGATAGTCGATGACCCAGCCTCCGTGGCTTGCCAAAAAATTCAGAGGCAAGTTAATTGATCCGGGAACATGTTGGATTGCGAATTGCTCAAATTCTGCGGTATCGATTACGTTGCATGTTGCTGCAATGGAATGAAGCTGTTTCGGTTTTAGTTTTTTTGGTTGAGCATCACCGATGATTTGGGGCCCCCGTTTGTTGAGTTTTTTCATCAATCCAAAATAGGGTGGTGCTTCGGGTTGGTCATCCAAAATGAATCGAACGAAATCTTCTTCCGCGGTAAATTGGAGGGCCTGATTGAATCGTTTTTCGTAGCCAACGGTGCTGGAAGGAATAGCTCCCAGTCCTTTGCCGCAGGCGCTTCCCGCGCCATGGGATGGCCAGATTTGGAGATAGTCGGGCAGCGACTTGAATTTTTCAATTGAGCGGAATAAATCGCGGGCTCCCTGATCAGCAGAGCCGGCGATGCCCGCGGCTTCCTCCAATAGATCCGGTCGGCCTACGGATCCAACGAAGACGAAGTCACCAGTAAAGATCCCCATTGGCTTATTCGCGCCGGCTCCCAAGTCCGTCAAGATGAGTGAGATACTCTCAGGAGTGTGACCGGGAGTGTGCATGGCGGTGAGCTGTATATTGCCAACGGCAATGTGGTCTCCGTCCTTCAAGCGTTGCACTGAGTATTGTGGGTCTAACTGGTATTTCCAATCGGCCGGTCCTTCGTCGGATAGATAGAGTGCAGCTCCGGTTTGCTCCGCAAGTTCGCAACTGCCTGAAAGATAGTCAGCGTGGATGTGAGTTTCAACGCAGCCAGTAATTTTCATCTGTTTCGCTGCCGCAGCCTCGAGATAAGGCGTGATCGCGCGCGCGGGATCAATGAGAAAAGCCTCACCGGTTTTTTGGCAGCCTACTAGATAGGATGCATGAGCCAGTGCTTCGTCGTAGAAATATTTAAGCAACATTGATTCACTCTTTTTGAAAGTTAGCGATTAGATTATTCGGAACCGGGTTTCGAGACGGACTTTGCTGAAATTTGAGATCTAGTCAAAGTGGCGGAGGATACAATTCACGATGTCTTGCAACTGGGGCTCGGTTCATTCGTCTTTCCCAAGATGATATAAATATATATCGGAATATGTCAATGTATTGTTCGTTTGATTTTGAGAAGTTTTGGGAAAAATTTAAAACCCAGAAGAAGTTCCCTGGGTATGTCGCAGGATGAAGCAGCGGAATGGACACCTGAGTTATCCATAGCCCGCTCTGTGGTTTAGGTTGCTAAGTCGATTAGGGCGGTAAATGAAGCGGTTAATGAAGCGGTTAACCGAGATTTGGCAGAGAGCCAGCATGTGGGCATTGCCGACTTTGCATTGCCGATCGGAAACGGGTGTGTTTTATTGGTTGGGTTTATGAAGCTAATTAATTCTTACAAGGCAGACTGCAGCTAATTGTGAAAACACAAACGTGTTGGTCGCTGTGTCGTATCGGATTTTTCTGTTTTAATGCAGGTGAAGTTTTACGGCAGACGAACGGAGAGATTTTGTTTAGGGCTACGTGAAGCTACTGTTGATAACTTCAGCAGATCAGCAGACCATGGCGTCGTTTGGTAGTCGGATTGGATTGACGATGGAGAGTGCCGGATGTCAAATGATTGAGTCCAGTTTTGGCGTTTGCCAGCTCAGCCGTTTGCCAGCTCAGCCGTT
>JAPOIJ010000078.1 GCA_029979005.1 Planctomycetota bacterium | reverse complement strand
CCGTCCATGCCTCCGCTGGTATTAAACCCTCCGCCGGTAAGATCAGAAAACCCGACACCGCCAAGGCAAGTGAAAAAGAATGCTCCCCCTCCGGCTACCGGAGAAATTAAGATTAATAAAACCCACGCGACTATCTGTAGAAGGGTAATTTTTTTCCCCGGTGGTCCTTGATCGGCCTCCTCATCCACATTGTATTCTTTTTCAACCGCATATGGATTTTGAATAGGTTTCTCGTTGGAATTGTCGGAATTTTGCATCGTCTTGATGTGAAAAATTTGGAATGGAACCAACTCAAAAACGGCACGAATAGTATTGGCAGAACGCTTCGGTTGACGATTCCGCATGTCGTCTAGAAATGCGTTTTACAGCTTTGGGTAAGTTTACAGTGTGAATTTTGGGTGAGTTTGTTTTAACGTATTTAAGAGCTGGTTGCCAAAGCGTTGGTTACATAGTCGCAAAGGGATTTTCCAGGTAGATCGAAAAGTGGCCTGTGTCGGTGGGAGATTTGAGGAGGGCGGATATAAGACTGCAAAGTTTTCGTTGAGTGGTTTTCTCAAAAATTCCCGCGTTTATCGAAATAGCGTGTAACGGGGGAACAATTTTTAAGTGCAGAAGGTCTACTTGCTGTATTGAAGTGGGAGACCTCGGTTTTGCCTATATTCGCTATCATTTCTTAAAATCGATTTTTATGGGAATGTCAGAATTTGCTCAAAATCTGCCGCTCTTGCGTTAATTTATTGCCGATTTTTAATTAGGTCCCACGTTCTTAACGAATGCAGAAAATGTCCAAAATTGACCTACTGTTTGATCAAGCCGTGCAAAAACACCAAGCGGGGGATCTGACTGCCGCTGCGATTGGGTATGCCGCAGTATTGAAAGAGAATTCCCGCCATTCAGATGCTTGGCATTTCGCAGGATTGATTGCCCATCAGATGGGTAATTCAGATGATGCGTTGCAGCAAATTAAATATGCCATTGAAATTGATCCGACAAACCCGGAGTACTTTTCCAACCTTGCGTCGATTTTTAATTCAATGAAAGAACAGGAGTCGGCATTAGTGTCGGCCGATAAGGCACTCGAGTTATCGCCCGAATTTGCTCCTGCGTTTTTCCAAAAAGGAATTGCGCTTGGTAAACAAAATCGAAATAGCGAAGCGTTAGTTAGCTTTTACTCGGCCTCTAAATTTGGATTTTCCGAGGTCAAGGTGCTAACAGAAACGGCGAGGATTAAGCAGTTTCAGGGAGATTTTATAGGCGCCGTTGAGGATAATCGCCGAGCGTTAGCGATTGATCAAGACAATCCCCAGGCTTATTTCCAATTGGCTCAATTTGTAAATATGGGTGAATATCAATTCACGGAATCACAATTAGACTCTCTGCGAAATTTTTTGAGCCTACCCAACCTAAATTTGACCGCGTCCAACCGGCTCAATGTAGCGATGGCTGTCCACCTCGAGAAAGAGAAAGAGTTTGTCGGCGCTTTTGAGCATTATACCCGTGCGGCCGAGGCGACTCATTCATTAGGCGAGGCCGAAGGGCGGCGGTTCAATGTAGAGCAGCGTCAAGGCGTGTTGGATGATCTAACAGAGTTTTTTACGCGAGAGACGATCGAGAAGTTTGCTGAAAATGGTAATCCTAGCGCTGCACCGGTCTTTATTGTTGGAATGCCTCGGAGTGGTACGACGTTAGTGCAGCAAATGCTTTCCCGACATTCTGCTGTTGAGGCGGTGGGGGAACTGGAGTCACTCAATGATCTGATAACATCAAGGTTTGGTGATGCAAGTCAAGTTCGGCTGCGCGATATGTTTAAAACGCTGGATGATTTTTGGATTCGAGCGAGTGCGCAGGGATATATAGATCAGCTAACAAGATATACCAGCTTTGATGATCTGGGTGAGGGCGGTGGCGCAGATTTCTCAATGCGGTTTATCGATAAATTGCCAGCCAATTATTTTCACATTGGCTTTATTACCATGCTCTTTCCAAATGCCCGAATCATAAACTGCATGCGGGATCCAAGAGATGTCTGTTTGTCATGCTTTTTTCAGTCTTTCAGTGATTCGAATTTGCAATTTAATACATCAAAGTTTGAATATCTTGCGACCATTTATCGTAATTATGCGAAGCTAATGAATCATTGGCGACTGGTTGCGCCCGAGGCACTAATGGACGTTTGCTACGAGAAGCTTACTGAGACGCCGGAGGAGGTTATCCGCCCGGTGGTTGAGCATATTGGGTTGGATTGGGAGGAAGGCGTTCTAGAGTTCCACAACAGCGATACTCCGGTTAGTACGGCGAGCGCTGTTCAGGTTAGAAGGCCACTTTACAAGACGTCGCGAAAAAAGTGGCAGCGTTACGAAGATCACCTTGCTGATTTTTTCGAAATGCTGGCTCCCGAAATTGAAGCTTATGAATCTCAATTACTTTAAGGGTCGCTCGTATTCGCAATCCAAGCCTCAGGCTGTATCCAATCGTTTCGTCGCTTTTGTTAAATTTGTATTCGCTGGCTCAAGAAATGTCCGAATAAGAGGGTTCGTTTCCACGTTTTGTAATGCTGTCGTGCGGTGGTCGCAACGGAGGCATAATTTTACGTTAGACTATAAACCGTCTCTAATTTGTTTTGGTACTTACTTTAAAGATCCTGGGAACTAACTGAAATGACTTCTCCGCGAACAAGCACAGTTTCTACATCTCGGCGCGATTTTATTAAAACAGGTGGTGTACTTGCAGCCGGAAGTAGATTTTTGATCTCAGGCACGAAAGCATCTGGAAATGTTATCGGAGCCAACGACCGAGTGAGAATGGCGGTTGCTGGACTCAATGGTCGAGGTAAATCGCACGTTGGTGGTTGGAAGGGTCAGAAAAACGTTGACGTGGTATCCTTGATTGATCCTGACCAAAATGTTTTAGGGAAGATGCAGGAAAAGGTACCAGGTGCAATTGGATTTGCTGATGTCCGTGAAGCGCTTGACGATAAAAACCTAGACGGTATTTCGATTGCCACACCCAATCACTGGCACTCTTTGATGACGATTTGGGCTGCCCAGGCGGGCAAGCATGTGTATGTCGAAAAGCCGATGAGCCACGACATTGCTGAGGGAAGAATTGTTGTCGAAGCTCAAAAGAAATATAACGTTGTTATTCAACACGGTACCCAACGCAGAAGCTCTGCAGGAATTGCCGGTTTGCATGAGGCTTTAGAATCCGGAGAATTGCCTCGGTTGAAAATCGCCTACGGTTATTGTTGCAAGCCTCGCGGTGGGATTGGATTTAAGAAGGCCGCCTCACCACCTCAAAATCTTAATTGGGATCTTTGGAAGGGGCCTGCGAAAATTGATGATTACCATCAAAATTTCGTTCACTATAATTGGCATTGGTTTTGGAAGACGGGAAACGGCGACCTTAACAATCAAGGAACTCATCAATTGGATGTCGCTCGCTGGGCGCTGGACAGTGATCAGTCTCACCCAGTGCGGGTGATGGCGATTGGCGGCAGGTTTCAGTGGAATGATCAAGGAGAGACTCCCAACACGATGTTCGGGATTGCTGAATATCCAAATGGCCAATACGTCTTGTTTAATGTGCGCAACGTCAATTACAAAGGGTACAAGAATCAAGTTTTCAACGAATATTACTTAGAGGATGGCAGCGTCATCACAGGTGAAAATAGTTATAGAATACGACGCCCCGGTGGGCAGGTAGAGGATCTCCCGATCAAACCTGGAAAAGTCACACCGGGGGGAAATTGGGGTAGTTTCATTGCCGCGGTTCGGGCTGGTGATCCGAGCCTGGCAAACGGCAATGCTCTTGACGCTCATTACGGATGTGTCATGGGGCATCTCATTAATAATTCATACCGGCTTGGTAAACAGGTTCCTTTTAATGAAAAAGCTGTCTCGTTTGGAGACAATAAAGACGCCGCCGAGCATTTTTTGAAACTGCACGAAATCATGCAAGGTGGGGTCGGAATCCCAAGAGATAAAGCCGAGTATACGGTCGGACCGTGGCTAACCTTCGACTCTGAAACGGAGCAGCATGTGGGAGACCATGCGGAGGAAGCAAACGCCCTTTTGAAAGATCAAAATCGAAGCGGTTTTGAGGTTCCCGATTTAAGCGAAGTTTGAATTCGAAACTTGCAAGACGGATAGAATGTCGAAAAACCGCCCTACTTTCCTGAAAGAAAGATCGAATCTCCAGTAAAGCGATTGTTAAACTCTTCATCGCTCCATACGACCATTCCGACGGCTGGATCGCCAATTAACCAACTCCCTTCATGGCGATCGACTACGACAACTGCGTGACCTTGTGAATCTGAGAGCCCAAGAAACCGAGCTGGTCGCGTTAGCCTGCAGCGTGCGTCAGTGGCGAATTCGTTTTCGTCAAAATTAACCAACGAAATGTTGGGTAGCTGAGATTTCCGCATCCAATCCGATGGATTGCTAGATCCAATTCGTACCGATTTATTCGAAGATCGTGTGGCGTGTTTGAGCCCTCGAAAAAGACCAAGCGCTTCAGTACCTTGATTGCTAGTGAGGCATTTTCGCACCATCGACTGTTCAGTTTCGTCAATGCCGTGCATCTTTAATAATGTGGCGGCTGACGCGGCCGCACAGCTCGACTCATGAGTCTGGAGGAAGAGTTGTCCAGTTGAACTCGCGTTTGGCTCAACGGAAGCTGGCCACATCATTGGGCGGATAAATGGCAAGGTCAAGAACAGAATTCCGAGTGTCGAAAACGCTGTCGTTGCAAGTATTCGCGAACGTGAACTCACTTGCTCCAGCGATGCAAAGCAACCTGCGGAAAATCCCATTAGAACGGGCGCTAAATTACACCAAACAAGCGCTTCACTTACAGGAAAATATCTAGCCCAGAACAGTTGACCACTTAGGAACTGACAAAAAAGTAAAGAGGCAAGGAGTGACGCGAAAGTGAGCCAGAGAGGCGCCTGAAAACGAGCATTGAGATGCCGACCGATTTGAAACGCGACACACGCCGAGCATCCAACAAATACGACCGCAAGAACTGTATCAAATTCAGGAATCATAACCAATTCAACCTGAGATTATTAAGGCTTTTGATTAACTATGGCTCAGAAACAATATGAAGGATGAGTTAAAAAGCATTAAATTGATGGTTTTTTAATATATCGCCATTAAAGGATGGTTTAGTTCTTTTAATAATAAGTTAATGGGACAATTTTTATCTTTGATTGTTTCGTAGCCGGTGTCTATCTACTTTCTCCCATAATTCCACCCATTTGAAAGACGAATATAAACATTTCTTTATATTTTTAAGGCATCGTTAAAATAGGCCAACATGAAGACGGTATCCGTTCGAATTGGAACTAGCAGATTGGCGGGGTTTGTAATTCCGGGAGCCGATCTTCACCAAATCTGTGCCCCTAAAGATTTTGGTTCTCCGCATTTTTGAGAAGCAAAATTTTGATGGTTGGTAACACGTCGCCAGCCACCCCATATCGAAGGTTTGACTCGGCGAGTGGCTGTTGCTAGCTTTTGAGCAATGCAAGAAAAGCAAAACCCATACGAGCCGAAACCACAGGAATTGGTCGAGGATGAATACTCGATCTGGACGCGACCATTGACTTTTCGGTCGTGCCTAGGATGGCTATTTTTATCGCCGATTGTCTTTTTATTGGCTCTGTTTGTTCTACTCGTTGTTAATTGCAGCGGCATATATTCTACAATTGGAAACTGATGACTTAGCCCTACAAAAGTCCACCTCTGCCTACTTTCTATTCGGCGGGGAAGCGATTCGACGGTCAGCAGGGCAACCGTGACCTCTCGACGGCCGGGACATTCACCATTAACCGTTGTGAAGTACTACAGCCAAAGCTCGCCAGCAACTCTCGAAAGGGCTATGATGCTAGGAGCATCAGCAACGGACTGAGAAACCTCGCAAAGGTACTGACGTTAGTACAGAGTGACTAGCGGAAAGTAACGGCTTGTGTGGCTCTCAGAGCGTATCTGGCGCCGCCAGTTGTTAAAAACGCCGTGTATATACCACACTGAGTGATCCAATGATATTTATTCGATTTGCATTCGCACTGCTTTTAGTTCCATCGATTGGTTGGGCACAGGTTGTTGGGGATGAAGCTAAACCTCATGCAGTTTTTGTCGTTGGAACTCCGCATTACAGCCCGGAGCGATCGATGCCGCTTTTGGCTTCGCACCTGAAACAATTAGGGTTTAAAACCACAGTTTTGAAATCCGAAGGAAATCCTGAAAAAAACCCTAGCGGGATCGAAGGATTAGAAGCATTGGAGTCCGCCGACATCGCAATATTTTTTGTTCGGTTTCTGACCCTTCCAGAGCGACAGTTAAAATTTATCGATCGATATTTAAAGTCTGGAAAGCCAATTGTCGGGTTCCGAACTTCTTCCCATGCGTTCGCCTACCCTAAAGACAGCAAACACTTCCATTGGAATAACGGATTTGGGCTTAAAGCGTTGGGTGTAAAATATGAAATCCACCTTGGCGGGAATACGACGGTTTCTTGTGACGATTCTACGAAAAAGCATCCGGTTTTGGCGGGGATAAATTTTAATAAGCCACGGGTCGCCGCTGGAACGCTCTACTTAACAACACCCCCGTCTGACGCAACTGTTCTGCTCAATGGAGTCGGGAAATCGAAAAAAGTTGGTAAGGTAAATAATGCGTTCGGGGCTCATGTGCTCGCCGAAACCATGGAAGAGCCGGTGGCATGGGTTTGGCAGAACGAATATGGGGGTAGAGTATTCGCCACGACTCTTGGTCACTGGCAGACCTTTAACGATGCCCGATTCGTTCGGCTCTTTCTCAATGGTATTTGTTGGGCGAGCGGGTCGAAGATACCACCGCGTGATGAATTTAAAGTCATTGGGTTGGTGTCCTATGAACAGGAATTAAACAAACAAGGCAAAGTTGCAAACGGGAAACAACAAGACGCAAAAAATACTAAAACCAATGATCCGGTTCCGCCGGAGAATCCGGAATATAAAAAGTATGGGATCTATGCCAATACGGCCCCTCGCGCTAAAACGATCGCACCCGGCAAAACCAGCCTTCCAATTCAGTTAAATCCTCGTACTCGAATTGCATTGGTGGGCAACACGTTATTTGAAAGGGCTCAGAATTATGGTTATTTCGAAACCTTGCTTCTCCAGTCATTTCCAGAGCATCAATTGGTGGTCAGGAATCTGAGTTGGTCTGCCGATACAGCTTCTCTTCAGCCGAGGCCAAGTAATTTTGCTGACCAAGACCAGCATCTGACGCATGAAAAAGCAGATGTAATCTTTGTTGGCTATGGATTTAATGAATCCTTTCAAGGGGAGGCAGGGCTTTCCGCTTTTCGAGAGGAGCTTAAAAATTACCTGAAACGTTTGCGTGCCAAAGCGTTCAATGGAATTGTTCCGCCAAAGCTGATTTTGGTTTCTCCAATCGCCTGCGAAAATGTTGAAGGTGTCGATGCAGCGGATTTAAATAATGCAAATGTAGCGATGTACGCGGCTGCGATGAAAGAAATAGCCGATGAGCTTGAGATTGGCTATGTAGATGTCTATCGCGATACGCTCGCAGCAGGGAGATCGACTGCTGATGATATTACCTCCAATGGTGTTCATTTAAATGAACGCGGTTACAAAATTCTCGGCCAATCTTTGCTACGCGGTGTATTCAATAAACCGCCTGTGGCAATTAATGAGGCGTTAAGAGAAACCATTATTGATAAAAATCGACAGTATTTCCGACGTTACCGGCCGCTCAATACGTTTTATTACACCGGTGGACGAAATAAGTCTTACGGTTATTTAGATTTCTTGCCGGCCATGAAAAATTTTGACTTGATGGTTGAAAATCGTGAACGTCGAGCGTGGGCGTTGGCGTCGGGAGAGAAGGTAAAAGATTTGGTGGACGATTCAAACGTCCCTCCTCTTCCTAAGACAAAGACCAGTCGCGGAGCGAATCGGTGGATGTCGGCGGTCGACGAACAGAAGGCGTTTAAGGTTGACCCGCGGTTCGATGTGAATTTGTTTGCCAGTGAAGAAGAGTTTCCGGATATAGCCGCGCCGATTCAGATGCGATGGGATAGCCGCGGCCGTTTGTGGGTAAGCTGTTCAACCACCTACCCTCACGTTTATCCGGGAAATGAGCCGAACGATAAGTTGGTCATTCTGGAGGACACAGACGGCGATGGAAAAGCTGATAAATCTTCGGTATTCGCGGACAATTTAGATATTCCCTTGTCGTTTGAATTTGGCGACGGCGGTGTTTACGTCTCGGAGAGTCCCCAATTGACCTTTCTTAAGGATACTGACGGTGACGGGAAAGCGGATGAGCGAAAGATACTATTATCGGGTTTTGGAACGGAGGACTCTCATCATGCGTTGCACGATTTTATTTGGACTCCGGACGGTGACCTGATTTTCCGGGAATCTATTTTTCACCACTCGCAGGTAGAAACGCCGTACGGCCCCGTGCGACAACAAAACAGCGGATGGTTTCGATTCGATCCACGCACTCACCGTTTAACGAGTTTTGGCACGTATCACAGTACCAATCCATGGGGAGTGACGTTTGATGATTGGGGTCAGCATATGGCCAGTCACCCCGTTTATGCGGCAGCCTTTCACTCGCTTGATCCGCCCTACCCAACCCAGCACGAAAAGCCAGCGGGTTTGCAAGCCTATTCTGGAACCTGTGGACAAGAGTTTGTTGATTTCAGCACTTTTCCCGATGAGTTACGCGGTCATTTTATCAAGGCCCGCTACAAACCGACGAATCGGATAGAAATCCTTAAATGGCAGGAAACCCCTTTTGGCTTTGAAGAAAAATATGTCAGTGATTTGATTTTTTCATCGAACCTGAGTTTTATACCCGTCGATTTGCGTTTTGGTCCTCGCGGAGCAATGTATGTCTGCGATTGGTACAACCCGGTGAAAGGGCATGCGCAGTATTCGTTGAGAGATGAACGCCGGGATCGTCATTCGGGCAGAATTTGGCGAATTACTGCGAAAGGTATTCCGGTTCAATCGATGCCCAAGATCTTCGGTGCTCCGGTTGAAGCGCTTTTGGATTTACTCAAGCGACCGGAGTTTCGTATTCGGTATCTGGCCAAACAGGAGCTAAGAAAACGTGATGCTGATCAAGTGTTGATGGCATTAGACAAATGGGTTTCGGACTTGGAACCGGAAGACCCTCGATTTCGTCATCATCAGTTAGAAGCACTGTGGTGTTACCGATGCATTCACGCGAATGGCCGCGGAGTGCCGCAATCAGACGGACGAAGCGATACAGCGCACGGTTTGCTTCGCGAACTTCTGAATTGTGAGCAGCATCAGGCGCGTGCCGCGGCCGTCGAGCAGTTGAGATTTTGGCATTCCGAGCTTCACGATGCACTTGGTTTGTTATCGAGCGCTGCCAACGACCCAAGCTCAATTGTTAGAATGCAAGCGGCAATATGCTGCAGTTACGTCGGAACCGGCGAGGCACTTGAAATTCTGCTTCAGACGCTCAACCTACCCGCTGAAAAACATGTCGCTTACGCAATTCAATCAGCGCTGAATTCTCATACGATCCAACGGCACTGGAAGGGGAATCCAAACTATTCGATTGATCAGATCATGAAACGCCTTGACCGGACTCGTGAACTGAAAGAGCCGCCACCCAATGCTCAGCAAGCTCAATTTGACACACAACAAGATCTTAAGGTTGTCAACATTTCCTGCATCCCAGAGCGAATGCTTTTTAGTGTTAATCAGATCGTAGCGAAGACCGGGCAACCTTTGAAAATTGTTTTCACGAATCCCGATGCAACCGATCACAATCTTGTGATTGTTAAACCTGGTGCACTGGAAGAAGTAGGAATGGCAGCCAACGAGATGGCGCGCGAAGCAGCCAATGCAAATTCAGATTTCATCCCTCCCAACAAATCAGATTTGATTGTGACCTCGTCACCAATGATTGGCCCCACTCGAGAATCGTTGGTGCATGTGATGAGATTTGAAACACCTCGCGAGCCCGGAATTTATCCGTTTGTTTGTACGTTCCCGGGGCACTGGGTAATCATGAAGGGTGATCTCGTGGTGGTTAACGATCTTTCGGAAGCAGAGGCAATGATTGCAGCAGCTGAGCCGAAAGTCGTTAAGGAATGGTCGATGAAGGATTTTGAGGAAATCCCCGAACAAAAGATTGACGACACTGTTTTGATGCGAGGGATGCAGAGCTTCGTTAAAGCGAGGTGCAATCAGTGCCATGTGGTTTCCGGGCACGGAATTAATCTGGGCCCTGAGCTGACCAAGATCTCTGACAGAATGAGTGGTAAGAAATTGCTGCAGCAAATTGTCGAACCATCCTTTGAGTTGAACAAGCAATTTCAGAACCATCAATTTATTTTATTGGACGGCACGGTAGTATCAGGCGTAATTATTGAAGAAACTCTCAAGCAATATAAAATTGCAAGCAATCTACTCAACCCAAATGACGTGCGACTGATTGATAAGGAGCAAATTGACGAACAAATTCCGTCTAAAATTTCCGCTATGCCCAGCGGGATGTTAAACGTGCTGACACGGGAAGAAATTTATGATTTGTTGAGTTTTCTTGAATCCGGTGGGCACAAATCGGAAGGTCACCAGCCAGACGGCCATTGATTCTGAGTGTGAATGAAACCTTCTCGCCATTCAACTCGGATAATGAGAATTTGGTTTAAGTGTGCATCCGTTTCCACAGAGTTTATCAACGAATCGTATGTGTAGGTGATTAAACGCTTAGTTCACTTAAGGGTTTAACTCGCTATTCTTCTGGCGTTTGGGATCCTTGAGACAAGTATTCGAGATAACTGATTAGACTCGCCAAGTCGTACAGGGTGTTTTTTTCGAGTAGGTTGTCGGGCATTGAAGATAGTTTTGATTCTTTGCGAGAGTCGATTTCGTCTTTACTAAAAATAAACTCTTTTCCTTCCTGGTCGCGAAGAACTACTTTCTCAGCCGATTCCTCTGTGACGTATCCACTAACGAGGCGACCATCGAGATCCAGTATGATGTTGGTTTTAAATCCTTGAGCAATGGTCTGATTGGGCATTAAAATCGCCATTGCCAATTCGCGCGGTCGATATGTTTTTGTAATGTTGCCCAGGTAGGGGCCTTTTTGCTTCTCCGTCAGCTTGGTTGTATGGCAGGCCGTGCAATTAGACTTAATAAAGATCGTCTCGCCGTGGCCTCGATCGCCTTTGATTTGCATCGCTTGATCCACGGCCGATTTTGCGTCTAGTGAACCAAGTTTTGCAGATCGATCGGTAAGCAATGAGAGATTGAGCGCCTTTGCAGCAACCGCTGACGCTTGAGCCAGCTCTGGTCTGTCGGATTTAAGGGAGGCTAGGATAAACTCATCCATCTTGTGATTTTTTAGATAAATCGCTGCGGAAATTATCCGCTCCTGCAATAACGGGGTGGAACAGTGCCTTTGAAGGACGTCATCGCAAATGCTCTTTGCGACAGGATCTATTTTCTTTTGTGTAGCGACGGCCAGGAGTGCGCAATCCGCCCAGAATCCAGCCTTCCCGGGTTTCATAGAATAGTCAGCAATATTTTTCAAATTTTTGTTGACTAGTTTTGATTTGAAAAATTGTTCTCGGGCTTGTTTGATGTATTGTTGTTCGTGATCCGGATGATTGAGTGTGTCGAGCGCGCTAAAAACAACCGGGATGTTCTCTGGGTCGCTTGTTTTAGATAAGAGGAATACGATTGTCTTCAAAGTGGCTGGAGTTAAGTCTGTTCCAACTGCGGAAATTAGAAATTTCACAGATGGCGATGAAAGACGATTCACATTGCTAAGGAGAGTGACGGCGGGTTCAACTAATTTTGGATCGGATGAAGCGAGCTCCAGAATTTGCTCCATGGCTTCCGTAAGGTCGATGCGGTTTTTAGCCAGCTGCTCCATTAAATGGGCAGTAACCGGGCTGTCATTGGTCCTAAGCTGATCCATTAATAGTCGGTGAATGTTTTCAGTTTCTTCCCATTTAATGGGTTGGTAATAGGGGCCTCGGGTGTCGGGGCGAGTGCCCCAGGACTGCCCTTCCCATTTTGCTTCCTTAAAATACAGCCGGCAAAGCGATGTGAGAATTAATTTTTTTTCTTCACTGTTAGTTGTGTTTAGACGTTTCGCCAAGTGGCTGATCGTTGATGGTTGATGCATCATCGCGAGAGCACGATAGAAATTGGTCGGATTATTTGTTGTTTCAAGTTGGGATAGTGTTTGATCCAGGAGCCCCCGTTTAGCGGCTTCACGAATAGCGACGTGTTGAATCGCCGTGTCTTGGTTCGCGATGGCGGAAATTATTGCTCGAGCGTCATTCGTATTCTGGATTTGATGAATGGCACGGCGGGAGGTGTTCCAACGGGCGATTCCCTTATCGATTAATTGTTTGCTTGCTGGATCTTTGCGGCGCATTAGTTCTCGTTGGGCTGCAAGACGGCGGCGGTGACTGGGGGAGTCAAAGAGTTGAACCAGTTCGTTAGAAGAAAGGTTGTTAAAATTTGGAAGCGGATCGGGAGCATAGTTTTTGGGCTTTACTTGAACGATGTAGCCAACTTGAGGTCCAGCCCAACGAAACGTCGCACCTTTCCAACTGGAACAATAAAACCGGCTCATTGCGTCTACGTCAGCATCGGTTGGCCGGGGAAGTTTGACGAATGCTTTTGGTTTTTCTGTCTCCTGGTAGGTTGCTCCGGCGGGTGTGACGCTGTGGTGATAGATGCCACCAGTTCCCCAATCGGCGGTGAATGGTGCATGATTCCAGGGTCCGAATCCAGGTTCGTCAACATAGGCAGCCCCACAGCCTGATCCCCCACCGTAATCGGCGAGCGGGGGGATGCACTCATCGGCAAAGTTTTTGTAGAGTCTAGGGTATCCATGATCGTCACCACCAGTGAAATGATGGAAGCGAACATCCCAGCCCCCGCCATCATTCGTGTTATCGCGAGCAAATAAATCCATTTCTGGACTGATTGCGACTTCGAGAATGTTTCGAGTGCCCGTTGAATACAGTTCCAAACCCGTACCATCGGGCCGGACCCGAATCACCCCTCCTCCACGATGCGTTAAAGTGGTGCCGTCGGTACCTCGAGCATTCATGAACCCAAAGTCGCCGCCGGCAATATAAAGAAAGCCGTCGACGCCAAGGCTTAACCCGTTGGTCGTGTGGTCAGCAGGGCGTTTGTCGTAACCAAACGCAATGTTGCTTACAAGAATGTTCTGGCGGTCAGCCACTCCATCATTATCGTCGTCAATGAATTCCGAAAGATGCGGTGGATGCACAAGGTAAAGCCGGTCGTGATCCCAAATAAGTCCTCGCGGAGCATCGATTTCACAAAAAATTTTTGTTTCATCGGCGCGCCCGTCGCCATCGGTATCTTTTAGTCGAATTACACGCCCACGATTAGGGTCTCTCCCCAATGATCCATTTCCATCTGAGCTTACGTAAAGAGTACCATCGGGTGCAGCCGCAACGAAGACAGGGTAATTGACCGCTGGCGGTGCAGCAAACACAGTAGCCTCAAAACCCTCAGGCACAGTGACCTGCTTGAGTATCGACGCCTCCTGTTCAGGTGTGAGTGGAACCATTTTGGGAGTTGAGTTCCCCTGTTTTTGATAAGGATCCGGCTGGGGTGCTGGAGTTGGTTCAAAGGCGGAGTTGAAGTTTTTATCTGCAGGCCAAATGTTGTTGACCTTTGGCCCTGATAATTTAATCTCGCGAATACTACACCATCCGCCCGAAGAGCAACCTAGACCTTCAATTCTAATTTTCTTGGTTAGCTGGAATTCGGCGGGAAGGCCTTCGGATTTGGTAATTGCTTTTTTGTTTTTTGAATGGTCTAAGGCAACTACCATTTCTCCTTTGTTTTCTGTCAGGACTCTATACTGATAGGCGGACTCACGCTCCCAGTCAATTTTGATTTGTTTGACAGTTTGCGGATTCTGAAATTCGAGTTCAATCCATTGCGGGTAACTTCCGTTGGAAGCGCACCAACGCGTGCTGTTTTGTTGGTCGATACAATGTGCAGGGTCGTGGCCGGACTGGATGGAAGAAGCCGTGACCGATACGAGCGTAGGATTTTTTGGCGGTTTTGTCTGTTTGGGCTTGGGTTTATTCTCTTCTGTTTTTTGTTTTTCGACAAATGTGATTGTGTTCTGGCCTGTAAACGGCTGATTTTTTTCTGGAATGTCTTTCTTGCAGGCCCACAAGATACCTCGGGTTACCAAGTCAAGGTAACGATCATCGGAAACACCCTCGGTGTAATGGCCAATTGACATGCTAAAGCTTCGCGTCCCATTGACCTCATTGCTCCAGATGACAATTGCATCCTGTTTGTTGGTTTTTCCCTTCCGTTCATAGGTTTGCGTGCCCATTGCGATCGGGTGAGCGCCGAATAATTTTGCATTGTTGTAAAGTTCATCTTTCTCGATCCTCCAGTCTTGCATGCCTTGAACCACAGGATGATCTTTGTCCACAAAGGTAACGTCAATTGGTTCATGTGGACCGTGTCCGGTTGATTGCAAGCCTAGGTGTTTGAACCACAGGTCGGTTCCATTTCGAAAACTATGCATTGCGCAATGAAGATGAATTGCGGGTGTTTTCTCGTGTACTTTCAAAATCCGTTTAAGAACTTCAAGGTTTGTGTTCCTGGCCGCGCACTCGTCATGAATAATGATGTCGTATCCATTGGCCCAATTTACATTGTCATACACAGTTAACGGCGGGTTAGTTGATTTGTCATCGGTCCACCAGACGTCAACTCTTATATTTGCCCGTGATTGGATGCCATCAGATAGGACTTTATGTTGTTCTGTGTAGTCATGACAACATCCACCACAGATCAAAAGGGCTCGAAGTGGTTTTTCTTTCGGGGCGTTTTCACTGGATGAATTGTCTTCGGCGAACAAAATTTGGGGTAATAAAAGCGCGGTGGCGAAGATCGTGATAAACTTGAGCATGCGTAGTTCCATCGGAAAGTTAGTAATCCTACATTGTGCTGGTTCTAACCCTGAAAATCCACCTAATTTAGGTTATGCATGGAAAATTAGATAAGTTTAGATGCGAGGCAATAGTGGTGCCATGCATGGCAGCAACTCGGGTTATATTGAACGAGTAATGTAAAATATTTTTGAATGTCTAAGAAATGAATAAGACGGTAAGAAAAGAATTGGCGGGCATTTCAGCGATTCTATTGTGCTGGATTTCGAATTCGGTATCGGTGATGGGGGATGAGATATCTTATTCTCGTGACGTGCGACCGATTCTTGCTGCAAACTGTTTCAATTGCCACGGTTTCGACGCGGGGAGTCGCCAAGGTGGGTTAAGGTTGGATCGCCAAGAAACAGCCGAACACGTCCTTGTGGAGATAAATGGTTCGATTGAGATGCTGGATCGCGTGACGTCTGGAGACCCTGAGGTGCGGATGCCTCCTCCCGAGAGTAAGTTGAATCTTTCGGCGAATGAGATCAACGTTATCAAACAATGGTTGGCTCAGGGAGCGAAATACGAAGGACATTGGGCGTTCCAGCCACCGGCGAAACCAAAAGTTCCGATGATCGAATCAACGGGCCTGCGCAATCCCATAGATAATTTTATTCAATCGCGATTATCGGCCGAGGGATTACAGCCTTCTGATGAAGCGGAACCGACAACGTTGGTTCGACGCCTCTCGCAGGATCTGCATGGTTTGCCACCTGAGATGAGGCTCGTGGAAGATTTTTGTCGGGAGCCTAGCGACGAATCTTATACGAAGCTGATTGATCGATTAATGGATTCGCCTAGATACGGTGAGCATATGGCAGTCCCGTGGCTGGATGCTGCGAGATATGCTGACACCGATGGGTACCAAAACGATCGATATCGATACATGCACGTTTGGCGAGACTGGGTAATTCATTCCTTAAATGAGAACATGCCATACGATCAGTTTATTCTCGAGCAGGTTGCTGGTGATATGTTGCCGGATGCGACTCTCAAGCAACAAATTGCGACAGGCTTTTGTCGCAACCATCGAATTAATTCAGAGGACGGTTCGATTCCAGAAGAATGGCATGTAGAAAATGTCGTGGATCGAATCGATACGATTGGTACAGCAATTCTTGGGCTGACGGTGGGATGTGCGCGATGTCATGATCATAAATTCGATCCAATTTCTGCAAAGGAGTATTATCAGCTTTTTGCATTCTTTAACAATGTTCCCGAATGGGGTGTGGGGCCCAACAACGGGAATAGCCCGCCCTTTGTCGAGGTGCCTGACTCGTGGCCTAACCTTACCCCTGAGGAAAATGTGGCAATAGTTCCGGAACCAGTCAAATTGCGAGTAGCCAGAAAGGGTCAACTTGGTAACGGGCTAAAAAGACCACAGGCTGGAAGTAAGAAAACGGTGATGGTGATGCATGAGATGAAAATGCCTCGTTCAACCTACTTGCTAACTCGCGGGCAGTTTGATCAACCGGACAAATCGGAGGTCCTTGTGCCGGGCGTTCCGAAGGCATTGCGAGCAGATAACGATCGGCAGCCAAAAAATCGACTCGAGTTTGCACAGTGGCTGGTAACGGAGGAAAATCCTCTTACAGCGCGGGTTGCGGTAAATCGTATTTGGCAACAGTTTTTTGGCCAAGGTTTAGTAAAGACGAGCGAAAATTTTGGAACCCAGGGAGAGTTGCCAAGCCATCCTGATTTACTGGATTGGTTGGCCATTGAGTTAATTGAAAGTGGTTGGAATACTCGGCATATTCAAAAACTGATTCTTGAGAGTTCGACCTACCGGCAGAAATCAGAAATTACGCCTGAATTAGCCCAGAAAGACCCGCAAAATAAGTTTTTGGCCCGCGCGCCAAGATATCGGTTACACGCATTCGCGTTGCGAGACTCGCTATTGGCAAGTAGCGGCCTATTGGTTGAAAAGGTGGGGGGAGTGCCTGCCATGCCGTACATGCCGCCGAAGATTTGGCGCGCTATTTCGAATAATTCGTATAAGCAGGGGACCGGTGACGACCTTTACCGAAGAAGCATTTACACCTTTTGGAGGCGCACGATTCCGCCGCCCATGATGGTGAATTTTAATTCCGCGGACCGGGAAGTGTGCAATGTTCGCAAAGACCGTACCAACACGCCACTGCAAGCATTGACGCAGATGAATAACGTGGCCTTCGTTGAAGCTGCTCGAATGTTAGCTGAAAAGATGTTATCCCATTCTGATGATCCCCTTATTGCAATTCAGTTTGGTTTCAAAGAATTGATAACCCGGACACCGTATAAAGTTGAAGCGGATCTTTTGTTGGCGGCGTATCGAGATTTTCAGGAAAGCTACCGATTAGAATCGAAAGCTGCAAAAGATTTACTCTCGGTTGGACAAAAACAACGAAATGAAAAACTGAATCTTACTGACCATGCGGCGATGACCATGGTTGCGTCATTGATAATGAATCTAGATGAGGCGGTCACAAGAGAATGAATTCTGATTTAATAACTCGAGTAGAGCGTGAACGGTCATTTATCAATCGCCGATTCTTTTTAGGACGCGCCGGGGTCGGTTTGGCGGCTCTTAATGGAATGATCGGTAATTCGCGTGAGTCATTAGCAGGAGGTAATCCAACGGATCGTTCGGGGCCGATCAGCGCTCATTTCCTTCCGAAAGCCAAACGAATCATTTATCTTTTTCAATCGGGCGGCCCTTCTCAATTGGACTTATTTGATCCGAAGCCTGGGCTTAGGGATCGGTTTGGCGAAGAGGTGCCAAAGTCGATTTACCCGGATGAACGTAAAACAACGATGAGCAATGCGCAGAGTAAATTTGGCACTGCACCAAGCGCGTTTAAGTTTAACCGATGTGGAAAGTCGGGATTAGAGCTCAGTGAACTGCTACCCAATGTAAGCCAATTGGCAGACGATATGTGTGTGATACGCTCCATGCATACCCAAGCGATTAATCATGATCCGGCAATTACCTTGATGCAGTCCGGCTCACAAATTCCTGGTAGGCCTAGCATGGGAGCGTGGCTAAGTTATGGGCTTGGATCGGAAACTGAAAATCTACCGACATTTGTCGCAATGAGTTCTCGGGGATCTGGTAAAGGTGGTCAGCCCATTTATGACCGCCTGTGGGGAAGTGGGTTCCTGCCGTCGGTCCATCAAGGCGTTAAGTTCAGGAATCAGGGCTCGCCTGTTTTGGATATCTATGATCCCGCGGGCGTCGATGCTAACGTCCGCCGCACGATGTTAGATTATCTTGGAAAATTAAATGAGCTTAAATTTCAAAGTTCCGGCGATGATGAAATTCAGACGCGAATCGCGCAGTATGAGCTCGCGGGTAAAATGCAGGCATCGGTTCCGGAATTGCTTGATTTTTCCCAAGAGACTGAGGCTTCGATGGCGATGTATGGCAAAGACGTTCGACGTCAGGGCTCCTATGCGTTCAATTGCCTGGTGGCTCGTCGACTTGCGGAACGCGGCGTTCGCTTTATTCAGCTATTTCATCAAGGTTGGGATCAACACGGAAATCTACCCAATCAGATTCGCAAACAGTGTATTGATACCGATCAACCGACCGCTGCGTTAATTCGTGATTTAAAATTGCGGGGAATGTTTGAGGATACTTTAATTGTTTGGGCCGGTGAGTTTGGTCGAACCGTCTATTCCCAAGGTGCTCTCACTCATCAGAATTATGGTCGCGACCATCATGGGAACTGCTTTTCGGTATGGCTTGCGGGAGCCGGGATACGAGGGGGAATGAGTTACGGCGCAACTGATGACTACAGTGTGAATGTCATAGAGAACAAACTGGAGCCCCATGATTTAAATGCAACCATCCTGCACCAAATGGGAATCGATCACACTAGGCTCACTTATCCCTTTCAAGGCCGCGACTATCGCTTAACAGATGTTCACGGAAAAGTGGTGCGGGATATTTTAAGTTGAACCAGGGAAAATGGTTTGTTGATCAGCTAATTTAATCTGTTTTCAGCCCGCGCGCTTAAAGTAGATATCGTCCTTTGGTGATGAATCGTGCGAATAATAATTCAGAGTGTTTGGTTGGTTCGTCTTGGGTCTTCTTGTAAAAAGCCATCCCGTAAAAAGGATAAAGAGCCCGGCAAAGACGGAGGCAATCGCCAGCGTCTGTTTAGCTTCGTTAATTGCCAAAATTACAATCGATTCACCGTAACTGGCGGCCTCTTCGGTTCGTTTCTTCGATAGCTGATCGACGGCGCCAAGTGCTTCTTCGGTTCGTTTTTTTGATAGTTGATCGACCGAGGTGAGCGCCCTGTCAAGTTGTACTTTTAGGTCTTCGGTGGCCATGACTCTCTCTTGATTTACGGTGGCCAAGACAATTTTACGTTCCTCCTGTAGCTGTTCGATGGTTTCAACTCGCATTGCTTCGATTTGGTTTACCGTCTTTTCCCGTTGATTATTGATTGCGATTTCGACGGTTTGTCGTTCGTGGTCAATTAGCGATGGTATTTGCGAGACCGTTTCAGATATTGAACGTGCGGCTAAAGTGGTTTGCTTAAGGTCGGCTAGCGACTCGGTTAGCGGTTCAAGTTCAATGACATCAAGGGAAAGAAGTTCCGCTTGCCACCGAGCCTGTTTGGGTAGGTACTCGGCGTAGAGTCGAACCAGTCCCTGGAGCTCGTCGATGTTACCCTCTAAACGAGCGAGCACTTCGATTGACTCGGTAGATTTGTCCCGGATTGCATCGAGGTAGTGGGAGCTGGCGGATTCCCGATCAAACTGCAAATTATGGATTGGATATTTGGATGCGAAATTTTCTGCGAAGCCTTCCCCCAGCTCCGTTCCGTTATTTAATTTCGGTATATCTTTGCCGATTGTTTGTTGGATCGCTAGCAGTCGGTCATTGAACTGATCATTTGCACTTAGCGTCGCCAATGGGAATGAACCAAAAAGCTCGGTGCTTTCATTTTGAAAAAGGTCGTCCGTCTGCTTGACCAGTATCCAAAGGTCAAGAAATGCTCCCATTGGATCTTTGCGTCCAGACGCTCGCAAGGTTGCGTTGATCCCATTAATTTTCCATAGAAGTGCATTGCGTCGAATGTGGGTTGGTGGGGACTCTGCCAGGATTTGGTCGCTAGTATGTTCAATGTGATTCGCGTATCGCAACGTAAAATCATTGATGAGAACCCGTAACTTATTAGAGGAAAGGACATCTTTTCCACCGGATTCTTCGAGGAAACCTCTCTCCTGTACTGCAAGATGGCAGCCGAGTTGCGTTAACGCAAAACCAATTGCAAAAAATGCGATCAAGTTTTTGGGGATCCGCGAAAACATGGTGGTGATTATCAAATCAAGCCACCTCAGACAAGGCCAGTTTGGGTTTGCATCTTAACGTGCCTCAAGCGAATAGATTGAGTGTTTTAAACCTGATACGCTTAGCTTATCCATAGGAACAACGGCGGTTCGAGACATTTAATGAGGCAATAGGTGATTCCGTAATTGAATCGCTGAATAAGCCTTGCAGGTTTGCGATTTCGAATGCTCAACCTATAATTTGAAGGTCCATGCGGAGGCGCGCCCAACATAAACTTAAAGTGCCTCTTCTTCATTCGACGTTTGGAGTGATACTTTGGCCAACGTTAAGCGTCGTAAATTTCGTTTGGTCGTGAATCCATACGGAGGAAAAAAGCAGGGGCTTTCTATACTTGAAAGTGTCAAGCCGATTTTCGCGGACGCGTCAGTCGACCTTGAGATCATCCGTACGACGCACGCTAATCATGCTTTTGAAATTGCCAGAACCCAAACATTCGATGAGCACGAAGGATTAATTGTGATTGGCGGGGATGGAACGATTCATGAAGTTATCAACGGAATGATGGGGCGGGCCGATAAGAAAAGGTTTCCATTGGGGCTGATACCCGGCGGTTCAGGGAATTCTTTTCTAACGGATTTGGCAATTCTCGAGCCATTGAAAGCAGCGGAGGCAATCGTAAATCAGCAGCGTCGATTAATCGACCTTGCTGAAGTATCCCTAGGCGGTCAGGTTGTGTATGCGTTCAATATCATTGGCTGGGGACTTGTTGCAGATGTGAATGTCCGTGCCGAGAAGTTTCGCTGGATGGGCCCCGTCCGTTATACAGTAGCGACTATAGTTGAACTATTTCGTTCCAAAAGAAGAGTGGGCAGGTTGACCTTTGGAGACTGTGTGATCGATGGTGGGTTTTGTTTTGTGCTGGCGTGCAACACGATGCATACGGGTAAACAAATGAAAATGGCTCCGCGCGCTACGCTGGATGACGGCTTAATTGACTTGGTGGTTGTTAGGCACGGCCCGGGCTTATTTAAAATGCTTTCTCTTTTTTCAAAATTATATGACGGCAATTTTATCAACGATCCCGTCGTCGATTATTATCAAGTCAAGAGTTTTGATTTGCAGCCGGAACTGGCTGAACCGCTAAATATAGACGGTGAATTGCTTGGCATGACGCCGGCTAAGGTTGTTATGAAACCTGCGGCATTTGAAGTGTATTGCGATTCGGGCGCTTGGCAATAGACAGCGAAGCAATAACAAGCAGAGTAGTCCGTAGTTCAATCAGATTTTACAAATTGATTTTATTCAACTCGTTGCGTGAAAATGAAGTGGGCCGAGTTTTCATCAATTCATGACTAATTAACTTGAGTTTACACGGATAGCTGTAGTCTTAATTCACCAGTGATTCAAAAGCAACCTTGAAAAGCAGTTTATTATTGAGACGTGAAGAGCATTGCCGGAATCTTGGTCTCCCACTTGAATTGCGGGTTACCTTGAGTTGGCGTGGCGGATGGCACAGCAAGTCTCAACTTAAAACTACTTGTTCAAAAGTACTTCGTAGTAT
>JAPOIJ010000211.1 GCA_029979005.1 Planctomycetota bacterium | reverse complement strand
GTTAACTACACTCCATCCAACGCCACTCATGGTGGAAGCGAGCGAACCATCAACAACACTTCGAACCGATGAAACCGGAACGTTCGGATCACTATTAGGTTCTACGTGAGCGCGAACGTTTGCACTGTTATTACCTCCATACGGATCGCCCGGGATGCCATCCCAATGAAAAGGAGCGGTGTCTCGCAACCCCCGAAGTGGCATCGTCGATCTCGGCATGATTTGATTTCCACCAGTTACCACAGGTGTTTTTAAAACCCAGAGCAACTGATCGGTGTGCCCGTCAGGGTGGCAACTTGCACAGGAAAAGGTACCGCTTGCTGATGCCTTGGCAGAATTAAAAATAGCACGGCCTTGTTTGTACTCAACCGGCGTTGGATCTTCCAATTCAATGGTCTCAGTCACGATTGGTTGAGCCGGATCCTCAAGCTCAACGATTGAAACTGTATTGGCAATACTGTTATGAACCCAGGCTCTTGAAACTTCTCCCGTCTTTTTCGATTCCAGTGCAATCCCACGTGGTACTGAACCGACGCCAACGCGACCTAACACCTTCCCCGTATTCGGATTGACCGTAAACAGTTTGTCTGAGCCTGCCGCTGTGACGACTAAGATCTGATCATCTTCGCTGACTTTGATTGCAAATGGAGTGGCAAGAGCATCCTCGGGGTCAAACTCGGCAGGGGGAGCAGGTTCCAAATCAATGAATTCCGGTTGCTGCGCTTTGAACCCACTAAACTCAATTTTTGTGATCTGATTTAAGAATGCGCGATTTCCCAACTCAGCCAAACCGTGTTTCTTGGTTCCAGCCCGCCCATTAACATCATTTCGGGCATCCGTCTGGGCAACAAAAACCCGACCCTTTGAGTCGACTGCAACGCCATAGAGTAAGGTGCCAATCGTATCGACCGTTTCAACCAACTCATCGGTCTTGGTATCGAAAACAAAAAGATCCCGATCGGGAACCTCGGGATGTTTGACAATATCAACAACATGCCCCAGAGAAAGAACATTGTTGTTCGATATTGAGTGATCCCACGCGTCAAAACTTACCAGATCACTTCCAATCTCCTCCTTTTTACCGCCCGAAAGTTGGGTTTGGTTGTTGGATTCGAATGGAATCACATAGAGACGATCTCCTCGAACGGAAATAGCTCTCGGATCCTGCCCCACAATTTCCAGCCGTTTAACAAGCTTTCTCGCTGGAACGTCGACAACGGCAATTTCATTTTCTGCCGAGAGCGCCACATAGGCCTTTTCATTACCCGCAAAGGCGATCCCAACCGGTTCATCAAAACGGGTGGCACGACCTTTCTTTTCAAACGCTTGAATTGTTGCAACTACCTGAAAATAGGTGCGGCTATTCGAATCAATATCAATCACACTGACCGAATCAGAAATATGATTGGCGACCCACACCTCTTTGCCATCCGGTCGCAAGGCAACACTGACGGGATCAATACCAACATTTATCCGATGAACAATTTCGTTATTTGCTTTTTCAATCACATCGAGCGTATCGGCAGGAGTGTTGACCGCAAATACAAAACGATCGCTTACCGCGATTGGCGAAACATGAGGACTCATGTAACTTCTATTGCCAATCTCACTTGGCAAGCGAATCATTTCGCTCGAAGCGACAGGCCGGTACGCCTGACGAATTGAAAAGGTGTGGCTCGAATTCGTATTGTAGGTCGCTGAACCGGCAATGATACCGCCCGCGACCGAACTAATAACAACCAAAATACAGGTCAGTTTCACTCGAACCACCCTTTGAGTTAACTAGGTTTAAACAATTTTACTTTTTACCTGCATCCGCAGGCTTCTTCGCCACGTTTAACTTTTCAAGCTGCTCAACAATTTGTTGGCCGTGTGCTCGCAAATTTACCTTTGACTCGACGTGCGCAATTTTGCCGTCTACATCAACAAAAATAGTCACACGTTTCGACCGTGTTCCACGTTGAATTCCATAAGCGGCAGCGACCTTACTGTCGGTGTCACTGAGCAAGGGATAATCCAATTCAAGCTTGTCTGCAAACTCCTTATTCTTCGCAAGCGGATCGCAACTTGCACCAAAATAAGCAACATTAAATTTCTTCAAATCGTTGCCGCTTTCACGAAGCGACTTACATTGCATCGTTCAGCCACCCGTCAGTGCCATTGGATACCAGGAAACCACCACAGCTTTCTTTCCCTTGAAGTCTGACAACTGATAAACTTTGCCATCGCTGCCCGTCAATTTCCAATTGGGAGCTGGATCACCCACTTTCAATTCCTTATCTTGATTCGCATTGTTAATTTTGGTGACCGCCATCACATCGCTGCCAGCGCTAATCATGGCAATGACCAACGCGCTAAAAGTTATCAAAAACTTCATGCTACTTTTCCTATGTCTAATAATTTCGTTTGGATTGCAAATCCGCAAAACAACTTCGGGCTGCAATTTCCCGACGCCTTAACAGCATCCATGGAAACATCTTAACCAAATTAATTTAACTGGCGTTCCAATCCTCTCACAAAGCAACATTGAATTCACTCCAACCCTGACATCTACCGCGCTTTACAACGGGTTTATTGGTTTTCCGAAATACAATAGAGACTCTTCTCACCCCGCAAAAACATTTGTTTACCAGCCAAAGCTGGCGACGAATCGATCCGCTCATCTAACTGGTTCACAGCAAGCACGTCGATCTTACCCGTGCGACTCAATACCACGGTTTTTCCATTTCGCCCCGTCAAATAAACACGATCCCGAGCGCCGACCGGGGAGGCGTAGATGTTTGACAATTCCGGTAACCGAGTTCGCGATAAAATCTCTTTTCCCGTCGCGGCATCCAGGCAGGTCAAGATATTTCGATTGGACTGATTGAAATACAACATTCCGTCGTAAAGCAGTGGAGACGGGATGTACGGCGTTCCCTGCTTCTTCTTCCACACCACCGCATCCGTATCTGTAATGTCGCCTGTCTTCGAAATTTCAAGCGCTAGCAATGAAAACCCTTCGTACCCGCTCATACAGTAGACCACCCCATTTTGGGTAACGGGACAAGGAATCACATTTCCGGTCAAACCTCGACAGCGCCAGATTACCTCTCCATTCGCCAAATCATAACTTCGAACCTCATTCGAAGCGGCAGTAATTACCTGGGTTGTACCTTCATATTCAATCACCCGAGGCGTTGCCCAGGCGTTAGGTTCGTCTCTATTTTTTTCCCAAAGTGTTTTACCCGTTTCCGCATCGAGCACAGAGATAGTTGATTGTTTCGAATGATCCCGAACCACGACCAACTTTCCATCATGGATCACCGGCGAACAACCCTCACCTAGACTTGAACCCACAAACGCTTTTCCGAGATCTCGTTGCCACAAGAGCTTTCCATCGAGATCAAAACAATAAAATCCTGCTGAACCGAACCAACAATACAACCGCTTTCCATCGGTTGTCGGTGACGCCGATGCGAAATCATTATCGCCATGATGTCCCTCATGAGGAATTCGCTCATCAGCCACTCGACGCCAGATTTCTTTTCCGGAATCACGGTCCAGACAGATCACAACAAATTGGTGAAATGCATTGGGAGTTTTGATGTCAAAAAAATTGCGCTTGGGCTGATCCTCTGGGTTTGGAATCGATGTGTCCAGCTTGTCCGTCTTAATTGCGGTCAATAAGAATACTTTGTCTTTCCAAACAATCGGCGTCGATCCTCCCTCGCCGTCGACCGATACCTTCCATTGAATATTATTAGATTCACTCCACTCCAATGGCGGATCAGCAGTCGCCGATACTCCTGTAACACTCGGTCCACGCCAGTGATGCCACTGGTTTTCCATTCCATCGATTGATTGAGCGCTCCCTGCGTCAACCGAAACAATTAATACGACGACCGCGCAAAACACCATCAACAAAAGACGATTCTTCATATTTGCAATACCCTCTTTCGCAAATGAACAAAGGTAATTCAGGACCATGACAAACTTCCCGTACTCGTTGAAAAACTCTCTACGGGAATATCCATTCTATTTAACATGGTGAGATATAGATTACTGAGTGGCTTATTATTCCGTCGATCAAAGGCTACATACTTCCCATGCTCAAAACCGCCACCGGCGAGAAAGATGGGCAGGTTGCTTGGATCATGAGCATTTGCATTTCCAAGATTACTGCCGAACATCACTGTAGTCTTATCTAACAGGCGAGCCCCCGCCTCCTCTTTCATTTTCAGTTGATCCAGCAAGCCCCCATAACAACCAAGAATGGCCGTTTCAATTTTCTTCAGCTGAGCAATCTTGGCTTCGTCCCGGCCATGGTGTGAAAGATTATGGTGCTCGGAATTAACGCCTTCTATTTGAGGCACGACATGATGATCTTGAATAAAAACACTAACAATTCGGGAAGAATCCGATTCCAAAATCAATGGAATCATTTGAAATAACAATCGAGTTCGTCCGATCAAATCCGCTTTGCTGGGAATATCCTTTGGAGGCTGTGCCGTGGTTTGGGGTTTGGGTCGATCAAACCAAACTTCTGCCGCCGCTAAATCTCGCTCCGCATCTCGAATAGATGAAAAGTACTCATTAAGCCGATCGCGATCTGCCGCGGTTGCCGTCTTTTGCATCGACCGAGCCTGAGCTTTCAGTTCATCGAGAATACTCTTGCCCTGTCTTAGTTTTCGTTTTTGCAAACTTAACTCGCGGGCATTTCCTTGTAAAAACAAATTAGAAAATAAGCGGGCCGGGCTGTACTCTGCCGGTACCATCACGCCACTTTCGTTGTACGACTGACTGCTTGCTCCCTCGCTGCTTAGCATCACTGAAGGGAATCGCGTAACATATCCAAGATGTTTTGCTGCAACTTGATCTACTGACACTGAGTTTTGAAAACCATCTTTGCCAGGATTGCGAGCCCCACTCAAAAACGTAAGCTCCGTTGCATGCTCACCACCCTGATCAACATGTGACAGCCCGGAAAACAAAGTGAAATCCTCACGATGACGCTTGAGATGTTCCAAATACTCGGTGCTCTCGTAATTCGATCCCACCGTTTGAGGATAAAGTGCCGGTCCATGAAGACCCAAGGCAGTGCAGATACAAATCATTCGTTTGGGCGGTGCATCTTTATTCCGGCCCCACGCAGACTGCATTGCTTCCAGCCAAGGCAATGCCAAGGAAACGCCAGACGCCCGAAGAAAGGTTCGGCGGTTTAGTTGTTTTCTCATTGATTCACTTCCAAATTGCTCAGGCGTTTAGTCTGGTCTCTTTATTTATTAAGGAACAGTTCACTCTGAATCAGAGTATGGATCAGGTCCCGAACTCCACCCAAACTCTTAAGGTTATTCTGGGTCATCTCGGCAATTTGATCGCGGTCTGCGAATTGGACCTCCGCGCCGGTTGAATAGACCACCAGTTGTGTTAGCAAATTACTAGTAACCATCGAGTTTTGATTGGCCAGAATCTTTTTGTATTCTCTAATTCCTTTAAACGTTTCGCCGGCTTCCGTAACTCCCGATGCATCCACCGCTGGACCCTCACGGTATTCACGAATTGGCCGGCCCCGGAACTGGCGTTTGGTTTTTTCACCTTTCCCTGTGGATCGATAACGGTTCCGATACCCTCCAATCGGGTCAAAGCTCTCCAGTGCGAATCCGGGCGGATCGATTTTTCGGTGGCAACTCGCACACGACTCTACATTTCGATGCGCGGCCAAGGTTTCTCGAACCGTGGTCGTTCCTCGTGTGTCCGGTTCAATCGAACCAATATCGGGGGGAGGCGAAGAAGGCGGCGTACCGAGCAGTTTATCCAGCACAAAATTCCCGCGTTTGACGGGAGACGTAACAACCCCGTTAGAGGTAACTTTTAAAACACTTGCCTGCGTCATTAACCCACCTCGCGGACTGCTGTCAGCCAACGCCACCTTGACCATCTGTTCACCTTCCAGCTCCAACCCATAATGCTCGGCTAATCGTCGATTCATAAAAGTGAAATTGGAATCAATTAAATGGTCGGGGCTTAAGTTTTCATCAATCAGCTCTCGGAAAAACAACCGCGTCTCACCCAGCATCGCCTGTCGCAAATTATCATCGTATTCCGGGAACAATTTTTCATCGGGAGTTGTCGCATCGATTTCGCCTAAACCGAGCCACTGATCAAGAAAATCGTTGATAAACCGATCTGACTTTTTATCGTCCAGCATTCGATTCACTTGATTTTCCAAAACCTTTTTGTCCAGCAACCTTCCATTAGCAGCAAGTTCAAAAAGCTCTTTGTCAGGGATACTCTTCCATAAAAAATAGGATAGACGCGTCGCCAACGCGTACCCGTCCAGCCTCCCCGGAGATCCAGCGTGATAGAGAAATTGAGGAGAGCTGATCATCGTTTGAAGCGGCACTTGGACCGCCTCATGAAGGGGTCGGCCAGCTTCTAATTCCGACTCAGCCATTTCGGTCAGTCTATCCAACTCTCCACCATCAAGGGGCCGTCGGTAGAGTTGAAAGCCAAACGTTGAGACGATATCTCTCGCTTGATCTCGTTCGGATTTGAGGTACTTAGGTTGGAAATAGTGAAAACCCTTGGCCCATTTCTTTTCGTATTGCTGTGTCTGCAAAAACTCTCGGGTACTCGCCGGAGGCCACGAAGTCTCCAAAGGACCTTGTATTTTCAACCATTTAATTGCCAGCCCTTCACCGCCATAATTTTT
>JAPOIJ010000008.1 GCA_029979005.1 Planctomycetota bacterium | reverse complement strand
TCCAGCTTGCGACCAATAGGAATCTTTAGATTTGTTCGCCACCGAAGCATCGAGATTTTGATCCATGTTATCCCGTCTCGGGGGAAACGCACCGGAACCCAATAATTTCTTAACCGGATTCTTAGATTGTAAATTGCTGCCTTCTTTTCGACTGGCAATAGCGGGACGGGCGGCTACCGGTGGTGTGCTCCATCGACTAGGCGACATGGCCTGGAAATCACTGTTCGAATCAGCATACAACTGGCTTCCTAGATCATAAACCTGTCTCTCCTCAAGCAATTGCTGACCACGGTAACGCGTAGTGGGATAGGACTTCTGAGCAAAGGAAAGCGAAACGGTCCAGATTAAAAGCCAGCAAGCCAATCCAGCCGTCGCTAAATTATGCTTGATTCGTGGGGTCATGAAACAGTGCGTCAAAAGAGGTTTCTGAGTTCATTGGAAAATTCGCGCGGGACACCTACAGCGATGCCCTGCTAATACAATCGGAAGAATCTGCAAACCTAGCAAGAAAAACCAGAAAGAACGTCAAGAACCTAACAGAGGTTATTTATTAGCTAACCGTTAAAGTCAAACAGGAAACCTCTCCTGTCTGAAAACGTTAAAGAGCTTAAAACTTCGCTAAAAAACCGTGGTGAGCCTGATTATTGGTCAACACCTAACCGCTGACGAGCCTCTTCAGCCCACGGGCTCTTGGGGGCGAGCTCGAGAAACTTCTGCCAATGCGGCTCAGCTTCAGACGCACGATCCATTTCATCTAGCAACCGAGCAAGATAAAAATGGACGTCTGGATAATCTGAATGATGCGCAAGTGCTCCGTAAAAAGTTGCCATCGCCATCTCTTGCTCTCCCAACTCAACAAGTACACAGCCCAAGCTCGCCCGCGCCTCCACGAACGACTCGTCTAACTCGATTGCCAAATAGTATCGCTCTCGCGCACCTGGCAAATCACCTTGCTGATAGAGCAATTCAGCCAAACGAAAAGATGAATCTGAGGATGGCCCGAAGGCAAGTGACATCGCGCGGTATACTTCAACCGCCCCCTCCAGATTGTCTTCATCTTCAAAATCGATAGCTGCCCTGAGAAACTCATCCGGCGTGACTAACTCGTCTAATGGAACTGGAGGAACCGGTTCGTTGATCGGAAACGATACCTCCTGATCATCCATGGCTTCGTTAGGTCCGAGCGAATCAAAATCAATTCGCATCTGACCGCCCGGTTCAATTAAGCCCCCCCCTTGCCGCAGTAACAGTTGACGTCCCTCAATAATTACGGAAAGCTGACACAGCGGACGCTGAAGATTGGGGTAAAGCCCAGCTAGACGTGAAAGCTTTGTCTCAATTGATTGTGCCGTAGCACCAGACGCGATCAAACGCGCAATCCGACGCGCCGATGCGATTTCCTGAAAATCGAAATACGCTAATTTCTTGACCTGCCTGGTTGGAGTAATCAGCCCGCGACGATGCCAACGACGAATAGTTGATAACGGCAACCCCAGTAAACCAGCCAGCATTGCCGGCGTGTAAAAACGTCCGATATCCAGATCTGGCTCCACGATTCCCAGCTCTTGCCAAAACTGAGTTTCGTTAATCACCCTGACGCGTCCTTGAGCACTTGCCTCGATCACCCAATCATCCAGCAACTCAGATTCATCTCCCAGGGGTAATACATCCGCACCAATAACTATTAAGTCAACCGAAGGATCAATCCGCTCTACCATCAACCCTTGATGCCGACGAACTAACTCTCGCGCTTCCCGGCGATTCATGCTTCCCAATTTACCGACAAATGCGATTCGGTGGCCCGAAATCGGTGAATCACTGTTCAACAATTCATCCGAAGAAGATTCGCTAAATTCGGGGTGTGCCACTGGCAATTTCATCTAAATAAGATTTCTAAGCTTGAAGATTATTCCGCTAATTATTGCACTAAACGAGCCAACGCATTTCACATTGGCTGATTACTAAGGCCTCTCGATTGCTAATTCGCCCTGCGCCCGAAAGCAGCCAAGTAGGCAGTTTGGTTAAGTTAAAGTGTTGAGGAAGAGGTGATCAGTGTCAATGAACGAAATTAAAACTCATTGGCTAACAAACGAGCAGGCGGAAAATGGGGTTCTCGAAAACCAATACGCGCTCATTCACGCCGCCCAACACATGGTTAATTAGAAAAACCCTTACGCTTTAACACTAACTTTTTGCGCAAAACTAAAGTTTTACGATCCTAGGCTTTGCACCCTATCCATTTCAGTTGGACCAAGATTGTGGAATAAATGTTCAAAAACATAACACCCGGTCGCCAGGAAACGCTTCGATCAATAAAAACTCTTGATCCGAAAATTTCGGCGGCTTATTCAAGCGACTGCAAAAAAGAAATCATCTCAGCCTTTGCATGATCATCCCCTTGCAAACCTGCCTGCTCGATACCCTGCCTAAGAATCTCGATGGCTTCATCTGTGCGGTCAAGATCTGCCAATTGTTGCCCACTCATAAAGAACGATGGAACATACGGTGGCTCATCCGCAATTAGTCCTTGATGAAGTGAGAGACTTCGCTCATTCTCACCTTCACTCTCAAGCTCCATTGCAAGAGCATACCTAAGAAATGTGTCTTCTGGTGAGTCCGCCAGCATCGACTCCAATTGCTCTCGCCGCGTCATATTGAATCTTCTCCATCAATTTCCAAACTACGCTCTGATTGTAACCGTGCTTCGCATTGATACAAAGTTCTCCTGAAGATCAAATTCAATGAAAGTCTTTTCTAAATGCTTAGGACAAAAAGAAAGCTCCCGCCAAAAAGTCGATGGCTGGCATCGTACATCCAGCAAGTTAGGCCTGTGAAACCGCGTAATCAATTCAAAGATCCAAGGTTAAAACGCCGTCGATGAGCAGGCGAGGAATGGATTCACCGGCACGCCACCACCCACCCCACCAATCTCAGTGACTGCCCCATAGGAAGACCGTCGACGGGTTGGTCTTGATGTGGCCTAACTCCAAACCAATCAAACTCGCGAAACCCTGCAAGCGATAATGACTTTAGGAGCTCCCTGCGCCGAAAACTGTGGATGAACATATTGTTAATGCCACGATAATTGGACTCGCGATCACCAAACTCAGCTTTCCCCTGGATTGCACGAATGCCATTCCCGAGAGCCCAACGAAGACCACCTGGATACCTCAATTGATACCAAACGTTATGCGCATGAAGTATAAACCAGCCACCAGGCTTAATGGTTCGTCGCGCGTGCTCCAAAAAGACCTGTCTATTTTCATAGCCGCGAATCATGCCTACCGTGCTAAACAGACTGAGACCATGATCAAACGCTCCATCGACGATTCCATCTAATTCGACGAGGTTAGCCTGAAGCCAAAAACAGTCGTTTTCGCCTGTTTTTAAAACTGACGTCCCTTTATTCGGATCGATCCCAATTTTTTTTTGAAAAGCGTTCAGCATCGGGAGGGAGAGATCAATGCCAACTCCTTGATACCCCCGGTTTAGTAACGGGATCAGCGACCTCCCATTTCCGCAACCAAAATCAGCGATGAGCGGCTTGTTCCAATTTGCATTTTCGCCACCCTCCTCCTTCCGATTGGGGAGATAACGGTCGAGGATCTGCCTGTCTACCATGGTTAATGGATCGTCCAGGAGGAATTTGTCATATCCGGCCGATATGTGCTTCGCCTGAGCGTATTCCCAATTCGAGGCCGTTACACCTCGCGGAATCTGCCAATTCGCCTTGTTTGAGCCGCCCGTCATCGATTTTCCACGATCATTTTCAGGAGTTTGGGCTGTCAAAAGCAGGTTTAACAGCGGTTACGATTATATCGCCCACTTGCCGTAGTTTACGAGAATTTGTTATCGTCACCGCACAAGCATCGACGTCAACCTATGATTCAAGGTCGCTGCTTTATCCTACACCAAAAAAAATTTTGATTTTGAATTACTGACCAATATTGGAGAAATGTCGTGGCGATTCGAGTTGCAATTAATGGTTTCGGTCGTATCGGGCGTTTAACGTTCCGTAACTTGATGAGTCGAAGTGACGAGTTCGACGTTGTCGCAGTCAACGACCTCACAAACAACAAGTCTCTGGCAAACATGCTGAAGTACGACAGTATCCACGGACGATTTCCGGGAACCGTCGATTTTGACGACGAGAATCTCATCGTCAACGGTAACAAGATCCGCGTGTTCGAGGAACGCGATCCTGCCAAGTTACCTTGGGGAGAGATGAATGTTGACGTGGTGGTTGAAAGCACCGGAGTATTCTGCAACCGAGCGACTGAAACTCGTGGGGGTTACGATTCCCACTTGGCCGCAGGTGCTCGCAAAGTAGTCATCAGCGCACCTGCAAAAGACGCACCGGATCTAACGTGCGTCCTTGGTGTCAACGACGACCAAATCACCGACGATATGAAGTGCATTTCGAACGCAAGCTGCACCACTAACTGTCTTGCCCCGATCGCAAAGGTTCTCAACGACACGTTTGGAATCACTGCTGGATTGATGACAACAATCCACGGTTACACCAATGACCAAAATGTTTTGGACGCGCCTCACAAGGATCTCTACCGTGCACGTGCCGCTGCCCTGAACATTATTCCTACTTCAACGGGTGCTGCCGAAGCTGTCGCTTTGGTCATTCCTGAGCTCAAAGGCAAGCTTACTGGAATGGCGATGCGGGTTCCGGTTCCCACAGGAAGCGTCGTTGACCTAACGGTAAACTTAGAAAAATCAGCTACCGCAGAAGAAATCAATGCAGCAATCAAAGCTGCCGCCGATGGGCCAATGAACGGTGTGCTCGAATACACCGAGGATCCAATTGTTTCGACAGACATTATTGATAACCCTCACAGTTCAATTTTTGCTGCGGATATGACAAAAGCTTTGCCAGGGGAAGCCAATATGGTGAAGGTCATCAGTTGGTACGATAACGAGTGGGGTTACAGCTCGAGAACTGCCGACCTAATCGCTCGCATCGGAAAATAATTATTTTTCCAGATAAAACTCGGACACAAACTCGGTTTTCCGAGTAGGGTGAAAGCACGGTTAACCCCGTGCTTTTTTTGTTCCTTAGCGTTGCTGGTTGCCGACGCGTTTTGAATACCAGCTTCGCCTGACTTAAATTGCGATCGAGGTCCTCGGTTGAAACCAACGAACGACAATTCGAACTTAGCCATCCCTTTTTCATGGGAGACGAGTCCTCCAGAGAGGGGTGGATCTAGAATTCAAGTCACAAACAGTGATTTGAAGCAACCGTCCAAGTTTGGTGTTTTCCTCTGGTGGACAGAACAAACTCCATCTTGGGTTCACCCCGATGATGTAGAAACAGCAGACAGTTTAATTCCGAGTGACCGTGTTTTCGTACGCAGCACCTGCGAAAACTCTTCGGATCGAGAACTGGGTTTCTCGAAATTCCAATATGGCAATCGGGCGTTCCGGGGCAAACCGGCATTGTGGTTGGAAGTCTCTCGCACTGAAATTGAGATGGGGGATCAGGTCGAAATCAAATCTCAGAATGGTAAATTAAAACCTCAAATCGCTTGCGTCGTTGACATTCTCTGGAATCGCACAACGCGTGTGGTCGAGTACCGTCTTGCCGTGAATGACATCCCGATGCAACGTCGTTTTTTGGCCAGCGACCTTCGCCCTGCCGTTCGCCTCGGTCAGCATCTAACGATTCGTGAATTGAGACCAGAGTCAAATAGAATTTTGACTTGAATCGTCTTGGAGTCCTCCAGTAGCAAAAAGGCACGTCCCCACGGCACTGACTGTTTCTTAAAGGTCTCCTGATTTCGAAGCCACTGTTGTTAATAACAATCTCCGATTGGTGGTTACCGATTGTGGAGGCATTTTCAAGCGGTGGGCTTGCCTCCCCAGCAGGCGATTGTGAGTTCGCCTCCCATGCTGAACGATTCGTGCAGTATTCACACCTAAAATTGCACGTATTGTGAAAGGCTGAGGGATTTTCAGTCTGTATCGGAGACGGGAAATCAGCAGGATTTTCCGAAAAAAAGAAGCCCTGAACATAAGATGGGAAACTGCTATAATGACGCGAAATTATTTGCGAGAAATCACCACCAATCGTCCCCTTTGGCGATTTGATTTCTACCGCTTTGAGGCAATCAAGATTCTCTTCATTTGGAAGCTTTAAGAGAACATGCTGTCTCAGGCAACCCACGATGGAACTCGGAGTTGAATCCCTGTGAAACTTGAAGAACTATTTGCACCTTACTCACCCCCGGAAACCAATTTCCTGGATCGGCTAAGTTATTGGGCCGCAGCATTGCCGGAGAAAATCGCCTACCGCTTCATTGGTGGGGATGGCGAAATAACCACTTTAACTTTCGCAGAATTAGATCACCGCGCCAAAGCTGTTGCAGCAATGCTCGTTTCCCGAGGTTATGCTGGCAAGCGAGCGCTCATGATGTATCCACCGGGGCTCGATTTCATTGTTGCTTTTTTTGGTTGTCACTACGCTGCCGTTACGCCGATCCCCGCATTTCCACCACGACGCAACCGTAACATGGCCCGAATCGGTGCCATCTCAGACGATTCGCAGGCATCGGTTGCACTTTCGGTTTCATCAGTGATCAAGAGTTGTGAAAAGTGGATTAAGGACTCTCCCGGCTTGCAGAGAATTCCTTGGCTGCCAACAGAATCCGTTGCCGCCGAGTATGCCAACGACTGGGTGAAACCCAAAGCCTCGCTCGACGACCTTGGGTTGATTCAATACACATCAGGGTCAACCGGTTCTCCCAAAGGTGTGATGCTGAGTCATCGCAACCTCATTGCAAATTGCCGGATGATCACAAGAGCTTTCCAGACCGGACGGAAGGGTTCAATCTGTAGCTGGCTTCCACTCTACCATGACATGGGACTCGTCGGCGGCATTCTCAACCCCATGTACTGTGGAACGGAAGACAATTTAATGTCCCCCGTAGCTTTCCTCACGCGTCCTATTCGTTGGCTGCGTGCCATTTCTAAATACAAGTCGATTGCCAGCGGAGGACCAAACTTCGCCTACGCATGGTGTACGATGAAAATCGATGAAGAAGACTGCGAAGGGCTTGACCTTTCTAATTGGAAAGTCGCGTTCAACGGTGCCGAACCGGTTAGCGCTGCAGTGATGGAGCGTTTCACCGAAAAGTTCGCTCCCTATGGATTTAGTCCCGAGGCTTTCTATCCTTGCTACGGCATGGCTGAAACCACCCTAATTGTGACGGGTGGGTCGGACGAAGAAGCTCCAATTGTGAGACCATTCGACAAATACGAATTGTCCGAACATCGCGTTCTCCGCGTTGATGAAAACCACGAAAATGCCCGTCGATTAGTCGGTTGCGGCAAGGTTCTCGAGGAAGAAGAAGTCCTCATCGTTCACCCGGAAAACCATACCCCGCTGCCCGATGATAAAATCGGAGAGATCTGGATCAACAGCCCAAGCTGTGGCCAGGGATACTGGCAAAAAGAACAGGAAACGCAAGAGACCTTTCGGGCGCGACTAAAACCTGACAATGGAAAGTACTATGTCCGCTCGGGTGATCTTGGGTTTATGGATCGAGGCGAATTGTTTGTTACCGGTCGATTAAAAGATATGATTATCGTCCGCGGTGCAAACCGGTACCCTCAAGACATCGAAACAACCGTTGAACTTTGCCATCCACTTACACGCTCAGGGGGAGCGGCCGCATTTTCAGTCACACGATGGGATCGAGAACATTTAGTCATTGTTTGTGAGATCGAGCGCACCCGCGACAAAGAACAATGGGAAAATGTCATCAAGAGCATCCGTACCTCGGTTGCCCTTGAGCACGATCTGCCGCCAGATGCAATCGTCTTGGTGCGAGCCCATAGTGTTCCCAAAACGTCCTCCGGCAAAGTCCAAAGACACGCCTGTAAAAGAAACTTTGAAAATGGCGAAGACATCCATGTCATTGCCCGCTGGTGTCTCTGGGAAGAGTCACAGAACATAGAATCGAATCAGGAATATGCTCCTGCTGAAATCGATGGCGAAACGCTTGCTGATTCAGAACTTGCACCCGAAGTTGTTCAAGCCGTTATTGAACAGGTGCACTCCGCATTAACGGACAAAACTCAAACGGTCGGAATAGACACTAACATTCTCGAACTGGGACTTGATTCGCTCGCCCGTCTCGATGTCGCCCAATCACTCGAGCGCGCTTTTGGTGGGAAGATTCCGGAACATGTTCTGCAGGACATTGAAACCGTTCGCGAAGTTGCCACCGCGATCCAGAAATATGCGGGAACAAAAAAGACGAACGGAGAGGTCCCTGAATCGTTTTACAAGCTTGAAAAGATGCCTGAATTCATGCGACTTCAAAGCCTCAGAAAAAGGATCGAAGATTCGGGAATTCGAAACCCGTTTTTCAGTGTTCATGAAGGTCGCATCGGGGATACGACCGAAATAGACGGTAAAGAACTAATTTCTTATGCGAGCTATAATTACCTGGGGCTTTCCGGAGATCCCGAAGTCAATTTATCTGCAAAGAACGCGATTGATAACTTCGGAACGAGCGTTTCGGCTAGTCGAATTGTCTCAGGCGAAAAAACAATTCATAAACAACTCGAAAAGGAATTGTCCGAGTTCCTCGGCGTTGAAGATGTAATCACGTTTCCTGGCGGTCACGCTTGCAATGAGTCAATCATTGGACATCTGGTTGGACGCGGCGATTTGATTCTTCACGACAGTTTTGCCCACAACAGCCTGATCCAGGGTGCGATGCTTTCCGGCGCTCAACGTCGACCATTCGAGCACAATAACTGGGAAGATTTGGAAAATATTCTTCGCAGTTGTCGTGGGGAGTACCGACGCGTACTGATCATCATTGAAGGCCTTTACAGCATGGACGGGGATTACCCGGATCTACCAAAATTCATTGAGATCAAGAAACGATACAAGGCTTGGTTGTATCTCGACGAAGCTCACTCCATTGGCACACTTGGCGAGACGGGGCGGGGACTGGGAGAAGTATATAACGTCCAACGAGATGACATTGAGTGCTGGATGGGCACCTTGAGCAAATCCTTCGGCAGTTGCGGCGGTTTCGTCGGAGGCTCTCGCTCGTTAATTGAGTACCTTCGTTATACGACGCCAGGCTACGTGTTTGCCGCCGGCATGCCTCCCGCCAATGTCGGAGCGGCGCTTGGCTCTCTGAGGGTATTACAGAAACAACCTGAATTGGTTACCAAGTTACAATCGAATGCCCAACTGTTCCTCAGGCTCGCCAAAGAAGCCGGGCTCGATACTGGCATGGCTCAGGGGACTGCGATCATTCCGATCATCACCGGTCACTCCCTTAAAGCCTTGCGTCTCTCAGAAGCCCTGTACGATCATGGAATCAACGCTCAACCCATTCTTTATCCCGCTGTGCCGGAGAAGGAAACTAGAGTTAGAATTTTCATGACTGCAGCCCATACTGAAAAGCAGATTCGTGATTCGGTCGAAATCTTAGCCCGTGAGTGGGAAAAAATCACTGATAAGGACGCCGCCATCGCTTAACCCTCGGCACTCCTTTAACGTTCGATTTAGTAATCTTTTGGGGTCATTTCACCAAAGTAGTAAACCTACTCAAGCCTGATTTCAGAGGCCGGATACTATCCGGGTAATTGGACGACCAATATCTAGAACCTTGCACCGGCCCATCGGAAGTTCTAGGATGGTGAGCTTTCCCATTGCTCTACGCAAGTCGCAGACTCAACACTCAAAAGAAACGAACACCGTGGAACAGGCAATTCAAAAAGCAAACACCTTAATCGAAGCACTCGGCTGGATCCGAATGTTTCGAGACAAAACCACCGTCATCAAACTGGGCGGTAGCATGCTCGATGACATCGATGCGCTCCACCACATTTTGCTCGACATTCATTTCATGGAAACCGTGGGAATGCGCCCCGTTGTTGTTCATGGGGCAGGTAGTCGGATTTCAGCTGCCATGAAAGAGGCCGGAATAGAACCGCGTTTCGTCGAAGGAAGAAGATACACAGACGCCCCCACGCTCGACATCGTCGAGCGGGTCCTCGCACAGGAAACGAATCAATTTTTGGCCGACGAATTTGAAAAAATCGGTGGTCGCGCGATGACGTTAAACTTCGATTCAACTCCAGTCTTAACCGGTAAAAAACTAGAACTAAACGGAAATGACGGGCAACCCGTCGACCTCGGATTCGTCGGTGAAGTCACAAAAGTTGACCGATTGGTAATTGACAACCTTTGCTACGCCGGCCAAACCCCATTTATCCCGTCAATGTGTGTCGATGCCGATGGGCAAAAACTTAACGTAAACGCCGATACCGTTGCGACCAAACTTGCTCAGGAACTTAACGCAGACAAACTGGTAATTTTGTCAGATGTCCCCGGAGTCCTTCGAGACCCGTCCGATCCGGATTCTATTATTTCAAGTCTTACCAAATCGGAAGCTTTAGAGTTAATAGCCGATGGTACGATTTCCGACGGAATGATTCCCAAAGTGGAAGCATGCCTTGAGACCATTGACCGCGGAGTTCGAAAAGTACACATAGTTAATGGCTCTCTTCGGCACGGGTTATTGCTCGAAGTTTACACCAGCAGCGGCATCGGCACCGTCATTTCCAACCAGACTTGAACCTTCCATCCATCTCTCTGAGATATGCAAAAGGACATCGCATGAGACATGTGCTTTCCCTGTTTGACCTTTCCAGCGAAGAAATTCGTCGGGTTCTGGAAATTTCATCAGATCTAAAATCTAAGCTTAATGAGGGCAACCGACCAGGATTGCTGGAACATCAGGTTATGGGCCTACTGTTCGAGAAACCTTCCCTCCGGACGCGTGTCAGTTTTGAGACGTTGATTCGACAACTCGGTGGTTCGGCACTTTTCCTTGGAGAAGATGTTGGTTGGGGCAAGCGCGAACCGCTCTGCGACTTTATGCCAATTCTTACCAGCTACCTCGACGTCCTCGTCATTCGCGCCAAGAGCCACCAACAAGTCGTTGAAGCCACCGAGTTCAGCGAGTGCCCAATTATTAATGGATTGACCGATGTCTCCCACCCCTGCCAGGCTCTCGCCGATATTTTGACGATCCAGGAATTAGCAGGCGGTCTAAGCGATGTGAGCATCGCTTATCTTGGAGATGCCAACAACGTAACTTACAGTCTCGCGGTAGCGTGTAGTAAACTAAACATCCCACTGCGAATTGGTGCACCTGAAAAATACCAATTTGAATCGTCCTTCATTGATCAACTCAATGAGGCTGCTGGTTCGCCAATCATCACACAAACGAGCGATGCAGTCGCCGCTGCAGCGGATGCTGCTTTCGTTTACACCGACGTTTGGACAAGCATGGGACAAGAGGCCGAATCACAGCAGCGCCTTTCTGATCTGTCTGGCTACCAAATCAACCAGAACATCATGAACTCCGCTCGAGACGGTGCCAAATTCCTACACTGTTTACCAGCAAGGCGAGGCGAAGAGGTTACCTCAGAAGTAATCGACAGCCCTCAAAGCGCAATTATCCAGCAAGCAAACAATCGACTTCATGCCCAAAAGGGACTTGTAGTCTGGTTGCTTACCGAAGCGTCGAAAGCCAGCTAGTTGCTGTTCTGCTTAAAGTCCCAACTCTCAAAAAAACTATTCCTGCACGATTGAATACCATGACTCGAAAAGCCAACGAAATACGCCCAGTCAAAGTAAAACGCAAATTCACCAACAAGACTCCAGGCAGTGTCCTCTACCAATGTGGTGGAACCGTTGTCCTCTGCACAGCGAGTGTCTCTGAAGATGTTCCACCATGGATGCGAAACTCTGAAAAAGGCTGGATTACAGCGGAATACAACATGCTTCCGGGAAGCACCAGTCCGCGTAAACGAAGAGATCGATCTAAGGTCGACGGCAGGACCACTGAAATTCAAAGACTCATCGGGAGAAGCCTCCGCGCAGTTGCAAATCTGGAAGCACTAGGTGCTCGCCAAATCACAGTTGACTGTGACGTTCTTCAAGCCGACGGGGGTACTCGCACCGCCAGCATCACGGGAGGGATGATTGCGCTCGTAGACGCCATCAATTCAATCAAAAAAGATCTACCCGACCCCAAAGTCTATCCACTTCGAGATTCAATTGCGGCGATCAGTGTCGGGATCGTTGACGGCAAACCAGTCACGGACTTGGATTACCCGATGGATTTTGCCGCCAGTGTTGACATGAACGTCGTCATGACCGGTCGCGGCCAATTCGTCGAAATCCAGGGCACTGGAGAAGAAGCAACCTTCAGTGAAAACGAGTTAGCAGATCTTATTAAGCTAGCCAAGAAAAGCATTAAACAGCTTACCCAAATCCAACAAAAAGCAATTGGAAAACAATGGCCTAAGTTTTAGGTTCCACGTGAAATTGGACGGAAACCAATTGGTTTCCTCACCAACTCAATTACCGCTGGAGCAGATCGTCAGGTTTGCTTTTTCCGCGAACATATTCCGTTATTAATACGATACCGGCAACTGCCAGTGCAACTCCCAGCAGTCCACTAACCGTCGTTTCAATCGGCATGGATACGGACTCGTATTCGATTTCGGTAATAGCACGTGCGATTTCCTGAGCAGTTTGAACCGCCGAGTAATAACGCTCCCAGGCAATTAAAAAACAGATAACGGCGCAACCAAGCAGAAAAACGCCAATTGTGCGGTGCTGTTTCATTTTGAAATTACCTAGAGAGAGAGTGACTTTACTGGGTTTCTTGGAAAGAAAAATTCAACTTGATTTTTTCTTTAGGCCAGGGCTCCCCATCTACCTCGACGTACGGGTAGACGAAGTAGTTTAACGGACCATGCTCAGACTTCGGAACAAGTTCTATATCGCGTCCTTTGGAAAACGTCACCCTATCCGCAGATAACTTTCCAAAATAATAATCCTTCATCGACGGATTCTTGTCCGCCTCTGAAATATCGACTGGAGTCCACCCAACACCATCAGCATGAAACCAAGCCCAACAATGGTACCCTCCAACTTTCCCGTTCTGCTGACCCGTCGGAATTGGGAAACCGATCTCAAACTTTGCAGGAATTTGTTGACTGCGAGCTAACGAAATAAACAGGCTGTGAAAATCAGTGCAGTTTCCCGTTTGACTATCACAGGCCCACACAGCATCACCTTTCCCGTAACCCGGTTTTGATTTGTCGTAAGTCATGTGACTTTCAACCGTATCATACAGCAGTAGTCCAGCGTCCACCGGATCTTCCGGAAGCTGTTTATCGGCAAGAAGTGTCAAAGGCTTTCCTTCGACAGGAACCATGGCATTCGCACTCAGAAACAGTCCCTTCTCCTTTGGGTTCAATGACAATTCAGAGCCGTCAGTCCCCGCTTCTATTCGATTAATTTTATATTTAATTCCAAACGGAATATTCCCATCTCCGTCCATTTGCTGTTCAACGAAACCGATCTGATTTTGATAGTTCGCATCACGGTGCAACGTCAATTCTCCGGGGACATCCGAGCTTAACATCTCCACGGTTTGCTGAGGGTTGGATTCAGCCACGGGGAACCAAATCCGAACCGATGCATCTTTGGGTACGCCCTGAATTTCAGCAGCATATTCGAACTCAAATTGCCGTGATTCAACATCCAAATTTCCACTGGAATCCGACACCTCTGGCTGGGACGTAACCGAAGGTGGGGTCCCACCTTCATTACAACCAACAACGGTAAGCAACGCGATACTCGCTAAACAAACGCAACAACCAGCTGATAATTCAAACTTCATTTTTTAACTCTGGAATACAATTCTTGAAACATTAGTCCGTGGAGGTGGACACCATACTTAATTGCGGCAACACACCCTTTACAAAATTGGCAGAGACAATTGCCAATCCTCGATAAAAAGAAGAATTCGTTTCAGAGACAATTTTTTCAAACATTGGCAATGACCAACTCAAATGATCATCAACAAAGCACTGAATCACTTCCCGCACAACCTCCCCTTGTTCAGGATCCCGCACAAGTCGCATCAATTCACTCAAGAAATCAAATTGAACGCCTATGTGATCTTGCAGCGAAGACTGAGGGCGGTAGCCTGGCAAAACGTCGAAAAACCGGTTCATCGACGCTGCCGTCTCAGCTTGATACTGTGCCTCTGACCAGATCGACTGGACAGGTGAGATGTGTTCTTTCGGCCCGATCAATAGCTCACAGTATTCTATCGCAAGCTGTTCGACTATTTCTGTTGAAACAGCTTCAGGCAATTCGCCCCCAAGCGATTCATAAGCCTCACGGAATTCTGAACCACACATCGACTCAAGGGTTGATTGATTGACTTCAAACAGCCAAAGTCTGCCGATCAATTTAACAATTTCGGCCAATTGGCCGGTCGCGTTAGGCATTCCGCTCACTTGCACATCGCTCCATCGAAGATAGCGTTAGAAAAGCTAACGCAAATTGTTTTACCGCTGATAAAGTGTAAAAGTCTACATCGCCTTAAACGCGTTTATCCTCCGCATAAAAGGCTCAACCACGGCTTTAACGAATTCATCTTCTTTCAGCCGATCGAATTGGATTCTCAACAGTTCTCGCTGATCCTTCTTGTAATCTTCTACCTCCATGATTATTTTCCGAGCCCCTCGGGAACTCGTCAACGTCGCTTCGTCGAGAGCATTAAAGGCTTCAGCTAGTCGTTGGTGGCTTGCTTCTAATTCAGGCAGGATCCGCTCCGCTGAGGCTTGGTCTGTAATTTCAACCATATTTTGATGAAACTCAGCAGTCGCACTTTTGACTTCGTCAAAACATACTTGAATTTTATCTGCCGGTGTTTGCATATCGCATCCACTAATGCAAAAGACAGACAGAATCAGCATGAAAACTCGACGGTGGTGCACGAACAACATCACTCCCCCTTATACTTGGCTCACGTGAGCTATAAATCCTACCAAACCCAACGCATTAAATGAATCCGCAATGGGATTTCAACTTAAACCCAACCTACAAAAACCAGTTCTCAACATCGAAACAGAGACAATGCCTCTAGGTAATTACGTAACGACCTCAACAAACCGCCTTAGATTTGTAAAAACTTTGGATGCCTCAATACAACAGACCACTCAAACAAATATCCAACCAATACCTGACTCTGAATTCCGTAGACTGTAGAATAAGGCACACTTCGGCGGTTTCGCCATCCACCCATTGCCGTCTGCATTCGATTGCCATGAATTCAACAATTGCCGTCTCTAAAACCGAGCTTCAGACACAACAATTGCTCGAAAGCACGCAGAACCATGCTAGAGAACTATTCCTCGAACATGGAGCGTTATGGTTAAAAAATGCTATTCCTCGGTCTTTCGTGGACGAATTAGCCGGTGCTTATCAGCAAAGTTACACCGACCAGCCCATCAAGAAATTAAGGAAAAAACACGCAGTAGTTGGAGATCAGAGATTCATGATTTCCATAAAACTAAAGCCGCCGTTTAATGATCCTCTTTTATACGCCAACGATATTTTGTTTCCCTTGGTGCAATCTATCTTGGGGAGCCAGTGTGTGATTTCCAGTTTTGGCTCAGTGCTCAGTTTCCCAGGCGCGCAGCACCAGCCAATTCACTTTGACCATCCCCCTTTGTTTGAGTCTCCCGAAGCATGCGGAAGTATTCCTCCCTATGCCCTGACGGTCGTCATCCCGTTAGTTGACATTAACCAGAAAACTGGTTCCACTGCGATCTGGGAAGGAAGCCACCGAAGGGCGACCGCTCGGCAGGAACTTGGCGCTTTGTCGGAATCTCCTCAGTGGTCACAAGCAAGTGTTCCGTCACCCGACCGTGGCGATGCTTATCTGATGGACTATCGCGTAATTCACGGCGGCATGGCAAACAATGCAGATTACGCTCGCCCCATCCTCTACCTCGTTTACAGTCGCCCATGGTTTCAGGACACATTTAATTTTAACGACCAAAAACCAGTGCGGTTTGCTGCCGGTGAACGAAAGAAAATCCCTCAAAAATTTCGCCACTTGTTCGCGAATCATTAACCTACAAAATCTTTAAACTGTCCAATTCGCAACCCAAACCGGATTACTACCGTGAAACCCGTCATCAAAAAATACTCTGACAACCCTGAAGTCGCTCGCTCATTCGCCAGCGAATTTGTGGCTAAACTTCACTCCCTGTCTTCCACCCAGGAATTGATCACTGTCTCACTTTCTGGAGGCAGTACACCTAAGCTTCTATTTCAAGTACTTGCCGAAGAACACGCCAACTCAGTCGATTGGACCAAAATTCACTTCTTCTGGGGAGACGAAAGATGTGTTCCCCCTAATGATGCGGAAAGCAATTTTGGCGAAGCCAGTCGTTTACTTTTGTCAAAAATAAATATTCCCTCCACCAACATCCATCGAGTTCGTGGAGAAGACGAGCCGAGTATCGAAGCGTCGCGTTACGAGAAAGAAATCTCAAGTATTGTTTCCCAAAACAGCAACGACATCCCTGCTTTCGATATAATGATCTTAGGCATGGGTGCTGACGGGCACACGGCTTCCATCTTTCCGCATGAAATTAACTTCCTCGAATCGGAACGAATCTGCGAAGTTGCAACGCATCCAGAGAGTGGGCAAAAACGCATCACGATCACGGGCAAGATCATCAATGCAAGTTCTTGCATATATTTCCTGATTACTGGTCAAAGCAAGGCCCCAATTCTCGCAGAAATCCTACAAGAATCGGGCCGTTATCGAGATTACCCCACCTCTCACATCGTTCCGCAAGGTGAGCTTTTCTTCTTTGTCGACCAATCGGCAGCGGCACAATTGGACGAGTAATACCAATAAGAATGCGTCGATAATTACTTGTTCGCGCTGTTACTTACACGGAATCTCCTGCTGCATCGCGATCGTCGATTGCTACGAAATCGAGCTGATCAGGACCAATGTATTCCGCTCCGGGGCGGATAAGACGGTTATTGGAGCGCTGCTCAAAGACATGTGCGGCCCAACCAGAGACTCTCGAGAGGACAAAAATTGGAGTGAACATCTCGGTCGGTATTCCAAGGAAATGGTAAACCGAGGCGCTGTAAAAATCGAGATTGGGAAACAACTTTTTCTCTCGCCACATCACCTGCTCGATTCGCTCAGAAACCGGATAAAGTACCGTGTCACCATTGGCTTCCGAAAGCTGCTTTGCCCAGCCTTTAATCACTTCATTACGAGGATCTGATATCGAATAGACTCGATGGCCGAATCCCATAATCAACGCTTTACTCGACAACATTTCCAAAATGCCGGCTTCTGCTTCATCTGGCGTTTGAAATTTCTCGATCAACTCCATCGCCGCTTCGTTGGCTCCCCCATGCAATGGTCCCCGCAGTGTTCCAATCGCCCCGGTAATTGCAGAGAATAAGTCAGAAAGCGTCGCCGTACAAACTCGGGCGGTAAAGGTAGACGCATTAAATTCATGTTCGGCATACAACACAAGCGACACGTCCATCACGCGACGATGAAGATCTGATGGCGTCGTATCATGCATTTTTTCGAGAAAGTATCCAGCAATGCTTGTCTCGTTTGAATCGAAGTCGATTTCCGTCCCGTCTTGAACAAAGCGATACCAATACACCAGCATCGAAGGCAGGCAGGCCAATAAACGTTCGGCCTTTTGCTCTTGCTGGCTAAACGATGTCTCAGGCTCCAAAACACCCAGCATCGAACATCCGGTGCGAAGAACATCCATGGGATGGGCATCCGCTGGAATTGAACGCAGCGTTTGACACAAAGCGTCCGGCAACTGGCGTCCACTGACAAGTCTTGCCGTAAAGCTGTCCAGCTCTTTTCTCAGGGGAAGGTGACCATAAAGAAGTAGAAAAGCGACCTCCTCAAATGTCGCCTCCGCCGCTAGATCATGAATTGAGTAACCACGATAATTTAGACCTTTGCCCTCTTTACCAACCGTTGCGATGGCAGTCTCACCAGCAACAACACCTGCAAGTCCACCTGTTTTTTTCTTAACTGTCATTCTGCATCAGCCTTATTTAATAGGTCGTCTATTTTTTGCTCGTACGCGTGATAATCCAGCACTTCATAAAGTTTTTCTCGAGTTTGCATCTGATCGAGAAGACTGCTCTGAGTACCCGTTTTTCGAATCGTCTCATAAGCCATTTCAGCTGCGCGGCTCATCATTCGAAACGCAGACAGCGGATAGAGTACCAATTCCACCCCCACCTTTGAAAGATGCTCGACCGTCATCAACGGACTCATTCCGAATTCGGTCATATTCGCAAGCACCGGCACGCTCAACGATTGGGTAAAAAATCGATAGTGCTCAGCATCGGTGATAGCTTCGGCAAAAATAACATCGGCTCCCGCTTCGATATAACGCTGACAACGTTCAATCGATCGCTCCAACCCCTCTTCCGCCAAAGCATCAGTACGAGCCATGATCACAAACGATTCATCCGTTCGAGCATCAACCGCTGCATGCAGACGATCAACCATCTCTCCAGTACTCACCATCGATTTATTTGGACGATGTCCACAGCGTTTGGCCGCCTGCTGATCTTCGATATGGACTGCCGCCGCACCCGCTTTTATGAACGCCTGAATGGTCCTGGCAATACACAAAGAGTGCCCCCAACCTGTATCCGCATCCACCAGCAAAGGTAACGCACAGGCAGAAGTAATCCGTTCGATATCAACCAAAACATCCGACATGGATGTCATCCCCAGATCAGGTATGCCATACGAAGCGTTCGCAACACCAGCCCCTGAAAGATAAATTGCGCGATATCCCTGACGCTGAGCGAGTAACGCCGTGTAGGCATTAATGGTGCCGGGAATTTGTAGCGGTTTCTCTTCGACCATCGCCGTTCGAAATCGCTCACCTGGAGTTGAGGACATACCGTGACTCTTTCTTCGATAAAATTAGAAACGGCCAAGCGGCTTCTTTGAAAGCACCTTGGTTAGCCAAGCTAATCCTACCGTGAAACGCCGACCTGCGGGAAAAATTATTCAACATATGGAAGTTCTCTTGGAAACCACGAAGATTGCTTTAGCTTCGGAAAAATATGAGCCTTCGACCGGCGAGTTGGCTTTGACAGAATCAATAAGGTAGTTAACCTGATCACTTATCCAAAAACATTAACTGAAATGGACTCAATTAGGGAGCTTCCACGGAAACATTCTGCTGATATTTTTCGCAGCAACATTGCTTTCTTTCGTAAAGCCTCCCGTTTCCGGTCCACGCAGGAACGATCACATGGCCACACCGAACCAATCAAGAATTGCTTCATTAACTCAACCTGAATTTCCAGAAGGTATTTTACGAAACACAGCCCCTGCCCGTCTTTACGAAGAGGCCATCAAATTCGATCAAGGGATGATCACCAGCACCGGAGGACTGTCTTCCAACTCGGGTGATAAAACTGGACGCAGCCCTAAAGACAAACGGATCGTTCAGCAAGAGAGCATTAACGATGATGTCTGGTGGGGGGAGATCAATATCCCCATGCCTGAAGAATCGTTTGCAAAAGTGAAACAACAGGCAGTCGATTTCCTCGACAACTGCCCACAGTTTTATGTTCTCGACGCCTTCGCTGGCTGGGACCCCAACTGTCGCCTTAAAGTTCGCGTCATCTGCTCACGCGCCTATCACGCTTTATTTATGCACAACATGTTGATTCGACCGACGGCGGAGGAATTGGCTGACTTCGGCGAACCCGACTACATTATTTACAATGCTGGACAAGCCTCTGCCGACACCTCGATTGAGGGCGTCGATTCCACCACTTCCGTTTCGATTAACTTCGATCGCGGTGAAATGGTAATTTTAGGAACTGAATACGCCGGTGAGATGAAAAAAGGCGTATTCACGATCATGAATTATCTGATGCCCAAACGAGATATTCTGTCGATGCATTGCTCGTGTAACGTTGGTGAAAAACACGATGTCTCACTGTTCTTCGGACTGTCGGGAACTGGAAAGACAACACTGTCGGCCGATCCATCGCGACCACTCATTGGAGACGACGAGCACTGCTGGAACGACGATGGCGTCTTCAATATCGAAGGAGGGTGTTACGCGAAATGCATTAACCTCTCGAAAGAAAAAGAGCCCCAAATCTTTGACGCGATCCGCTATGGTTCGGTGCTTGAGAACACCGTTCAGGACCCAGTCACCCACGAAGTTAATTACAACGATGTGTCATTGACCCAAAACACACGCTGTTCCTATCCCATCGAGTACATTGATAACGCCAGGATTCCCTGCATCACCGATTCGCCCAAGAACATTGTATTTCTGACTTGCGATGCCTTTGGCGTCCTCCCTCCGGTGAGCAAACTGACTTCTGCTCAAGCGATGTATCATTTTATCAGCGGTTACACGGCAAAGGTGGCGGGAACCGAAGTCGGAGTCAAAGATCCCGAAGCAACTTTTTCCGCCTGCTTTGGCGCTGCGTTCTTAGTCTGGCACCCAACCAAATACGCCACGTTATTAGCTGAACAAATGCAACTCCACGGAACCAGTGCCTGGTTGGTCAACACCGGTTGGAGCGGCGGAGCGTTTGGAGTCGGTTCGCGAATCAGCCTTCAATACACGCGCGCGATTATTGACGCTATTCATAACGGATCGCTCGCGATTGCCGACTACACCACCGATCCAATTTTTGGGCTGCGAATCCCAAAATCGTGCGTCGGCGTTCCAGGAAAGATACTCCAACCACGGGGAACGTGGAAAGATGCCGTCGCGTTTGAAGAAACGGCAAAGTTACTGGCAACAAAGTTCCGCGATAACTTTACCGCTTACGCTGATAAAGCCTCTGAAGAAGTACTCAATGCAGGGCCGCAGATTTAAGGAATTTCCTAATCGATGTATTCTCTGAAATTACAGCGCCAATGAATTTACGCTGCTTGCAGTGAACGGAAGTCGGCAGCCCAGCTAATCCAGTTGGTGACTTCCTCCAAATCAGGATTTTTACCATTGCGAATGATCTTCTGGCCTTCCTTGGTTTCAGCAAAGGGAGCGACGATTTCAAACAATGCTTGGGGTTGCATGGTCGCCAGGGTTTCCGGCTCGGTGATGCCACAGGCGACAAGCAATTGAGAATCATGACCTCGCAAATTGGGTATACGGCAAACCAACCTCGCTTGATGTTGCCATACCCGAATAATTTTCTCTGAGATGCGTTTATAGTTTAGCTTCGCCTCCATCGATTCTGCAGTATGTTTCAAAAACTCGGAGACTGTACTGATTCCAATTTTCTCGAATCTCTCCGCTGTTTTGGGGCCAATCGATGGAGCTGCTTCGACATGATCACTTAAGTCGAGATAGAACTTGAGTGCAGTGGGTTTAGTATCTTTCTTTTTTGCTCTTGGCTTACTTCGACTGGTCTTGGCAACATCCTGTACCGGCACTGGCGGCAGGCTTGGAACGATCTGGGCAACCGGAGCGTTTGAATGCATGCGGGGTGGGCGAGCCAGCATGGGCTGTTGATTGTTCTTGGCAAGTCTCGCGGTTTTTGAAGCACGGTTTAACTTGATTAAATTGCCATCGGGTGCGAAATCCCGGGCTTGGTACCCCCGTGCAGTCCGCTGGTACGGCTTCCGGCTACCCGGTGCATGACCACTCCCCCGCGAATCTCCACCAGGACGAATCTTAAGCTCCTGCGGTTCAGTATCGGTACCTTCAGCCTTCGCTCGGATGCGGTCGAGTGATCGATACCAATCGTTGATTCGGTCGAGCGTTATTGAATCTCGGCTGACTCCAAAATGCCGACCTTCACTGGTTGAGAAAAAACGGTCGATTCGTTCCAGAATCTGCTGTGGAAACGAAGTGTCTAAATGCTCTGGTTCTGTAATACCACAGGCAACTAACACTTTTGCATCAGGTGTCCGGAGCCCCGGGACATGCATCAAAAGCCACAACTGCGCTTGCCATCTGTCGAGCTGTTCAGTGTGGAGGTTGAGTTCTCCAACGATCTCCTCATCGACTACCAACAGATCACCGACACTCTCAATTCCTTGATCGTGAAACAGTCTCAGTTGCTTGGGATCGAAAAATCCCAATCGATCCAGCTTGGTTGTTTCGTCAATCCTAGAGACATAACCCAGTCGGTCCCCAATCATACTAACTGATACCGAAGAAACGGCGGGATGATACGGTGATGTGGGTGAGGCATCGCCCTCTCCAACCGCAGCTTGTTTTTGACCGGAAACTGGAAATGGCAGACTCACGAGAGAATCTTCTTCCTCAACGGCCCATTGAGCCTGAGACCTCGGATACTTTGAGAGCGGGTATGGGCGGGGTAGAAAGCCAGCCGCATAAACTTCGGTCGCCACAAAATCTTCGGGGCGCCATTCGGGTTCCGTAACGATCGAGACGGTCGGCCCCTCAACAGTATCATGAACTACCCCAGCCGCAACATTTTCGGCAGCCGGAGAGATTGCAGGGATCGTGAAGACTTTCGATGGCAGCGCCGAGGTGTTATCCAGAGAACGCCCTAGCAGTATCACCTGATGTCCCGCCCCCAGCAGGCTTTCCGCTCGTTCAAGAAAATCTTGAATAACATCGTCGGCGAGGTGGTCAAAAGCGTGATCGATAAAGGTCGGAATCTCGATTCCATTCTCGCGCAAGTGATTCTTGACTCCGAAAACAAGGGCTAAATAGACGTGATTTTGGAGTCCCGACGGTAATTGTGAAAACGCAACCTCATGCCCCAATCGATTTCTCACGTTTAATTCGACCGCAGTCGCGGTCAGCTCGCTCACACTCCCGGTTTGATGTGAATACCCCAGCCAAATTGCGTCGAATTCTCCTTCGGTTAAACGCTCCAATGCATGACTCGCCAATTCGACAATAGGATTGGCTGATGGCAGTTCAATCTCTCCATGACTATTTAGCGCTTCGCATTGATATCTTAATGAAATCAGCGTTTGGTCAATCTCTTGAATCTTTGCGGACCAATCCAATGGTTTCTCCAACTCGATTAATTCCGCACGCTGTTCAAGTAAAGACAGATGTCTTTGGCGCAAAAGTTCTAACTCGGTATCCAATGAGCGAGCGCTTGCTATTAATTCTGCTCGACGTCGGTCGATTGAATTTATGCGTTCTTGAAAATCATCTTCAGTGCCCCCTGCTCTGCTTACTTTTAGAGCTGTCTCTGCAAAATATCGATCTCGAGCTTTTTCATAACCCAGCGTTCGCGCCGAAGCCATAAAACCGGTGTCACTCAAGGAAATCAAATTTGCCCCGAAAACATCCGACTCTCGAATGAGGGCTGCAATAGATTTTCTTTCACGAGCCAATTTTTGTAAGTTGGAACCAATTTCGTTGTAGAGCGCCCGCAATTGCTTTAACTCAGCGGCCGCAGATTTATGACGCATATGCTTGTATTGATGTGCCAATTCGTCGCACAAGCCATACAAATCTTCACGCATACTGTCACAGATTGCGCCAACCGTCCGCGCCATACTGGCGGTATCAACCCGAGCAGCCGCCGCATCCCCCCAATGTTTAGCATTGCGATCAACTTCATCTACCTTGCTTTCCAAGGAGACCAATATTTCTCGAGAATGATGATAGGGATGTTGACCGGAATCAAGCGTCAATCCATTCCATACAGCCATTTCATCACGTATCTGCACCCGCTGTTTCTGAACACTCAGCTGAAACTTTCTCCAACATTGAATTTGATCCTCAACATGATCGAGGCGTGCATAAAGTGATGACAGTTCGGGACTAACAGGCGTTCCCCCATTCATTTCACCGGAGGAATGAATGGGATTTAAATCTGCAGGTATCTCGTGATCATTACACTCACTGACCAGGCCAGCGCGCTGTTGCCCGATTTCATTAATCGCAGCAACAACATTATTTATTTCTAATTCAACCAAACTCAATTCGGTTGATTGCTTTTTTTGATCTCGACGAGAATTGTCTAGAATTCTGCGGCGCTCTAATTCAAGCGTCTCAATTCGCGCTCGAAGGGCAGACAATTGCTCCAATCGCATTTGCGAATCCCGCTCTCTCTTGATCACAGCATCACGCTCTGCAACCGAGTCCTTACCAATCGGAACCCCTAATTCTCGATGCAAAGCACTGGCGAGTCTGCGCGCATTGGCAGCCGTTTCTAAAAAACTTACACAAAACACAGAATCAAACAGCTCTGAATCGACGGGAGCTAAATAGTCTGCCAAAGCATCAGCATCCCATTGATGTCCGCTGCCGCTATCAAAACGCCGCTTAATCACCGTTTGAGATTCCTGACCGCGATTTAATTCACAGGAGACCGACGCAAATCGAACCCCCAAACTCCCTGTTTGATTATGAGTACCGTAAGGGTCGAAATCAGCTTTCAGTCCGAGACAAGCGTCTCGAAAAAACTCGAGAATACCTGCTCTTCCAACGCGGTAATCGCTACAGATCAACGAAACTCCATCGGAGAACGGCCCAAGTTTAAAATCTGGCTGGTGGCGAGTGCCCTCAATGAAAAGGTCAGTAAGCTTCATTGCTCAACTCCATTTGTCAATCGATCTGATGATTGCTCACCAATCACGTAACCGCCGATTCCATTCGATCCGGATACCAACACCCTTCCAAAATCTGAAAAATACAAATTAGGAAAAGCTGTAAATTTAAAAGCGGATTAAGTCCAGCATAAATCTAATCCACCTGAATTTTTCAACCTAGATCAATTCTTTAGGTGAGCCAGCCGAGGTACGCTTCTGGATAATGGCAGTTAAACGCTAGCACTTCCCTGCAAAGATGAACGCGACTGCCCTCCTGCATACCCACTTTGAGCAATGTTCTCAATGATGTGGCTCCTCGACAAACTGGGACCACTTGAGCAAGCCTGGCCCTGGGGATCTCCGAAACGTCACGAGCCTTGGGACTGAATCGCCCCTAAATTGGCAACTCTCCCCGAGGTTTATTTGGAGTCCAGTGAAATTTGTATTCGTTGTGGAGCTGCAATCGGGTTAGTTGAATGATTTGGTGACTATGACCTACAAAGTGGCTGGACGCATGAATGATCGCTTGCATTCTCGAAACACTGAACCCTTGGATATTAATTACTCTGCTTAATTGACTAACTGATAAATAATGCCACTGTTCTTTCGCAGTCTGCACAAGCGAATCTAATTCTTGAATCAGCTCGGTAACATCTCTTCGGAGTTCGGGGGAGAACTCAGATTCTCGATCCCGATGATCCGTGACCAGTGTGAACGGCACTACTCCCCATTGCCTTAAGTTTCCCGCTATGTGAACCAGAAGGTTTCCGACACTATTCATCGCTGGTTGAGGACGCCACCAAACCTGATCTTCTGTCAACTGGTCTACACAATGTTTGATTTTGATAGTCGCCTGGTTGAGCAAATCAACGGACAAGCGGGCAAATTCCTCGGAGATTTCCGGATTCAATGGATCATTCATTCGGGTGACTTTGATTTTCGAGATAAAAACACAAGATAGTTGTGTATGCGATTACTAAAAATTTTAAAGATTGGTAGTCCGCTACTTGCTGGAAGGTTAAGATGTTGTAGTCAAATCTAATGCCACTTTCACGCTAAAACTGACGAGAAAACATTGAATAAAAAACAGCCAGCTCACTTCGTGAACTCACTTTTTGTTTTAACTGCATTCGCAATTCTCATTTGCGGTTCCAGCCAAAGTTTTGGTCAAGGTAACAGCGATGCTTTCCAGCCAATTTTCAATGGGAAAAACCTCGATGGTTGGTATGCGATCAAGACTTACGATCCCCGCAGTCTGTCAAAAATGGATAGTGCTGCCAAAGCCAAACGGATCGCCGATGCAAAAGCCAACACAAGTGAATTTTGGCGAGTGGAAAATGGAGAGATCATTAACGATGGCAAAGGCCCATTCTTGACTTCGGAAAAAGAATTTGGTGACTTTGAACTTTTAATTGAGTACAAAACCGTCGCATTGGCTGACAGTGGCATCTATTTGAAAGCCACCCCTCAAGTGCAGATTTGGGACTACACCGACAAGAACAAATTTAAGCTTGGAGCCGATAAGGGATCGGGAGGCCTTTGGAACAACCCAGGTGGCTCGGCGGGAAAAGATCCACTGGTATTAGCGGACAACCCGTTCGGGGAATGGAATCGCGTTAAAATTCAACAAATCGGTTCGCGAACAAGTGTTTGGCTGAATGACAAACAAGTTGTTGATCATGCCATCATGGCCAACTATTGGGGGAAAAAGAGCAAACTTCCACTCATCGCGAAAGGCCCGATTCAGTTGCAAACCCACGGTGGCCAAATTAAGTGGCGCAACATCTACGCCCGTGAACTCAGTGCTAAAGAAGCGAATAAAATTCTCGCTTCAAAAAACGATAAAGGCTTCGAATCAATCTTCAATGGTACCGACCTGACCGGATGGAAAGGACCTCTTGATAATTACGAGGTCATTGACAATTGCATTCGCTGTAAAAAAGGAAAAGGAGGAACGATTCATACCGAAGGCGAGTATGATAATTTCGTCGCCCGTCTTGAATTCAAACTTCCTCCCGGGGGAAATAATGGTTTAGCAATTCGATATCCGGGTAAAGGTGACACGGCTTATCAGGGTATGTGTGAGCTGCAAGTCCTCGACAACACCGCAGAAAAGTTCAGCAAACTTGATGATCGCCAATACCATGGGTCGGCATACGGTATGGTTGCCGCTCATCGCGGTTACCAGCGACCGGTCGGCGAGTGGAATTTTCAAGAAGTGACGGTCTCTGGTTCTAAAATCAAAGTTGAGCTAAATGGAACGATCATCCTTGATTGTGATCTAAACGAGGCTTCCCAATTTATGGCTGATCGACCACATCCCGGTAAAGATCGCACCGCTGGTTACTTTGGACTCGCAGGGCATAGTGACCCAGTCGAGTTTCGAAATTTAGAAATCAAGCGTCTTACGAAAGCACCTTAACGGCCGCAACCACTTGCCAACGAGGATTTTTCATCAAATGGTCCAGTAATCCACCAATGCTTAAGTATTATTTTCGAGCGTTATTGCTCTTCGGTTCGGTTATCTTGTTTTTTGCATTTATTGGGTGCTTGATTCCGCGTTCCTTTTCATTCACTGCCGAACTCGCGATTGCGGGTAAACCAGAGGCAATTTTTGCTCAGTTAAATTCGTTAGAAAACTGGCCCAATTGGTCGCGCCAATTCAACCCCGCCGAAATCGTCGACCTTGAGATGAAATTTAATGGGCAAAAGTCGGGCAAGGACGCGGCGCTGAGTTGGACCGACATTCGCGGAAAAGGAAAAATCTGGATCACAAAATCGACACCGAATCAGAGAATCGAATACTCTACTGATTTTGAAACACGTCCGCGAATGTTTAGTAGTTTTGTACTTGTCGAAAACGGAGACACTACCACCGTCTCATGGTCCAGCGATGGAAAGCTACCATGGGGCCCATTCTACGGCTACTTTGGCTGGCTCTTCCCTTCACAAATGAAGACCGAGTACTTGATGAGTTTGGAAAAACTGAAGCAATTTATCGAATCCGAAAATGCTTCTTCGACCGATCCATCAGCCACTTCGGATCACCGTTTTGTTGTTCCGCTGTCTCTCCGAACTTGATTTAGCTACCCGCAATTAATGGCGTTGTACTTCTGACAACAATGCCGACGAGTCTTTGACAGAACTCACCTGGACAACTTCAGCTTCTTCGGGTTGTGGTTGCTCGTGAGAGTGACTCACTTCAATTAGCAAAGCAAGCAAAACCCCCAGCAGTAACATACCAGATAACTGTAATCGATCATGTGAATGAAAATGCACTTCCGGCAGCAAGTCTCCTAGTGAAATGCAGAGAAAAATACCCGCTGAAAAAGCCAAAGCAACTCCAAGGATCCAATCTCGATAGGCTGGATTTTGATCGATTGCAAAAGCAAAAATTATTGCTCCCAATGGACACATCAAGGCAAACACAGAGTTTACGGTTAGCTGCTGCTGTGTATTCCAACCGCGTGCTGCCATCAGGGAAGTAATGGACAACGCATCAAGAGGCTTGTGCAAGACAATTGCAAGAAACACCCCTAAACCGGCAAATGAGAGCCCAGTCGCGCCGTTCGCTTGAACCACGGCAGCCAAGGCGATCCCGTCAATAATTGTATGAATCGCGAGGCCAAAACAGAGTCCGAGCCAACTAATATCGACGCCACCCCCATGATCTTCACAATGAATGTGATGATGATCATTCTCGTGGTCGCAAAGTTGTTTATGCTTGTGGTCGTGTTCCCGATCAACTGCAAGATCATGTTGATGGAAATGAAACATCCGAATCATAAAAAACATAAACAGCAGACCAATCAAGCCAATGCCCGCAGTCCATTCGATACTTCCAAGTTTGTAAAATGCATGGGGGAGCAAATGCAAAAATGCAACGCCTAACATTACGCCCGAAACAAAACTGAGCGTTAGTTGAATCCGTCGGTGCGTCAACTTTACAAACGAGGGAACCGAACCGCCAAACAGGGACGCCAAAGCGATCAAAACGCAATATATGATCAACAGCGTATACATTGTTTGGAGCCTAATAAAAACAGAATTGCTGCCATCCAACGCGAGCGAAGTCCCCAAGGCATCGGGGAAATCCGTCAGATTAACGGCTTATCACTTTTTCCAAGAAAGCGATCATACTAGGCCAAGTCCCCTGCTTTGCAAGTCAAAATCCACGATTGGGGGCACTTCCCAACTCACCGCTTGGGAATCTTTTCGGACAAGGCCATTTTTGGGGCGAAAACTGCCACGGGGACCGGTTAGAGCATCCCAAAATCGCTGAAGGCAATGCTTTAACTTCATGAACGGTTGGGCTCAAATCATACGAATGGGTCGATCCCTCAATCTGCTATTCGGCCGAAACTTGCCGACCTGAGATAACGTCCTTTTCCTCAAAAACCTCATTCAACAGGTCACAAACCCGAGAAGTCACCGAAACCGATCGTCCATAATTGTCGATCGAATGGCGCCTTGTGACTTCACAAGTAATGTCATGGACGGAAACGGATGCGCCGCCCTGATAATCAACCAGATCGGTAATATTTAAACACGAAGCATTGGTTCTGCGATTGATCGCTTCGGACACTTTCACCGCGCAATCCTCCCGACTGACAAATACGTCGGTATGTCGAACAAGAGAATTCTGCGGATAGACTGCCAGATTTGCCCGTGAGAAATCCGAGTTGATTGCAGGAGCTATGACGGCTACTTGATACTGGCCAGATTTCGCTGACGGCGCCCGCAATTCCGCTTCCGACATCGCCGATAGTACGACCTGAGCGCCGAGACTGAACCCACCCAGCAGCATCTTCCTATCCTCGAAATGATCCAGAAGTTCACAAAATGCTTTGCCAATGGTGACAGAGCGGCTTGATTTGATTTTGTAGTCCGGAATGACACGCGCCTTTTCAGCCTCAGACTTCCAAGCGAATACAACAAACCGCAATGGAGGACGTTCACAACTTTGCAAAGAGTTGCCATAAAATTGTATCGCTCTCGACTTTGCCCATTTCAAATCAGTTCGATTACCGTGAACATAAATCATGGTGACTTTAGTTTTGTCATTAGCATGATCGTCTGTCAGTTTGGCAAGTTCTTCACTTTGCCAGCATCCGTTGACCAGTCGAGAGCATTCCAGCAAGGACACATCGCTCGGATGACAGTGAGAATCCCGGGCGGAAACTAACCAAACATCGTCTCTCGAACAGATCTCGATCATCCGCGTTCGACCGAGCGTGTCGATTGTTTCAATCCATTGTCCCACTCGCTCTGCATTTTGGATCAAATCAGAAGGGAAACCTGTCACATTCTTCAAATCCCCAGCGTTTGTTTCCAACATAACTTGAGACTTGACGTTCGCTACCTCGCTCTCCCTCGATAAGTAGTCTTCAGCCAATACGAAAGAGTTAGCCAGGCACAACATGCTCGCTATTACTGAACGGAGAATCCATGTTCGATTTTTCAGAGAAGTAATATTCATTGGAAATACAACTTTTCGAATTAATCCGCATGTTAGTTACAAACGGAAATGTTGATGGGGGTGAATATGTGTTTCGAAGTACTGTAGGTCGGTTTTAAGCCGGCCTTCCCGTTTTTTTAAAAAGATGATGTAAAAAATACACGTGATGCACTTGCACATCATTTATTGTGTTGTACGTTTCTACACCCGAAATCAGTTCCTTGATTTCGACTGTATCCATATAATTGGCACGGGAAGACATGGCGATGAAACGATTTTTACAATTTGCGGCTTGCATGTGTTTGGCTGGATTAATGAGTGGATGCGCATGCAACGATTGCTCGTTTGCTCACCCGTTTAAAAACAAACCAATTCGATCGAAACTTCGGTCATTGTGCAAAGGAGACGCTTGCAGCACCTGCAATTTACCGGCAGGCCAAATGATGAACTGCGACTCCAACGTTGCCCCACTTTGCAACGATTGCGGTACAATTGGCCCCGCAATGCAGCCAACAATCAATGCACCAGTTGAAAACGGACAGGTTCCTTCACCAGCGCCAGCGACAGAAGAAACCAGCTTTCTCAACTCCAAAAATTCATTTAATACCGGTTTGGTCAGCGACATTGTTTCACCCCCTGATTTTTAAATATCGCAGACCGGTCTAATCTGCAACACAAAGACAATGGTTGCAGGCGTGAAAAACCTCCTGATCCAAAAAGAGCGGAAAGCTAAATGCTTGCCGCTCTTTTTTTGTTGACAATTTTTTATGCTCGCTGACCGCAAGCACCCTCACACTCAGTCCGGCGAACAAGCGCCCTGATGCCCCCATCTCAAACAAGATCTGACCTATCTAACCCATAAAATCCAGACTATTGAGAAAGATCCACGCAAGCACCCCGCCAACCCAGCAAAATAATAAGGGCTTCCAAGCATTTCATACGATGTATCATGTAATGGACCGGTTTTAATCAATGGGTATTACCATGCGTCGATGTAACAACAAGCTCTTCATTTCTTCTATCGGAACTGCCATATCGGCATTGTTGTTCTGGCCTCCTTCAATCCAGGCCACTGCAGCGTTCCATTCCCCTGTAAATTCTCAAAACAGCTCAGAATTCAAAGCTCTGCAAGAAACTGAAATCGAAGGAGTTACCTTTTCCAACCCGGTAACAACAAAATGGAAGGTGACCGCCAAAATCCGCGGCGGATCCGGCCCAGCCATGAACATGCTGTTAACGATCCCGGTTCCCACAGAGTGGCCAGAACAATCCGTTGCTGTGGCCGAGGATGATATTCCTGCGAACATTGCAAACGTTGGTTACCGGGATCTCGAAGGGGGGGTGAAGCAAATCGTTGCCAAGATACCTCAAATTAGGCCGCGTGAAGAAATCACGATCTCAATGACCTTTCTGGTTTCTACCAACCAAATCAATGCCCCCCGGGATCCGAGTCTTTTCATTCGACCCAAGACGAGCCAGCGCGATGGCAAGCCATACCTTGGAATTGGGCCTCAAATAAATTTCCGTGACACAAAACTAAAGAAAGAAGTCAAATCAATTGTCGCCGAACGCGAGGGTATCTGGTCGGAAATCGAGGCGATTTACGATTGGGTACGCGACAACATTGAAGACACATCCGATCCACCTCGTGACACGATCAAGGTCTTTCGTGATCGCTTGGGATGTAACGAGGATAAAGTCGGACTCTTCGTTGCCATGTGTCGTGCCCACAAAATCCCAGCAAGAATGGTATGGGTTCAAGGCACTCAATACGCCGAATTCATGCTAGTTGATTCCGAGGGAAAGGCTCACTGGTTCCCCTGCAGTGTAGGCGGCGTGAGAGAGTTTGGATCGTACTCGGAACCTCGGATCGTACTTCAAAAAGGCGACAGCATCAAAGTTCCTGAGAAGGAAAGCCGCCAAAAATTTGTGGGAGAATTTGCTACTTGCCAAGGAAAATCGAAACCTTCGGTCACGTTTCAGCGAGCCCTTCTTGAAGATTAAACATTACGCATATCCATGAACAGAATACAACTCATTAAGAAATTCAACTACGCGCTGCTAGTCGCTCTACTCATTCAAACCTCGGCAGCAGGCCAGTCCCAGTCTCCTAATGAAAACGGATTGCTTTCGCCAAACCTTTCAAAAACGATGAGTGAAAAACCCGTTGTTAGCGTCTGGGAATTTGGATTGAAATTAACCTCACCTACCAATGCGCGGGGCATTACAGCGACCGTCCCAATCCCAAGGTCATGGCCTGAACAGGAAATCGAAATTCTTTCTCAAGAGAAATCACAGGGCGTTGGAGCGATCCGTTTTAAGAACCCAACCAAACAGACTCAACAGTTTTCTTTTTCAGTCAATCAAATGACAGCAGGCACACCGGAAACGGCAGTCATTCGATTCAAAATCAAAAAGAGCTTTATTACGAATCCCGAAGACACTTCCAAATTTACACGTGGCGGCAAAATGCCGAGCGACGTCAAGCAATTCCTCAAACCCAGCCCTTACATTGAATGCAACTCAAAAGAGATTCGGACAATCGCCAGCGAACTTGAGGATGAATCGCTAGACGCCTGGGCTCAAGTAGAAAAAAATTACGTCTGGGTTCGGGACAACATTGAATATAAATTTGATAAACAAATCCACAGCTGCCTACATGCCTTAGAGGTCAAGCATGGAGACTGTGAAGAACTGTCATCGTTATTTATCGCCATCTGCCGGGCTCAGGGAATCCCCGCTCGAGCCGTATGGATTCCCGGTCATACCTATCCTGAGTTTTATCTAACGGGTGCTAATAAAGAAGGGGTTTGGTTTCCCTGCCAAGCCGCTGGAACGTATGCCTTCGGCGAAATGCCGGAACCCCGCCCAATTCTTCAAAAAGGTGATCGCTTTCGAGTCGCCGGCCAAAGACAGGAAGTCCGCTACCTTCGGCCGACGTTAATTGCGAAACAAGCACCTCAAGGCGTAGCGATCGAATGGATTTCACGACAAATCGAGACAGATTCGTCTAAATAAGCGAGCTTCCAACCGCAGCCCCAAACGGGCACTGTATTTCTAATCCGTTTAGCCCGTAATGGCCCATTTGAGAATTTCCCCCAGCTTGGGAGTCTTCCCCTGCCAGAGAATTCCAACGCGAAAAATTCGTGCGGCCACAATCACAATCAAGATGGTCGACAACGTCATAATAAGAATGGACGTCACTGGCTGCCACCATGGAATTGCCTGCCCCGTTGCTAAGCGAAGCATCATGACCGTCGGCGTCGCCGGAGGGAAGAAAGAAAAGTAAGTCGGCATGACACCCAGTGGATCGCGAACAACCATCAACCACACGAACATCGGACTCATCATCAACATCCAGACGGGCAACAACATCGATTGCGCCTCTTTCAGTTGCGAAACCGAAGCACCTATCGCCATAAAGATCGCGGAATAAAAAAGAACGCCTGTAATTTGAAAGACGATAAACCAGGGTGCCAAGTGGAAGGGAACCTGATCCAAATAACCTTGCCAACAAGCCAGACCAAAAGCACCAATCATATAGATTACAAACACCGTTAGAGATCCACCCACCGTCCCCAAGAGTTTCCCGCACATCAATTGAAACGGGTTAGCGCTCCCGAGTAGAACTTCAGCAATCCGTTGGGATTTCTCCTCGAGCACGCTCTCCAACATGGGTTGCGCGGCCATGAAGATCACCATAAACATCATCATCATGACGCTCATCGGAAGAAAAATTGCATTCATAGGATCATTTTCTTCTTCGGCAATTACTCCCCCATCCAAACTGCGATCCACCAATCCCATCCCCACAATTTCGATTGGAATACTAGCGGCCTCCACCGCGTTAGGATCGATACCGGCGGTCGCAAATCGCTCCTCACGGATCGAAGTATTGATGATATTCGAAACCCAGCTGCGGGCGACCGAAAGACTAGAATCCTGTGAATAAAAACGAATTTTCTGGGAGCTCTGCACGTCGCCAACCTCCGCAGGAATTTCTAAAAATGCGTATAGATCTTGTTCCCGGATCCGTTCGGACAGTTCCAATTTCAGTTCATCGGTCGCCTCATGGGGATCGATTCTCTCGAAGAAATATCGATCAAAATCCCCCCCTAATAGATCCCCTTGTTTTTCCTCCGATTCGCCTGATTCTTCTGTGCTTTGCTCCAGGCCTTGATCGATAGATAAGTTCTTTCGATTCGCTTCCAAAACTAAAAGATCGGCGAATTTACCCGAGTGATCGATAACGGCAATTTTTCGATCATGAACCTCAATTGCGTTCCGCATTAATTCGATTGCAAACAAACTGCCCATCATCAGAACCGGCATCATGATGATTGAAAATAAGAACGCTTTCGTGCCTACCATCGCTCGATATTCACGAGCGGCAATCGTAATTATTTTTCTCATAACATTTTGCCAGCCAAACAGAGGCATCAATGGTTATTCAGGTTGTCTTGAAGGAAAGAACATCGCTGTATTTAAGGCAAATACAAGTGGAAGTTCACAACTCGATTCAAAAACTGATTTCCCTTAGTTTCTGTGAAAAAGCAAAACAACTCAACCTTCGATGCGCGCTGCGATACAGGTTTTTCTGAGCTCAGCAACGAGAAATGCTGAGCCGGCAATGCAAATAAGCTCTTTGCCTCTCTCTTCGTCTGATTTCTCACCAGCCCTCACCAAGCCGGTTTCCTGATTTAAAAAAGCCCACGCCGATTCGGGGGTTGGCTCTACAAAAAAATCGGCAACCTGCAGACCTAGCGACTTTTTTTCCTCTGCAATTTCTTCCGCCAACTTCAATAACTCGTATTCACATCTTCCTCGCGGATTATCTTGGTAACGTGTTAATACGACGCGGTCGAATTGCTCCAACACTTCCTCTAACATTCCGTTTGCATCTTTATCGCGACTGGTTGCGAAAATCAACGAACGAATCGTAGCTTTGTTCCACTGGGGCAAATCAGACCGCAGAGCACTCACCAAAGCCTGAACTGAGGCAACATTATGAGCAATATCGAGAATCACCGTCGCTGAGGTTGGAATGATTTCAGTGCGTCCCGGCAAACCGGCAACTGATAAACCTGACTGGATGCTCGTATCCTCAATATTCCATCCAGAAGCGTTTAAGGTCTCGATAACAGCAACCGCAACCGAAGCATTTTGGCGCTGATGTGCCCCCAGCAACTTCAGTTGCAATCCGGACACACTGAAAGGCAGGGAGGTTGGCAGAAAGGAGGGTTTCGTTTCGCCGAGCTTAATTTCACCGTCGACTCGAAACCCCGGTCCGTCAACACAGCCATCTTTGAAATCACGACCGTAGACAAATAAAGGAGATTGCCTTTGTTGTGCGATTTCTTCTATCACTTTCGCTGCGTCCGGTTCAACCGTTCCACTGACCACGGGCACACCGGGTTTAATAATTCCCGCCTTCTCGGCAGCAATTTCTCCCACGGTATCGCCCAACTGCTTGGTATGATCGAGGCTAATGCTGGTGATGACGCTCGCCACTGGCATGCAAACGTTGGTCGAATCGAGGCGTCCGCCTAATCCGACTTCGAGTACAACGGCATCGCAATTCTGATTCGCGAAAAATTCAATCGCCGCCGCCGTCGTAATTTCAAAAAAAGTCAACTTCTTAGACCCGGTTGCCTCGGCTTGATGATCCATTTCTTGAATTACGGGAGCTAAACGCTGAAAAACGCCCAGCAACTGCTCATCGTTGATGTACTCCCCATCGATTTCAATTCTTTGGTGGATCGATTCGAGATGTGGCGAGGTGTAGACGCCCGTTCGTTTGCCCGCTGCACTCAAAATTCTCGCAATCATGTTGGACACCGATCCCTTCCCTTTGGTACCGGCTACATGAATGATTGGGTATTTCGATTGTGGTTCGCCTAGACGACTGAGAATTTCTCGCATTTGATTAAGCTTGAAATGCTCATTATCTACTGAATCCTGCCTTTCGTAGTTGATTCGTTCGTAGAGGCGTGAAAGGTGTTCGTCCAACAAATTCGGAAGTTCCCTTTTGATAGGATTCGTGGTGATAGGATCAACGTTGATATGGTGCATAACGATCGCGTCAAACAATGCCTATTTTTTCGGTTAAAACGTCGATTTGATCCGAGTGCCGCCTTCCGAAACCAATCGCTGCAACTCTCGATTCCTCTTGATAACGGTTTGTATGAATTATGAGAAGGACATACGCCCACTAACTTGATTTTTTCCATATAAGTCATGGTGAATCAAATCACAGGCACTTAAAATGGCGGTTGCGTAAGATAAAGGTTCAGGTCCGATTTTTCACCTGATTGATCCATAGTCGCCTCGAAATCCGACCAAAATTGTCCGACTCAGAGGTTTTCTTAGGTCATAATCTAGCTGATTGGGGGAAAAACCGAGTCGATTGGATGACTTGCGCGTTCCCTGAACCTTTGATCTCGTTGCGGCGTATATCGAACCGTAGCAATAGATTCCGATTCAATCTGTTGTTTGAGAACGGCTCGCTCCGCAAATCAAACAAATAAACGTCGATTTTTCTGGGAAACAATGCGTTCCCGGCCACAATAAAGCCTCATTAAACCAAATTCTTACCGGAGAAACCGTTCACAATGTCTGCCGACACTTCCACGGAAACAGCCCCACAAGCAACCGGAAAACTAGAACAAACCAATCCCGATTACGATCCAAATATCGTCATCGAAACTCAGAACTTAACTAAGATCTACCGCGACTTCTGGGGGCGTCAAAAAGTTCGTGCTCTGAACGCGCTTGACCTTGAAGTTCGTAAGGGTGAGATCTTTGGTCTCCTTGGGCCTAACGGTTCGGGCAAATCTACGACGATTAAACTGCTTCTCGGTTTGTTGTTCCCGACAAGTGGGCGGGCGCTAGTATTTGGTCAGAATTCAACCGAAGTCACTAAAAATGAGCGAATCGGTTACCTACCTGAAGAATCCTATCTTTACAAATTCCTCACCGCCGAGGAAACACTCGATTTCTACGGTCGTCTGTTTGACATGCCGGCCAAGATTCGGAAAGAGAGAACTGCCGAACTAATTGAGCAAGTTGGCCTGACCTACGCCAAACGTCGACAACTGAAGGAGTACTCGAAAGGAATGACCCGCCGGATCGGCCTTGCTCAGGCATTGATCAACGATCCCGATTTGATTCTTCTCGACGAACCCACATCAGGACTCGATCCACTCGGTACACGCGACATGAAGGACATGATCCTCAAACTGCGGGATCAGGGAAAGACAATTGTGATGTGCTCTCACCTGCTTGCCGATGTCCAGGACGTTTGCGACAGAATCGCGATTCTCTACCAGGGCGACCTCAAAGAACTTGGCCGAGTCGATAGCCTTCTCAAGGTCAGCGAAGAAACACAAATCAAAGTGAAGGGCTTGCCTCAAAGTGCCCACACAGAAATCCTTGAAGTCATCAAAAAACATGGTGGCGACCTTGTCTCGGTCGAGAATCCGACCAGCACACTCGAAGACTTGTTCCTTGGAATTGTCCGTGAGAGTCAGCAGCGTCCGGGACACCGCTCGGCTGGTGTCGACCAGAAAGAATAGGTTTTAGTTGATCCGCATTGAATATCGCACGTAATTAATAGGTATTTTATCTGGACAACTTCCTCGGATCTTTTTCAAAGTAGTTCCCACTCCCAAATCAAACAGACGACGGATTAAAATCAAACATGGTTGTCGAAGATTTTGTAATTTACTCACAATGGCTCTCAAGCGGCATCGTCCAATTTGGATTTATCGTGCTGACAGCTATCCTTCTGGGCGTGTTTGCAGGCTATCTCATTGCTGCATTTCGACATGGCCCCTTTGAGGCGTTTTACGTCGTTGCTCAGGTTATTGGACAAGCGGTTCCGGACTTCCTGTTCACCTCACCACGGCGAACGGTCGCCATCGCGAGACTGGCCGTCAAGGAGTCACTGCGCCGAAAAGTGATTTTAGTGACATTCGGTATCTTTGCCGCTTCATTGCTGTTTGGCGGCTGGTTCATGAACACTGGTGGTGAACATCCGGATCAAATCTATATCAACTTCGTTCTTTGGGGAACCCAGATGCTGGTGCTCTTGATGGGCATGTTGATTAGCTCGTTTAGCCTTCCCGAAGATATCAAAAATCGCACGATCTACACGGTTGTAACCAAACCGGTACGGTCAACCGAGATTGTCCTGGGGCGAATTATTGGATTCGGTGCTCTCTGTACTGCACTGTTGGCGGTAATGGGCATTATTAGTTTTTTCTTTGTCTGGCGAGGCCTGTCTCACGATCACCAGATTGTGGGAGAAACCCAAACGATCGCTTCATTCTCAACGATCCCTGACGACAAAATTTCTCGAATTACCGGACGGCGGGTATCTGACAATGCAGTCATGGAAGCCGTCACGAATAAGGTTTCGGGACACGATCATCGAATTGAGTTGATCGAAGACATCCGCGAAAAGAATTCTCCGCCTCCGAGAGTCACATCCAATATTCTTGAACAAGAGGAGCTTCCTAACGGATCGATTAAATACCTACGGGTTGTCTGTATCCCGTTTGGTGGGCATACGCATGAAGTCAGTATTAACAATGGTGTCATTTCGCTTGGACCGGCCGTTGGCTACTTCCGCGCGAGGGTCCCGATCTATGGAGAGTCACTCGCATTCTTTGACCGCCAAGGTAATCTCAAGGAAAAGGGGTTAAATGTCGGAAAAGAGTGGGAGTACCGTGGTTACGTGGACGGAGGAAATGCGATGGCTCGCTTCTCTCTTTCGAAAGCGACGTTCGATTTCGATGATTTCAGAGAGAGTAAATTCCCCCTTAACGACGTCATTCCGATCGAGATGACACTGGGTGTGTTTCGAACGTACAAGGCAGACGTTGAAAAACGAGTCACCGGAGGTATCCAGTTCGAAAGCGTTCCCAACGAGTTAGATCCGAAATTCGTCTCGGAAGTAATTGACTTTGAGACGAACGAATATTCCGTTCAAACGCTGCCCATTTCGCGGAAGATTCTCGGCAAGAAGATTGCCCCCGATGGAAAACTTTTAGAACAAGGTGAGTATGACCTGTTTGATGACTTCGCGGGAGAGAATGGAAAACTGAAGCTGAATTTGACTTGTCGTGATTACAATCAGTATCTCGGCGTTGCCAAAGCCGACCTTTATTTCCGGGCCCAGGACGAAGTTTACTGGGTGAACTTTTTTAAAGGCTATATCGGAATTTGGTGTCAGATGATGATCATCATCTCGATGGGCGTTGCGTTCAGCACCTTCGTCAGTGCCCCGATTGCGATGCTGGGCACCTCCGTGATGATTATCATTGGTTTCTTTACTGCTTTCATTCGGGAAATGACACTCGCGTCGCACGAGGGTGGCGGGCCAATCGAATCTCTGATCCGAGTGGTGACCCAGAAAAACATGATCCTCGATCTTGATACCGGCGTTACTCAGACCGTTGTTGAGCAATTAGATAAATTGATCGTACAACTATTAAATGCCATGACCTATTTGGCGCCGAACTTCAATCAATTAAATTTTTCAGAGTTCCTAACTTACGGCTACGCGATTGACAGTGACCGAATTCTGGTCGCACTTACAATCACCCTAGGCTTTTGTGCCGGATTAACCATTCTCGGTTACTTTGCACTCAAAACACGAGAAATCGCCAAATGAATAATTCCAATCCATTCATTCGTAAAATCGTTTACATCGCCTGCATTGGCGCTTTGTTGATACCGCTTTCGTTAGTTTCGCGCCCGGAAACACGAACGGCTGAAGGTGAAATCAATGACGCAGGGGGCGTGCTATCCATGCTCCGGGAAAAGAATAATCTCTCTCAGGCTAAGATGTCCGAAATCGACCCGGCCAGCGAGACGATGAAACTCGCGTCTCTGGGACTTCGTGGCGTCGCTGTTAATATGCTTTGGATGCAGGCAATGGATCACAAGAAGAAGGAGAACTATGACAAACTCGCTTCGACTCTTCAGGCACTTACCAAAATCCAACCGAACTTTGTCAAAGTATGGGAATACCAGGCACACAATCTAGCCTACAACGTGTCGATGGAGTTCGACGATTACGAATACCGATACAGCTGGGTCAAAAAAGGTCTCGCATTTCTCAAACAGGGAATGCCCTTTAACAAACGCGACCATCGAATGCCAAGTAAATTAGGCTTCTTCACTGGCAACAAAATGGGAAAGTCGGACGAGAAACTCTCTTTTCGTCGGATGTTCCGCAAAGACAATGAATTCCATCAAGAGATGTCGACTCACATCGCGCCTGATCTCTACGACCAACTTAGTTATGGCCCTGACAGCTGGAAAATGGCTTATCAGTGGTACGCCTACTCGCGGGACATGGTCGAAAAAGATAGCTGCCCGCAGCGTGAACCAGACATGATGTTTTACATGTATCGCCCCGCCCAATTACGTAACCAGGGTCTCGCACTCCAGGAAGAATTTCGTTCAGACGAGATCATTCAGGAAGTCTGGCGTGAGGCAAGCGATGAGTGGACGGGGTATGGTAACGAGGAAATCTCTAATACTCAGGGCATTACCATTTCCCTTGAAAAGATTGCTGACTACGAAAGCGATATTGAAGCAGAACGAAGAATTATCGATGAACTTGTCCCCCCAGGAACTCGTGCGGAAATCATGAAGGACCTCATGGACGAAGCCAAACTCACCGATTCTCAAAAAGCCGTTATGGCGATGGATCCAGCCGAAAGGAACGATGAGCAAAATGCACTCGCAAGAGGCATTGCGAGGTTCCTGAATGACAATGCCATGGGTCTCGATTTAACAATCGCCCGTGAAGCAAAAGAAGAAGACAGAACAAAAGCGGATCGGGCGGCACTCGAAATTCAAAGACTTCTGGAGCAAATCCGCACCTCGGACAAGAGTGCAAATACCATCAATTACCGATACTGGAAAGCTCGCAACCGATCCGAGTCAACCCAAATGACTATCGCCGCTCGGCAGTCACTATTTGACGCGAGAGAAATGTGGCGTAAATCAATCTACGACGATGAATACGACTTTGACTACAAAACGAAAACAAAGTCGATCACGAATCAGGGAGCCATCTCGTTATACTTGACCGCCTTCAGCAAATGGTCTGAGGTTCTTGACGATTATCCGGAACTCAAAGATGGAGCTTTTGCAGATCAACTGATCGATGCCGTTAAAGAATATCAGGACATGCTAAACGTCACCAATCGCGAATGGCCGGATGATTTCCCGCTGCAGTCGTTTGTCGATTACCGAGCCGAGAACGGCTTTGCAGACGACATGATCCCCACAACCGACGACATTGAAGAACGCCGATCCGGACGTCAGGGAAATGGGGACTCAGAATCGGGTGGAGATATCGGCGACGACATGCCGGCAAAGCAAGACCTGGACATTGGAGATGAGCCCACCGACCAGGCCGCACCTGAACCTTCCGCTACTGAAAATCCCAAAGCGGACGCGTCTGAGAAAGCCGCTGAACAGGCGCCAGAAGCCACGCTCGAATTGACAGGGCCTGACAAAAATTCCCCCGAAAAGAAGGAAACACCGGAGAGCAAAACCGAGGAAACAGAGAAAAAGAAGTAACGGCTGAGGCATTAGAGTCACCGGCCAAATTCTCTCCAATTTTCCTCTGTTTTCCTGAGTTCATCCTCTAACGTAATCCGCTGAACCGCGCCCACACTGGAGCCGAGCCTAGGAAGTTTTAGCCGCGTAGGCCTTTAGACCTGCCTCGAGGCAGGCCATTGCCGAGCTCAGGTCGTCCTCATTGAGCACGTACGCGATTCTTACCTCATCGTGGCCTAATTCCGGGCTTGCGTAAAAACCGGAGCCTGGGGCCATCATGACGGTTGCACCTTCGTGTGAGAACTCTTCCAGCATCCAGCGACAAAAATCTTCGGAGTCTGGCACGGGGAGTCGGACCATTGCGTAAAACGCCCCGTTAATCTCCGGGCAAACCACCCCTTCGATTCGATCCAAAGACGCTTTAAGCAAATCCCTGCGCTTAGCGTACTCGCCCACCACACTCTCATAATATTCGGAGGGAAGCTGGTAAACCGCGGCGGCGCCTAATTGCCCGAGTGTTGGAGGAGATAACCTCGCCTGGGCCATCTTGAGCATGGCACCCATCAGTTCTGTATTTCTGGAGATAACACAGCCAATTCTAGCTCCGCATGCGGAGAATCGTTTCGATATCGAGTCGACGACGATCACATGTTCTTCCAAACCCTCCAGCCCCAACGTCGAATGATGGACATTGGAGTCGTACGCGAATTCTCGATAAACCTCATCGGCGATCAAAAATAGATCATTTCGCTTGGCAAATTCCCGCAACTCTTCCAGTGCTTCTCGAGGATAAAGAATTCCGGTCGGATTCCCCGGATTACAAATCAGAATCGCGCGTGTTCGCGGCGTAAGTTTCTTTTCAAAATCCTCGATTGAGGGCAGGGAGAAATTGCTTTCAATCGATGTCGTCACCGGGACCACGACACCATCATTACCCAACGAAAACGATACATAATTCGCGTAAAATGGCTCGGGGACAATGACCTCGTCACCCGGATTTATGATCGCTGTAAAAATGAAATTCAGAGCCTCTGACGCACCCGTAGTTACGATTACTTGATCCTCAGCCACCTCGTGCCCTAATTTCCCGTAATACGCTCTGATCTGATCTCTGAGCGTCTCAATTCCGGCGGAATGGCTATAGGCTAGAACCTTCAAGTCCGCTTGCTGTATCGCTTCAAAAAACTGCGGCGGGGTTTCCACATCCGGTTGCCCAATATTGAGGTGAAATACCTTGATTCCTTTTGATTTGGCTTTTTCAGCGTAAGGAACAAGTTTTCGAATGGGTGAAGCGGGCAGGGTTAGCGCACGATCGGAAAATTTCGGCATGGAATACTAATCCGGGATAATGGAATGCGAGTGAACAGGTACACCGGAGTAACCTAAGCGTTAACAAAATACGCTCAAACCAAAATACGCCCAAACCAAAATACGCCCAAACGACTTCGCACTTCAAAGGAATACTCGCAGTGGTGGTCCTATGATGGAACGAAAACGCCTTGATTTCCAGAGGATGGAAAAGGAAATCTCAACGTTTGCGTTAAAACGGTCGGAAAATTGGCTTACGAATCACAGTCGACCGTCCCAACAAAAACTTAGGAATTTCAATAAAAAAAACCGCCGGAATTTCCGACGGTTTTCAATGCATTGAGTAAAGAGCCTGAAATTCGAATAACTAAGGTATTTTCGATTCCCATTCTCTCAAAGCTTTATGGTTCTAGCTGACCATGTCTTTAAGACCCTTAAGCGCTCGAACCTTGATGACCTGTCGAGCTGGTCGTGGCTTGGCCCATACCATTTCGCCTGTTCCAGGGTTTCTTACTTCACGCTTAGGCATTGCAGGTTTGTCTTGAACGACAATTTTGCAAAGACCGGGAATCGTGAACTGACCAGGCCCACCAGCCTGACAATTCTTTGCGATTTCAGATGTTAAAGCTTCAAAAAAAGCTGCGATTTCTTTTTTCGTGTGACCTGTTGCTTCAGCCATGTTGTTCATGATTTCTGATTTGGTCGGGGCTTTTGGGCCAGTCTTTTTCGCCATAAGACGATGCCTCCAATGAGTGTAGGTTTTGGATTTAAAAACTCGGAAACTCGGGGAAAACAAGTTCTTCCGAATTACGCGACGCGGAAATTAGACTTAGTTAGCCCAATAATTCAATACAGCATTACCCAAAAACACGGGCAAAACCCCGATTTTTGCCCAAAAAATGCGTTTTAGGCGGTTTTTTTTGCAAATACCCCCTCATTTCGCCGGACATTTGGGACATTTCAACGGTTTAACCTAGTGGGATATCGTTGGCTTTACGGATTCAAAGGTGCCCAATTCAGGGCTAAATTGCTAGACTTGGATGGTTGCGGCAATCCTTCTACGCGGACAAACTTTCCTTGAACAGTTCATGAAAAACAAACTAAAAATTTTCGCCTGCGTTATTTTCATTGCTAATTCAAGTTGGCTTTTATTGGCAAATACTGGATCCGTCGCAACGCTTAGCACTCCAGATGAATCTTCGCAGTGGAATGCAAATCTTTTTGAGTTCTCGGACAACAAGGATGACTTGCGAGCCATCCAGAGACAATACACGCAGCAAATACTGCCCACGCTTAAGCAATATTGTGGAGATTGCCATTGGGGTGACGGGGCGGAAGCAGACTTTAATCTCGAGGGATTCGCCACCCTGGATCAGCTTCTCAATGGACGTAAAAAATGGCAAAAGGTCGTCGTTCGCGTTGTCGCCAAAGAGATGCCACCGATAGAGGATCCTCCGCTACCGGACGATAAACACCGAGTTTTACTCGATTGGATCGACAACCTACTGAACAGTGTCGATTGCACCGAGATTAACCCGGGGCGTGTCACCATTCGCCGATTGAATCGGACGGAATACAAAAATACGATTCGTGACTTAATTGGAATTAATTACGATCCCGCCGAGCAATTTCCCGGAGACGATGTGGGATATGGATTCGACAATATTGCCGACGTGTTGTCGCTTCCCCCAATCTTAATGGAGAAATACCTCCAAGCCGCTGAGGAAATCACAAATTCTGCAATCGCCGACCCTTCCGTTCCCCGATTTAAAGCAACGATTCCTGGAAGTGAGTTCAAAAAAACAAACGGTTCTCGCCCCTTCCAAACTCAGCATGTGCTTTCAACTAACGGCACGATTTCATACCCGCTCGAAATCACGGAGTCTGGTAAATATGAATTGTCAATCGTCGCTTATGGTAGTCAGTGGGGCGACGAACCAGTCAAGATGGGCATTGCGGTTAATGGAAAAGGCTCTGTTACAAAAACAGTCAAAGCGACTCAAGAGGAGCCCGATTCCTTTACGGTCACGGTGCGATTAAAAAAAGGTGAAAATCAGCTTGGCATTTCCTTTCTCAATGATTTCTATGAACCGAACAAAGGCGATCGCAACCTTTATGTTGTGAACGCTGAAGTGACCGGGCCAAGCGGTGCTCTTCCGAAAACACATCTGAAGTTAATCCCCAACTCCCCCAGTGATCCCGAAGCGCAACGCGTCGAGGCTGAAAAAGTACTGAATCTTTTTATGTCGCGAGCCTATCGCCGTCGCGCGACTCAAGGCGAATTAAATCGGATTATGAAACTCTACGATCAGTCTCGAGAGGAAGGGCAGGGTTTCGAAGTCTCACTTAGATTTACTTTTCAAGCGGTGCTGGTCTCACCTTATTTTCTGTACAAAGTCGAGGCTCCAACTGCGATGGGGGAAACAAGGAACTTAAACGATTTCGAGCTTGCCACGAGCCTTTCCTATTTCCTTTGGAGTTCAATGCCAGACAATGAGCTGTTTCGGCTGGCCGCACGCGGCGAACTTTCCAAGCCTGCCGAATACCAACGCCAAATTGTCCGCATGCTAAAAGACCCCAAGGCAAATGCACTCGTCGAAAACTTTGTGGAGCAATGGCTCCAACTCGGCCATTTGGAACATTTCAAACCTGATCCCGATTTGTTTCCCGGCTTCAACCTTGAAATGCAACGGGATATGGCAACCGAAACCAAGCTTCTATTCGCCGATCTAATCAAACGTAATGCAAGCATCCTCGATGCCCTCGATTCAGAAAGTTCTTTCATTAACCAACGTCTCGCCGAACATTATGGGGTACCTGGCGTTCGCGGAGAAAATTTTCGCAAGGTATCGATGTCGAAGTACGGTCGCCGCGGATTACTGACGCAGGCAAGCGTCTTAACGCTCACTTCCAATCCGACCCGCACCTCCCCGGTAAAACGTGGCAAGTGGATTCTTGAAAATCTCCTGGGTGAAGAACCGCCTCCTCCCGATCCTTCGGCCATGCAGCTAGAGGATCAAGCGGAACTGAAGGGAACGCTTCGACAGCGAATGGAACAACACCGCGCTAACCCTGCTTGTGCCGTCTGTCACAAGGTAATGGATCAACTCGGATTTGCTTTGGAAAATTACGACGCCGTTGGGAAATGGCGAGACGTCGATGAAACCAGTACGATCGACCCTTCAGGTGAACTGCCGGACGGGACGATTTTCACGGGGGCAATCGAGCTCCAGAGAACCGTAAAAACGAAAATGAGGGATAAGTTCGTACGATGCATGACTGAAAAAATGCTAATTTATGCACTCGGCCGAGGTTTAGAGTATTTTGACGATTGTTCAGTCGATAAAATAATTGAAGAGATCGAAACAGAGGGCTACCGTTTTTCTGATTTGGTAATCGCAATTGCAACGAGCGACCCGTTTATTAAACGAACAGGTCCGCCAGCTCTCGTTACCGAAGAGTAATCTTCCATAGGATTTAAAGATGGGCAAACAGATTTCGCGTCGCACCGTGCTCCGTGGCCTGGGGACTTCCCTTGCGTTACCGTGGCTGGAAGCCATGACACGCCCGGCACCTTTGATCGCCAACGTAACCAATCGCGTAGCGTCCACGAAACCGCCAGTGCGGATGGCATTCCTCTACGTTCCCAACGGTATGCATATGCCGGACTGGATTCCGCAGGGACGTGGGGATCGTGATTTCCAACTCCAGTCGATCATGGAACCCGTCGCCGCTCACCGAGAGAAAATGAATATCTTTTCAGGACTTTCGTTACGCGGTGCGCAGGCACTTGGTGACGGAGGAGGGGATCATGCCAGGTCCGTCGCTTCATTTTTAACAGGTGCGCATCCTAAAAAGACGCATGGCAATGACATTAAAAATGGAACGTCAGTCGACCAGATCGCGGCTGAAAAAATTGGACATCTCACAAAATTAAAATCACTTGAACTGGGAACTGAAGGAAGTTCGACCGGGGGAAGATGCGACTCGGGCTACAGTTGCCTTTACACTTCAAATATTTCCTGGCGAACCGAGACCTCGCCGTTACCAAAAGAAATCAATCCAGCTGCTGTGTTTTCCAGAATGTTTGGTTCAGCTGATGAAATTGAAAATATGCGAGCACAAGCCAAACAAGCCTCAGGTCGCAAAAGCATTTTGGATTTTGTTCGTGGCGAAGCAAAATCCCTCAGTAATTATCTGGGCCAACAGGATCGCCGAAAACTCGATGAGTATTTGTATGCGGTACGAGATATCGAACGACGCCTCGCCACCACCGACAAGCTAGAGTCCTCCGGTGACGACCATTCCGATTTCCCTCGGCCCGTTGGAGTTCCCGCTGAGTATTCACAGCATGTTAAAATTTTACTCGACATGATGGTACTTGCCTTCCAGTCCGATACGACACGAATCTCGACCTTCATGTATACCAATGCGGGCGGGAATCGCGCCTATCGAAACCTCTCAATTCGCGAAGGTCACCACACCATCTCCCATCACGGCAATTCGCGTGAAAAGCAACAGAAGATTAGCAAGATCAATCAATACCATATGAGCCTGGCCAATCATTTCATCTCAAAACTTGATTCCATCGAAGAGGGAGACGGCACGTTACTGGACAATTGCATGGTTATGTACGGTAGCGGAATTGCTGATGGCAACTCACACGCCCACGACAATCTTCCGATCATGATGTTTGGCGGGGGAGGGGGATCCATTGAAACGGGACGCTTCATACGATTCAGGAATCGCACGCCCTTGACCAATCTCTATGTCTCTATGCTCGATAAGATGGGAGCTCCTGTCGATTCTTTCTCCGATTCCAGCGGAAAACTAACTGAGCTCGACAGTTAATCCATCAGAATATGCCCTTCGTTTTGTCTACTACCAGTGTGTCTTTAGCAGGGCGCTGCACGCAAACAACAAACACAATCCATGCCCAGTGACGACCAACATTTCATGCAACTTGCCATCGATGAAGCCTTCAAAGGGCAGGGCAGGGTGGAGCCCAATCCGATGGTTGGGTGCATCGTCGTTGCTCAGAATGAAATAATTGGCAAGGGTTACCATGAGTCTTTCGGGGGGCCCCACGCAGAAGTCAATGCCATCGCATCGGTCGACCAATCGAATTCGCATCGCGTAAACGGGGCAACGGCTTACGTCACTCTCGAACCATGCTCGCACACAGGCAAAACAGGACCTTGCACAGAGGCACTCATCCATGCAGGAATTTCGCGAGTAGTAGTGGCCCACCAGGATCCCAATCCCCTCGTCGCTGGAAAGGGTATCCAGCAGTTACAAGACGCTGGAATAGAAGTAACGACCGACGTGCTTTCCGAATCTGCTCGAGAGATCCTTGCTCCCTATTTGAAATGGACTCAAAAACACAAACCATGGATCATCGCAAAGTGGGCGATGACGCTCGATGGAAAAATAGCCACTTCCACTGGAGATAGTCAGTGGATCTCGAATTCAACCTCACGCGAGATTGTTCATCAAATTCGCGGACGTGTGGATGGGGTGATGGTTGGCATCGGTACTGCAATCGCTGATGACCCAATGCTCAACGCACGTCCGCCGGGCTGTCGTGATGCAACACGAATTGTAATTGATTCCCGAGGCCGGCTATCTCCGGAATCACAACTGGCTTTGTCAGCTAAATCCTATCCAACGATCATTGCGGTCGGGCCTGAAGCTGACTCTCAGAATTGCAAACACCTCAGAGCCGCTGGTTGTGAAGTTTTTAATTCTAAATCGGAATCGGCTGACGATCGGCTCAATGACCTCTTGTTGCATTTAGCCAAAATTGGCATGACCAATATACTAGTCGAGGGCGGAGGGAAACTCCTTGGCTCTCTTCACACCATGCGAGAAATCGATGAAGTGCACATTTTCATTGGCCCGAAAATCGCCGGAGGAAGTAAAGCACTGTCTCCCGTTGAAGGCCTCGGAATAGACGATCTGAGTAGTGCGACAGAACTGTCCAAGATGAGCATCGAGAAGATTGACAACGACATCTATGTCTCAGGACTTGTCAAACGCACTTCGGTTGACATCGGCTAACCGCACTTTTGTTTCTTGATCATTTGCAAGAAAAAGCCTTCGAGTCTGGCGTCAATTTAAATCCAGCTCAATTTCCTGACTGATGTTTGTCCCCGCTGAGGATGTGATAGCGAACAGACTTTTATTGCTTTGCGGTTGTTTAAACGGATCCACGGCGTAGGCGATAGTAATGGCGTACGATTGCCCCGCCGGAATTCGAGGAATCGAATAAAAGAACTCTTTATTTGCATTTACCTGATCAATTCGCAGTGCCTGTTGTGGTTTCAGCATTTCAGCACTCACATCGGCTGAAAATCGATTCGTCAATGTAAAGTTGTCTGCGTCCTTATTCGACGTGTTAGTAATGGTAGCCGTCACAAGACATTTTTTTGCTTGAACTTTATCGCCTAATTCGAGTCTCAATTGCAATTGATTATTTGCATTGTCCTGCGGGGGAGTTAAGCCGTTTAACAGGCCGCCCGCCTTCGGTTTAACAGTCAAGCAATAAGACTTTTTAATTGTCTGTACTCCGTCGGCAGTAACCTCAACCTCGAAGCAGTGCTTTCCTGCAGCTCGTGTCTGAAACGTTAACGTTGGTAAATTGTCTTTTTGAGCAGCGGGCATAAATGAATTCTCAAACTCTGCCACCCCTTGGGCGTTAGCAGTGTTTAGACGGGCAAACGTATTCGGCCACTTGATCGCGACCTTCACATTAGCCAATCCTTCACCGCAGCGATTCTCAAGGCCTAAATTTAATGAAATACTCTCGCCTTCAACCGCCTCAACTGGCCCGTTTATACTCAGGTTTAGGCATGGCTGGATGATCTCAGTTTGAACCGGCGCCTCTGTTTTTAGCCGATCAGTTTCACTGGAAACCTCAAAGAAGGCTCCCACACTCCCAAGCTTATTTGATTTCAATTGAACCTTAATTTGCTTTGGCGTTTCGCCAGGAGTGACATCTCCCAGATTCCATTGATAAGTATTTGCATACTGCTGAGGAGTTGGCGAGCTTGAGATATAATTCACACCAGAGTCTAAGTTCTTCATTTTTAGAACTACGTCACGAGCGACAAGATCACCGGGATTCGTGATTTCTACCGTATATTCAAACGGCAAATCACTTTCAGCTCTCTCGGGTCCGAATGCCCGAATGGTAAGTGCCGGGGCTCTCCAATTAACGGTCGTAATTCCGCTTTCAACGATCAATTCAGATTCACCGAAAATAGGCGGGCGAACAATATCCACCCGCACCTGGGTGGTGCCCGGTTCCAGCTGTCCTGCAGGCTGACGGATTTGAACAATGGCTTTTCCATTCGCGTCAGTGGTCGCCGTGGCTGCCCGAGATCCAGCAGGGGCAAATTCTGCGGGGGCACCGCCGACAATACTGTACCGTGCCTCCCAACCTTTCACTCCGCCTCCATCTGCGCTGCTCACCACCGTCGCAAGCGACTGGACTGTTCCCGCAGTTGCCTGAACCGGAGCAGGAACAGACCACTGGCCGTCTACCCAATGGACGACTGTTGAAGCCCGTCGTTTGTCCCACCCCTCCGATTTCGGCGCAACCACCGTTACATAACTCGTCCCCGGTGACGAAGATGATAAACTTACAAAGGTCTGCCCCTTCGCTAAACTAATATCATCCGCTGGCGTAGGAGTACCTCGCGTTAAGACAATTCGCTTCAGACTTGTCCGGCCTTTTGCATACTGGCCACTAATCTTTTTGGAAGTCGGAGGAATCAATTTATTAAACTTGGAATGATGATTCCCGCCAACCTCGATCATTTCTCCTACGCTATTGTTGGACAGCATCCACTCGAGCGGTTGGTTTTTAACAAAAAATCCGTCGTCTCCACACAAACCTGCTAGGACAACTATTTCGCTTCCTACAGGCGCGACAATTCGCGAAGGGGTAATCACAATTTTCCCCGATTGCCCCGGGGTTTTCCAGCCGCTGACATCCGGAACGTATCGCTGTTTTTTTGCTTTTACTACCCCCGTCCCGTCACAACGCGGCGGAGTAGCAGGTTGACGAAATGCTGGGCCACCGGTCGGTTGGCTTAATCCCATCTGTGGTTGTGTTACTACTGTTGGCGCAGTGAACGGCTGGGGTTGATACGCCGGAACAACCGCAACTGGTTGACCTATCTGATTAAAACTTCCTGCATTGTTTTGAGCAGAACGTGGAGTAAGTAATGGAGTTCCACCCTGTTTGAAAATCCGAGTCCCCGAAGGATCAATGGCAGGTACTCGCAACGATGAACAACCGTTCTGGAAACAAACTAGCACTAAGAGAATTCCGACGACCGGGAACGTGCGTCTTAGACGAAGGTAAGTTTTTTTCGATTGTAATCTCATGACTAACCGATCCGTCACTAGTTTGAGCGCAGCGAATAGAAACACGCGGGTTCCCCGCTGATATAAGCTGGCAAAACGTACCACACCAAATGGTAATATGATGCGTTTTTCCTACATGAAATGATGACAAAAGGCATCAATACCATACCGGTTGCGACAGAGATCGGGGTTTTACCGGCAAACGGGAGGCAACAAACCCAGCTCCCACACTGATCAAGCTAAGAGGAACGACGGGGAACTCACGCAAACACTTTCAGCAAAGAGTCTTACCGATCAGTCAATCCCGGCAGCAAACCAACTCGTGATACCTCGACCCGTTTCTTGATTTCCAAAAATCTAAAGCTTGTCCATTAATTGGCGCAAAAGGACTGTGTTTATGGAAAATGAGCTTAGCATTGGCTCTAACGCTGGCCATTAATATTGAAAAATTGCCCGACTGAGAAACAGAATGCAAGCCAAGTTGAGTCTCGCTGACATTCTAATCGTCTGCATGCAAACCACTTTTCAGATCAAGCTGAAAATCTGCAGGAATGACAACCGGCACATACTCGCTAATTTTCGGTCCTACGTTTAAAGGATCTTTATTAAACGCCCACAAGACGATTGCATAAGCAATTGGAATTGCCAACAAACCGCCTGCAACCACCTTAACGAATTCAATGGCAGGATTTTTGACCGTCCTCGAGGTTCTTGTTTGCCCTCGCAAACTGTGTTGTGAATTTCGTTCTGACCGTGACCTTTTACGCGATCTTTTATCTTCTCGTGACGCTCCCCGCCCACCGTTTTGACGTCTCGAATCGGAACTGCCGTCCGAATGCTCACTGCCCGAACGGCGTTTCCGCCTACGTCTCGCCCCTTCAGATAACTGAGGGGGGACGACAAAAACATCTTGCTGGATGACTGTCGGTTCTTCCAACTCAAGCGGTGCGCTAAAAGGCTCAGAAGTTTCTTCAACGATTTCAAGAACGGGAACCGAATCGTCTAAAATCTCGTTAAGTCGATATTCCTTGCTGCAATGAGGACAACGCACTTTCGAATCAGCAGCGGAGGTTACGGGAACACGAACCAACCCCTCACAACTCAGACAATTGCCGAGAATCGATGAATCCGGAGATGCTTGGTTGGGGGTATCCATACTTCATTCACAAAATAAAAAACGGTCTTAAGCAATCCTGATTCAATTTCAGTTAATCAGCGCCCCAAATCGGCACCCCAGAAAATTCGCCAACGTTTGTCAATTGCGACGACTCTCCAACTCTAACTGTAATTCAGACTGCTTTCAATTAGAACCGGCACGTTTTCGGTATCCTCCGTCCTAATCGCTATAAGCCGTAAATCGGAACGAGCTTCTCTTTGAGATGATCCATCAACGCTTCATGTGAAAGCTGCTTTCCTGTCACCCGCTCTCCTAAGTCCGGGCCAGACAAACACTGACCATGCCGATGCACCTCCACGTTCAACCAGTTCTTAAGGGGGGTAAAATCTCCCTCTTGGAACATTGTGTCGAGCCTTCCCAATTGCTCGGAAGCTGCATCAAAAATTTGACTCGCGTATAGATTGCCAAGCGAATAGGTTGGGAAATAGCCGACCAACCCGGCACTCCAGTGAACATCTTGAAGAACGCCGGTCGCAACATCAGGTGATTCAATTCCCAGATAACGCTTATATTTTTCATTCCACGCTTCCGGAAGATCATCCGTATCGAGTTCACCATTGATGATTGCCTGCTCTAACTCAAACCGAATGATAATGTGCAGGTTATAGGTCGCCTCATCCGCCTCAACTCGAACCAGCGATGGTTCCACATGATTGATCGCACGATAAAAGTCATCGAGAGACACGTCCCCCAATGCATCCTGAAATAAACGTTGAGCTTGTGGATAAAAATATTGCCAAAAACTGAATCGTCTACCGACCAGGTTTTCCCACAACCGCGATTGAGATTCGTGGATACCTAGGCTGCAAAACTTACCGGGCGGCAAACTATAGTACTCCGCCCTCAGTCCTTGCTCATATATCCCATGCCCTGCTTCATGGAGCGTTCCAAAAAATGAACCACTAAAAAAGTTTTCGTCGTACCGTGTGGTAATTCGGCAATCACTCGGTCCCATTTCAGTACAAAACGGATGATGCGTTACATCCAACCGGCCTTGTTGATAATCGAACCCAATCCTTTCCGATGCGATTCGCCCAAATTTACGCTGATGATCGATTGGAAATTTTCGGCTGAGAATATCAACAGGCGCTCGATAGCTGGATGCTTGAATTTCAGCAACCAGCGGAACTAACTCTTGCCGCAACGCCTCGAGAATCCCAGCAACATCAGATGTCCTTGCACCTGACTCGTACTCGTCGAGCAATGCGTCGTACGGCACCTCCGCGTAGCCAATTGCCTCGGCTTCCGATTTCTTTAATTCAAAAATTTTCTTTAACTGCGGCGCAAATGCATCGAAGTTATTTTCTCTCCGAGCCGCCACCCACTGGGTCTGCCCAACTGATGCGGCACGCGCCAACTCCATCACGAGAGTTGCAGGAAGCTTAATCCTCTTTTCATACTCTCTTTTTAAGATTCGAATCGTCGTCCCCGAGTCACTTTCAGGGTCTTCCGCCAGCGGTGAGTCCGCGAGTTGATCGAGCCATTCACCGATACGGGGATCCGTCTTTCGTTCGTGGATGAGTCCTGCGAGATGTGTTATTTGCTCGGAACGATATTCACTGGCCAACGCAGGCATTTTGGTCTGTTGATCCCACTCCAAAAGCGCCGCGGTTGAAATCAAATAACCCGTTTCCCGATTGTGGCCGCAGAGCGCCACGTAATTAGGATCTTCTAATTCAACTTTTGACATTACTGCAACACTCAATGGGGGGCGTAAGAACCGAAACAACAGTTACCCTATCACTTAACAACCATTTTGACGGGATTGCCCATCAGCCTACAAAATCTAGGTGAAGGCACAATAGCCGCTTATTATCAATCGAAAGACGTTTGCCCGAAATGAAACCAATCGCTAATTCGTGACTGACGGATACCATTTTTATCAACCATAAAATATAACTCAGTGAACGTTTTCCCAGTTGCCTCGATAAAAATCCTGCGGGAAGGGCGTCGGGATGGGGGAATCGCTGATTCCACGCCAGTTTTTTCGGGAAACGACACAGAATCCCTCGAACCAAAGTCTCTGCCAAACAAACTTATTTTCACCCCAATATCTGCCTTGGACTTAATTCAATTA
>JAPOIJ010000035.1 GCA_029979005.1 Planctomycetota bacterium | reverse complement strand
CGCACGTGGAGAAACTTACTTAGCATTTCATCGAGTAAAGTTGTTTCCGGTACGAAAAGCGGGTCTCGGAGAAGTTTGCGCAGAGGCTTGCGTTTGCTTTCGCTTCGCAGCGATTCCCGCAGCAGGTCTTTTGCGTACAGCAATCCAACGATGTTATCTATTTTTTCCTGATAAACCGGGATGCGAGTTCGTCCGGATTCGACAGTGAATCGCAACATTTCGTCCCAGTCGGTATTTTCTTCGAGGGCGTCGACTTGAGATCGATGTGTCATGACGGAGCTGACATCGTTGTCGTCAAGCTCCATCACTCCCTCGATCATTTCTCTGGCGTCTGGTTCAATGAAACCGTCCTGTTCACCTTCTGAAACCATGGACAGGATTTCGTCTTCAAACGCCTCTTCCTCGTCTTCCTCTTCATCATCCTGACCACTGGCTCGGGCAAAAATGGTCGTCACGAATCGACCTCCCACTAATAAAGGCCAGGCGAGTGCAGAAACCATCCACCACCATCGCCAGGTGCGAAACAGAAAAGGAACGGCTCCGACACGTCCAACTGCCCATGGGATCCAGCTGCCGCAAAAGACGAGACTGAAGCAGACCAATCCAAGGATTGAAGTAAGTTGGGTTGCGGATAGTTCGGATATATTGCGAGGTCCAAGCCACGCGGCGGCCAGTGTGACCGCGAACACTGCGGTTGCAATCATTTGGAGAATTCCAGCGCCGAGTGTCATTTGTTCGCGGAAGTCGAAAATTACTCCAAACAGTTTCGGTTGTTTTTTCTGCTTGCAATATTCTTCCAGTTCGTGCCACGCGATCTCGTTCAAAACGAACGAGGCGATTGCGGAGTAGGTAGTGATAACCCCGCTAAAAATTAAGCACCAGAAGAGCAGGTCAGGCATTAATGGGAGTCTCCATCGGGGCTTGTGGCTTGCCAACGGTGTTCAACACCATGAAGCGCGAGATAATGACGCTCTTGTTCTCGCATTTCGGTCGCTGAAGTTGGGTCTTTGTCGTCAAAGCCAACCAGGTGAAGCATACCATGGATTACATACAAAAGGAGTTCGTCCTCCATTGTACTCCCTATTTGGCTGGCCATGCTGCTGGCTGTGTCAGTGCTGACAACCAGTTGTCCGGTGAGGAATGACTTTGCCTCGTCAAAATCAAGGACAAAGCTAATTACGTCGGTTGCGTAGTCGTGATCGAGGTATTGTTTATTGATAACTCGGATAGCCGGGTCGTCTACCACAGCGATACTGATTTCGGACTGATTGAGATCGTGGTCGGAAAGAATTTGAGCGACCGTCGAGACGAGTCGCGTCCCGTCAAACGCCAAGGATTGTTCGTCGGCAATCTCAATTTTGTGAGTGTCTTTGGGCAATGTTTTAGGCCGTTGTAATTATTTTAAGTGGCGGTCGCAGCTTGCGCATCGGGGGATTTTATCCGGGCATGATACATAGCATTCAGGGATTTAATAAGGGATTCCTGAATGGTGTTGAGTTGCTTAATCGTAATATCGCAATCTTCGAATTGCCCATCGTCGAATTTCTTTTTGGTAATATCACGGACAAGGCTTTCAATTCTGGCGGGCGCGGGTTCACGAAGGACGCGGCACGCACTTTCAACGGCATCGGCGAGCATCATGACAGCGGCTTCCGGAGTCTGGGGGCGAGGCCCGGGGTATCGGAAATCAGACTCATCAAGATTAGCGAGAGCTTCTTCATCCCCTGACTCTTCTAAAAGAGACATCGCCCGTTGATAGAAATATTCAATCAGCGTCGTACCATGATGCTGTTCAATGAGATTGATAATTCGTTGTGGCAGGCGGTGTTTGCGACCAATTTCAATTCCATCTTTGACATGAGCGAGAATCACCAGCGTGCTCATCGAGGGCGTCAGGTCGTCATGTTTATTGGGGCCGCCCCCTTGGTTTTCGATAAAATACTCGGGCTTCCGAAGCTTGCCAACATCATGAAAATAAGCTCCAACGCGACACAATAGGCCGTTGGCTCCAATCGCATCTGCCGCCGCTTCGCTCATCGAAGCTACGTTAATGCTGTGGTTGTACGTGCCAGGCGCACGTTGAACCAGTTCTTTTAATAACGGGTGATTGGCATCACTAAGTTCGAGGAGGCTGATGTCAGTTTGGATGTCAAATAGACGTTCCAGAAAAGGGAGTAAGGCCGTCATCATCAGACCAGCAACGCCAGCACCTCCGGCGAACCAAAGTGCTTCGGCGGCAAGGTTCAAAGACAGGGGTTGGCCCATCAAATAATTGACGCCAATAACGGTTGGGAAAACAATCGTCGCGACGATGACCCCAACGTAAACCAACTTGGTTCGACTGCGAATGGCCCGGCACATGAGCGCTGCCGAGGACGAAGAAGCAGTTAAGATGACAAATTCGCTTAAGCCAAAGCCGTGCGCGACGGTGTATGCAAGGGCAACAAGGGTCGCAACCAGCATTGCCAATTCAATGTGGTAAACGATGGCGATCGTCATCGCAAAAATCGTAATTGGAACAATTTCGGCTCGCCAAGCGTTGTTGACTGTGACAATCCACGCGAGGGTCAGCGTGATCAGCATCAGTCCCAGTAAGATCGAAAACTGTTTTAAATCGTCTAAAAGATAACGGTCTCGATAGAACAGGTATTGGCAGAACATAGAAAAAATCGCTGCGAATAGGCCAAAAAACATGGCCGATCGAATAAGTTTATCTTGAACTGTCTCGCTTGCGACGCGAGCATTATGTTCCTTTTTTAGTAAAGCGATGTCTTCCATTGTAAGCGGAACACCCGCCATAATGCCGACCGAATCGAGTGACAGAATGTTCAAGGTGCCGGATTTTAGCGGATCACTTACATTGATTTGCTTCATCTCAATTTCGACAGCGTCGACAGCAGCTTTCCGCTCTTTCTTGGAATGTCCCTCGTTATAGGAAAGTGTTTCCGGTAATTTTCGTTTGAGCCAGGAGAAAATGCGATCAGAGACAAGTCCGGGGTCTGTAATGGTATCGGATTCATTACTTAGTTCTTCCGATAGACGCTTTTGCAGTTCGTCGGTCACTTCGGCGATGCGAACCTCTTCGATTTTGATAACTTCACTGGCGTCGAGATTGCCCAAAGGGTAAACCTGAATTTGCTCTACACTTCCCTCTTCGCTCTCGTGTGAGAGTTCAATTAAAAGGCCTTTTTGTTTTATGTCGAGTAGTGCCAGGTCAAGAATTGTTTTCAGTTTTTTCAATTCTTTATCAGCGGAAAGACTCTCTCGGAACAGGTTGAACGACTCCTCGTCGGCAGCAGTTGCCTCGGTAGTGTTTGCATCAATTTCAAAAAACTCAGACCAAAGATTGGAGCTTTCAACTTCGCCCCATTCCTGCTGCATGATGCTGAAGACATCATTGATTAGTTCTTCGCGAATAATCTCAATTTTCTGTGCATCGTTTTCGTAGAAGTTCTTAAAGTTTCGTTTGGTTCGTTCTCGTTTCTCGAAGGTAGCTCTGGCGTCCTCGTCTTCAAAAAGTGTATTGGCATGCAAGTCTCTTAAGGGCGCTTGGCGAATCCGATAGGAAAAAGGGGGCTCCCAGCCAAACATCACAAAGTAGAGGATGCCGGTGGTGAGGGCGCATAGCCCAATGCGTGACCATACATCCGACCGCTGCATGAAATCAGCGACCTTGAAAAATGGTGTCTTAGGTGCGGGTGTCATCCACCGATTACGGTTTGATGAAGCGTTGGACATCGTGCTAAATGACTTTCGATTGAGGCTGCTTGAGAATTACGGTGATGGATGAACTCAAAAAACCGTTTAATGACCCGAGCGATTTTGGAAGTGCTAGGAAGATGGTGATTGGTTAGGTTTGCCGTCGTACGCTTGTACGATATCGGTAACTAACCGGTGCCTGACAATGTCTTTCGATGTTAAATGCGAAATACCGACGCCATTTATTTTTTTAAGCCGCTGAAGTGCATCGACGAGACCGCTCTTAGTTTTCGGGGGAAGATCGATTTGCGTTTGGTCTCCCGAGACCACAATTTTCGAGGCATTTCCCATTCGCGTCAAGAACATTTTCATCTGAGCGGTCGTGGTATTTTGGGCTTCGTCGAGAATGATAAATGATTCGTTGAGCGTACGCCCCCGCATGTAGGCCAGTGGGCAGACTTCAATTACGTCACTTTGGATTAGCTGTTGAACTTGATCATACCCGATCATCTCATGAATAGCGTCGAGTAGAGGCCTTAGATAAGGGTTGATTTTGGCCTGCAGGTCACCTGGTAAGAAACCGAGGCTCTCGCCTGCTTCGACCGCCGGGCGCACAAGAACGAGTTTTCGGACTCGTTGGTTTTTTAACGCTTCGACGGCCATGGCCACGGCAAGGTAGGTTTTGCCTGATCCTGCGGGTCCCACGGCAAAGACGAGGTCGTTGCTTCTCATGGCGTCAACATACGCCGCTTGTCCGGGAGTCCGCGGGCGAATTTCTTTACCTACCTGTAACGTTTGAATCGCCTCGATTGCTTTCCGCGGCGCTGATTCGCCGGTTACCCGTGCGATGGTCTCATCGAATACAGCGGGGGTTAAGTTGCCCTTGGTGCGGACAATCTCGGTCAATTGCTCGATGGCGTCTGTGGCCTGAGCGACCTGTTCTTTTTTCTCACCCGAAATTTTTACTTGGCCGTTCCGGTGAGTAATGGTGACATTAAATTTTTCGCGCAAACGACGGAGGTGTTGGTCTTTGGCGCCAAACAGAGGTAGAACAAACTTTGGTTCTACAGAAGAAATTGTTGCTTCAGTCATTCAAAAAGCAGCAGGTTTATATGCCGCACCGAATACAGTTTGAGATGCAGTCAATCAATGGCGTTTGCGTTTTTGACGCGGTGCCATGACTGCAGTGAGCACGTGCGAATTGAGCATGGCAATCACCTCATTTCACACTGGCTCTACCATGTAAATTATAGCTAATTTCATAAGTTTTGCAGGTCGTATGCTGGCGGAGTCGATATTTGCGGTACCGATTATTTCGATTCAACTCGTCATTTGGTTTGCCCGTCGAGCAATAATATGCGGGAATCTGAATAATCGGTTTAAAAGAACCCACGCAAAAGTGCAAATGTTCTCAACTAGACGAGGCAGAGTGAGACTTTTTCAATTGGATTCGTTGCAATTGACTGAGATTCTGTCCCGTCGTAGGTAAGGCTCCACAGACGCGGATCGGCTTTGGATCCGCGATTCAATTCTTGACTCTGGAAAGGAAGCGTTTAAACGAGGGCAGTGATTTCCCTTGCTTAAATTTCTATCAAATGAAACTGATCGATCGTGATCTTCTGTGCGGTTGGTGTGGCCTTGTTCTTTTCGGGAAATGCACTCGAGCTCATTTTCATATAGCCTGCGATCAACACCGTGATGATCATGAGAACGCAAAGAATGTTAAGCCAGTGTAATTCGCGTTGCCGAAATGCTTTTGCTTTGTCACTTCTTCCTGACAGTACGGAGGCCAGGTAGAAAATTGCAAATCCCAATAGGATCTTGAGCCCTAGAAGACCATTATATAGCGGAGATAACTCATAGCCGATCGATTTGATTGCCGAGTTGTACAGGCCGCTGATGAGGAGTAAAGCAATCGAAATCATTACGATCTTCGCCCATTTTTTTCGAACTGCCTCACGCAGTTCCGCTGAGGCATCGCACTCTTGAGTTGCAGGGACGTAAGATAGTCGCATAAATAAAGTTCCGCCGACTAAAGCGATCGCGGGCAGGACATGAAGCCAGCGTGAAACGAGCGAAATGATTTCCAGTAGATCCATCTTGAGATCCTCGAGGTTTGAGTGGGGTAGGTAATGATTTTTTGAGTGAAGTTTTGAAAACTTTTGCTGGTTTTCAAGGTGCTGGATTCCTAGTTCAATTCCAGCCATTCTTCTTCGGCGTCCGTTAACTCTTTGGTTACGGATTCTATTTTTTCATGAATTTGCATCGCTTCCTCTGGGTCGGTAACCGAGAGCATCGCTTCGTTCAGCGATTTTCGTTCTTCATCAAGCTTTGCGATTTTTCTTTCAATCGATTTGATTTTTTTCTTGAATTCACGCTGTTTGTTTTGGGACAGCGGTTTTGAATTTCCAAGTTTGTCATCTGGTGTTCGACTGGCGCCCCCTCGACTATTCGATTCTCTATCCCCCGCTTCAATTTCTTTATTGATGCGGTAGACATACGAGTCGTAATCGCCAACATAGTTCTTAACCGTTCCGTCACGGACTTCAATAATTGAAGTAGCAATTCGATTTACAAAATGGCGGTCGTGGGCGGTGAAGATCACTGTCCCTTTGTAGGCGAGTAATGCTTCGGCAAGCGCCTCGACGGTTTCGACATCAAGGTGGTTGCCAGGTTCGTCGAGTACAAGAATGTTGTAATCGCCGAGTAGCAAACCGGCCATGCATAAACGGGCTCTTTCGCCTCCAGAAAGAACTTTGACTTTTTTATTAACGTGATCATCGTGGAATAATAGGGAACCTGCTACCGCAAGGATTTGCTGGTCGGTTGTGCCGTGCAAGGCCTGCTGCTCTAAATACTCTAGAACAGTGTCTTCCGGAGGAAGCGTGGTGTACACATGCTGAGCATAGGTGCCAATCGAACAGTTGTGCCCCCAGCGGGCTCTTCCATCGAGTGGATCAAGGGAGCCAACGAGGGTGCGAAGCAACGTTGTTTTGCCCTGACCGTTGTCTCCGACAATCGCCGCTCGTTGCTGGTGTTCAATTTCCAGGTTGATGTTTTCGGAGACGCGATGGTCCGGATAGCCGATCGCTAGATCTTCACAGCGAACCGCCGCACCTTGTTTGGGAGTTACCAGCGGAGCGCGAATGTGAGCGGTCTTTTCGTCGGCAGCAATTTCGTTGAGTTTCAACCTTTCGAGTTGTTTTTGTTTGGATCTCGCTTGGCTTGCTGTGTTTGCTCCTGCTTTATTCTTTGCGATAAACTTTTCAAGCTGTCGCTGTTTCGTAGCGGTCGATGCGTTTTCGCGAATGGCCTGTTCTCGCCTCTCGGCTTGATACTCTAAAAATTTTGCAATCTTGCCGGGGTACATTGTGAGCGTGCCGCGCGTCAAGTCGAGCGTGTGGTCGCAAGTGGATTTTAAAAAAGTACGATCGTGAGAAACTATCAAACAAGCCTGTCGAAATGAAATTAAAAAGTGTTCGAGCAGAATCTGAGTTCGGAGGTCCAGGAAGTTGGTCGGTTCGTCCAGGATCAAGAGATTGGGTTCGTGGAGCAACAGTGCCGCGAGTTTTACCCTGGTCTGCCAGCCTCCGGAAAGTGATTTAACGGGGCCGTGTAAATACTCCCCTTTGATTTCGAATTGCCCTGCAATCTCTCCGCATTTCCAATCGGGCTGCTCGCTGTCTCGCATCAAGAAATCCAGCGCTGATTCGTCGGGTTGGAACGGGTCGTGCTGCCGAAGGTAGCCAATTCGCAGATTGGGATGTCGAATAACTTCTCCGGCATCCAATTCTTCTTCTCCCATCAGTACGCGAAGGAGAGTGGATTTACCTGCGCCGTTGCGACCGACGAAACCAACTTTGGCCTGGTCCGTAATGGTTGCTTCTGCGTTGTCTAATAAAACCTGGTCGCCATAGCTCAGGTGAGCGTTTCGAATTTGAAAGAGTACGGCCATAAAAGAAGTGCAGCGACAAGGGAATTGGTCAAAGAGAACACGCCAGAAAACGACTGCGGGATCTATGTAAGATTCACTGGGTAATTGAAGTTAATCCCGTGTTTTCAGCGGATTAGGATAATTGATTCGGCGAAAAGGCTCAACCTTGAAACGTTCAACCAAAGAAATTCAGCAACTTTGCGGTGGCGAAATGTTCAGGTGGTTAGCTTGAAAATCACGACGCGGAGCAACAGTTGGAGAGAAGGTCATTCGTTTTGAAATAAGACACAAATTGGTGCTGGTAGGTTAACAATTTGTCTGGCGTAGGTCAGTTGCCCTGAGTCCTGATCGATTTCGAAGACCGCAAGCGTGTTCGAGTGTTGCCCAGCTGCCAAGAGCCATTTTCCTGAAGGTTCTAGATTGAAATTTCTTGGCCACGATCCTCTTACCGATTCGCGTTCTACAAATTCGAGTTTGTTCTTTTCGGGAGAGAATTTAAATACAGAAATTGAGTCGTGACCCCGGTTCGACGAGTAGACGAATTTTCCATTAGGGTGGACTCGGATTTCCGCTGCTGAATTTAGATGTCGGTCTTTGAGGTCGGCGGGAAGTGTTTCAATGTTCTGGATTTCCTGAAACCTTCCAGAGCTTTGGTCGTAGCGAAAAACAGTGATGGTCAGGGTAAGTTCATTGAGTACGAAGGCATAGTCACCTGTGGGGTGAAATTTCATATGTCGGGGGCCTGAGCCTGGTGGGAGCGAGATTTTTGACTTCAAACTAATCTCGCCCGAATCTGTATTTAATTGGTACTGGAAAACCTGATCGGTGCCGAGATCTGGAACCAAAAGGAATTGGTTGTCCGGGCTCGTGCCAACCCAGTGAGGGTGGGCTGCAGCCTGCCGCTTCGCATTGATTCCTGACCCTTTGCCGTGTTCAATGTTGGCTGCTCGTGAGAGTAGGTCTCCGTTTGGTTTCAGTCGATAAGTTGAGGTTGATCCGCCTCCGTATTGGGCTGACATTAAGACTTTTCCTAGTTTGTCGATTGCCACGCAAGCAGCACCGCCATCCCCGGTAGGGATGGATTGGAGCTGTTTTAAATACGGAGCCTTAGCAGAGTCACTGTTGATAATTGAAAATGCGGTGACGCTGCCCTCGTTTTCACGGTTCGTCGAGTAAAGGATCTTCCCGTTAGGGTGCATGGCTAGAAAGCCAGCGCCACTCGTTTCGCTCGCCAGCGTTGGATCGGAGAGTTTTCCGCTTTCGACGTTGAGCGTTGAGTGGTAGATGCCGGTCTTGCCGGTGCCAAGCCAGACGTCGATGTTTTGGGAATAAACGGGGGTTGAGAACCATAAAATGATCAGGACGGCCAAGTTGGTCTGAACCAACCGCGTGGTCGGTAGCGTAACAAGAATGGTCGGGTAATAACGGTACGGGCATTTGTTCATTTTGCGTCCCTATTTTCAGTGGCTAAACCACTTATCACGATAGGTGTAAAACTTCCCTTAATCCAGTGGTAAAGCTAAAATGTTACTTCGGCTTCGTATAAATCGTCAACAAACTCGCTACTGAGTATCAATAGGTAGAAGAATGATGTGCAGTAATAAGGAATCGAATGCGTTCTGACTCGAATTTTTTCGGGGAATTTTCTAGGTGCCATGCTGAATCGATTTTGAGATTATTGGCATTGAGTTCTCTGCTTACTGTCTTCTTGCTAACCAGCGTCTCGTGCCAAAAAGGAAACGAAGGCCGAGAACCTGTTAGCGCGCCGAAAACGGAGGTCGAGCAGAGCGTCACTGGGTTAATTGCCAGCGAAGATTTGATTCTTGATCTAACGCCGCAACTGAGACAAATTGCGTCGTGGATTGAACAGCGAAAGGTTGGATCTGCATTCGAACTGCCCGTGCTTAGTGATCTAGTCTCAGTTCGAGGGCTTGCAGCGACTGATGCGGAGACGCTATTTGGGAGGCGTGAGAACTATCCTGAGTTTCTTGAAAAAGCCAATTGGCCAATCGAAGAAGAAGCTTCCCCGGCAGCGGCGTTTCCCTGGAGGGCGTTAGACGTTTTTGGCGTGCAGTGGGAAACCTTGAAGTTCGGCGTTCTCTCGGGGGGCTTTGAGGCAGAGGATGTGTATTTGATTCATAGTAAGGTTGAGGGACGCGGTAGATCCTCCGATTCTGTTTGGGGAATAAAAGGGCATCAGGATTTTCAATTCGAGCGGAAAAATGGAACCTGGAAATTGACCAAGTGGTTGCAGGGTGATTTGTTTTTGGAACGCGCAGCCCAGCCTCTTTTCCGTGAAGTACTTTCGGAAGTGATTTCGGATCCCGAAACGTTGCAAGAAATTCAACGTTCTCATAAAGACGAGATAATTGTGAGATCATCTCGCAAGGGTGGAAAGATTACCTTGCCGGTTCCCTTGGTGGCTGACTGGGAAGAGCTACCTTCCAATCATGTTTTTCCTTCCGTAGCAGTCGTCGACTATAACGGGGATGGATTGGATGACCTGTTTCTTACTTCGCGTTGGGCCGCAACGCAGATGTTGGAGCAACAACCCGACGGTTCCTACATCGATGTGGCTGAGAAAATCGGCCTTCGTGAAGAGTATATGGTAAATTGTGCGCTCTTTCTCGATATCGACAATGATGGTGATAAAGATGCAATTCTCGGTCGACCCATGGAGCCGGCGAAATATCTTTTAAATGAGTCGGGTGTCTTCAAAAATGTGACTAAAACTCACTCCGATCTGGGTAAGCAGTATTTCGTTTGTGGAATATCCGCCGCCGATATTAATCGAGATGGATTGCTGGATGTCTATCTCAGCAGTTATCCCGCGTTGAATAAGGCGTCTCAACGATTCCAGGATGTTTTCCTCGGAGACGAAGAAAGGGAGATTTACGACGAAAAAAGAAAGACAATGAACCGTTGGCTCGATCTTCCGGGTTCGGCGAATGTTTTGTTGATGAATCGAGGTGGTGGCAGACTGGAGAGGGTGCCCTACGATGATGACCTTTCCCAATGGCGACGTTCGTTTCAGTCGGTGTGGGCTGATTTTGATTCGGACGGTGACGATGATCTCTACATCTGTAATGATTTTTCTCCGGACGCTTTATTGAGAAATGATACGCCTGCTGGTGCTGAGAAACCCGTGTTCGTGAACGTTACTGATACAGCCATCACGAATCGCGGTATTGGGTTTGGAATGGGAGCCTCGTTCGGTGATTTTGATCAAGATGGTGATCTCGATCTATACGTTTCCAACATGTACTCAAAAGCTGGCCGACGGATCGCAGATAAACTGGGGCGAGTGGATGAACGAATCGATGTGGCAACGAAAGGTAGTTTTCTGTACGTCAACGAAGACGGTGAATTCGAACAACGCGCCGGTGAGGGGGAAGGACAGTTTAAAGTTCACCAAGTTGGTTGGTCATTCGGCGGTCAGTTTTCGGATTTTAATAACGACGGTAAACTGGATCTCTATGTTCCTTCCGGTTATTACACCGCGCCCACTGAAATTGCGACGGAGGTAGATACCTGATCATGTCTGTGGCGCTCGGTCGTGCGCGAAGATCCAAGTCAAAAGAAAGAGTTTCAGTCAGTTTCCGCGTGGGAAACGCAGAAGTATAAAGACCAAATTTTTATGCCTGCTGAAGGTGACCCGAACGGGCGGCGAATGCAGCAATTCAGTTTTAAGAGTAATTCGTTAAGTGGCAATGAGCGCAATCGTCTGTTTATGAACCGTGCGGGGAATTTTGCTGACGTGACGTTGGTCAGCGGTGCTGATGATATTGCCGACGGTCGATCGTTTGCGGTGGTGGATTTCGATCAAGACGGTTGGCAGGACATCGCACTGATGTCTCTCAATAATCCAAAATTCAAATTGTATAGAAATCAAATGCAGGATTTGTATCCCGGTAATCGATCCGTGCGTTTTCGTCTTCGCGGATCGGCGGATTCTGGCCAGAGTCAGGCTGGAAAGTCCAATCGTGACGGGATCGGGGCGAAAGTGTTTGTGAAGTATCGATCTGGCAAAACAATGGTCATTCAGAAACAATGTGGCGAGGGGTTTGCCTCTCAGAATTCCGGCGTCCTTTCGGCCGGAGTGCCTGCTGGGGACGAGGTTGTTTCACTTGTTGTGAAGTGGCCATCTGGAAAAACAACGGCTGTCGATTCCCCGGATGCACAGGCCATTACCTTGATTGAGGAGCTGAACTGATATGGTGCGACGGTTCTTTCAATTGTCCAACGCAACGAATGCTCATTGTGGAAAATGGAGTGGCCTCATCACTCTCGTTTTTATGGGGGCGGTTTTAATTGGTTGTAACAATTCAACTCCGCCTATCGGTGGTTCAGAAGAGGTTGGTGGAAGCGTCCTCACTGAAGAAGAACGTCGCGTTGATAATCTGATTGCAAGTGAAGATCTCCTCCTCGACCTCACGCCTCGTTTAACTGAGCTTGCATCTTGGTTTCAGGAAAACTCCGTCGGAGACAAGGACGAATTGCCGGTTGATTTTGAGAATTGCAAATCCTTCGTAGGGATTGCAGAACTAGATCCAGCTGAATTGTTTGGCGCGGACCCCAACGAGCCAGGGTTCTTGGAGACCATTCACTGGCCAATTGGGGAACAGACCAATGAAGCAATTAATCCGTGGGAATCTGCAAAGCGACTGAATGTAGGGTGGGAGACGCTGAAATTTGGCGTGATTGCCGGAGATTTTACTAACGATCAGCGTGATGAGTTTGAGATGCACACGAAAGTGGATGGGCGCGGGGTTGCCGAATCCGGTGCTGCATTGGGTATGAAGGCTCATCAAATAGTTGTGTTTAAGAAGGTGGATGAGACTTGGGAATTAAGCAGTTGGGTGCAAGAAGATTTTTTTGTTGAGCGAACGGAGCAACCTCTTTTTCGTGAAGTGCTCAGTGAAGTTCTTCCCGATGAAACGGCCCTTAGCAACGCCCAGCGATCGTTTAAGGATGAAATCATTTTAAAGTCATCGAGTAAGGGTGGGTTTGTTTTGCCCATTCCTGAATACGTGCCTTGGACCAACCTGACATCGGATAATATTCTGCCATCGGTTTCTGTTGTGGATTTTAATAACGACGGTCTGGAGGATATTTTTATTACGGCTCGATGGGGGCCGACCCAAATGTTGAAGAATCTGGGAGACGGTACCTACGTCGACGTAGCCAAAGAAGTCGGGCTTTATGAGGAGTATTTGGTGAATTGCGTCCTGTTTGTTGATCTCGATAACGACGGCGACAAGGATGCAATCATGGGGCGGCCGATGGAGACGGCTAAATATCTTGAGAATCAGGATGGCATCTATAAAGATGTCACAAAAACAAAGTCCGATATTGGTAGGCAATTTTTTACGAGTGGGATATCTGCTGCTGATGTTAATCGGGATGGGTTGATTGATATTTATTTGAGTAATTATCCACCACTCAACAAAGAAAATGCCTCGTTCGAGCAGACGTTTCTCAATGAAGAGGAGCGAGTTCGATTTCTCGAAAAAAGAGCGAACAGTAATCGTTGGTTGGATCTCGCCGGTTCAGCGAATGTGCTGTTGATGAATCGCGGTGGCGGTCGCTTGGAACGAGTGCCTTATGACGAAGAGTTGGCTCAGTGGCATCGTTCTTTCCAAGCGGTATGGGCCGATATCGATAACGATGGCGACGATGATTTATATGTGTGTAACGACTTCGCCCCGGATTCGATGTTGAGGAACGATACCCCTCGCGGAGCCGCGCAGCCTGTGTTTGTTGACGTGACGTCAGAGGTTCTGACCTATAAAGGGTTTGGTTTTGGGATGGGGGCATCGTATGGTGACTTTGACCGCGACGGAGATCTTGATCTTTATGTATCCAACATGTTCTCTAAAGCAGGGCGGCGGATTATCCAGAAGTTGGGTTCAGTCGATGAGCGGATTGAGGTCGCAGCAGCCGGTTGTTTTCTATTTGTAAATGACGACGGAAAATTCTCGCAAACCGCTGGTTCTGCGGACGGCGAATATCACGTCAATCAGGTTGGCTGGTCTTATGGAGGGCAGTGGGGAGATTTTGACAACAACAGTCAATTAGACCTGTATGTTCCAACCGGTTTTTACACGGCGCCGGAGGAAATCGATACACAGGTCGATACCTGATCGTGCCTTTGGCGCTCGGTCGTGCGCGAAGACCCTACTCAAGATGATGTGTTCCGCGATGATTCTCGTTGGGACAATCAAAAATATCAAAATCGTGTACTCGTAGATTCCGCTCAGGGACCGGGTGCCCGGGTGAAACAAAAATGGGGCTTTACCAGTAATTCACTCAGCGGTCGTGAAAGAAATAGGATGTTTCTGCGGCACGGGGATAATTTTTCCGACGTGACATTAATCAGCGGTGTAGACGATATCGCCGACGGGCGCTCCTTTGCTCTATTGGATTTCGATCAGGATGGCTGGCAGGATATTGCAATGATGTCACTGAACGCTCCCCGGTTTAAACTGTACCGAAACGAACTGAAGAAAATCTACCCCGAGAATTCGTCGTTTCGTTTTCGTTTGATCGGAGGGCAACGCGCTGGAACTCCTTCGGAAAAACTAAGTAACCGAGATGGAATTGGAGCAACTGCTCTCATTACTTTTGCCTCTGGGAACAAATTGCTGGTCCAAAAGCAGGCGGGGGAAGGGTTTGCGAGTCAAAACTCTGACGTAAAAATGATTGGGATTCCCCAAGGAGATGCGGTTGAGCGAGTCGAAGTTCGCTGGCCTTCGGGGTTGAAGACGGAGATCATGAATCCGAGTGTTGCAGAAATTTTGACAATCGAGGAAGTGGGCGATGAATAATCAGTCAGCGGTGCAGGTCAAATACGTTGTCAGCACACATTTTGTGTTTTTGATGGCCGTTCTGTTACTTACTTTTGTGACAACTCAAGGTTGTGTGGGAGAGAAGGAACCATCCCCTAACCCTCCCACAGGAGAAATTAATCTGGCGGAAACTGCGGTGATCGATGACTTGATCAAAAGCGAAGATCTGATTCTGGATTTGACGCCACGGTTGAGCAGGATTGCAGCATGGTATGAACAGCGATCGCAGAATCCGGCTCTCCCGCTTTCACCGGAATTATCGGATTGTGTCAGTGTGACTGGTTTGGCGGAGATCAGTGCTGAGCAGGTGTTTCATCGGGATGCTAGCCATGCTGATTTTGTCGAGGTGGGGCACTGGCCTTTGGTCGAAGCGCCGATAGAAACGGCGATTGACCCGTGGCAGTCAGCAATGTCCCTCGATGCCCAATGGGAGACAATGAAGTTTGGTGCTATCGCCGGGGATTTTTCCGATGCTGATAAAAATGTGTTTGTCATCAACACAAAAGTCGAAGCTAGAGGGAAATCAATATCGGTCGATTCGCCTTGGCTTTATGGCTTGAAGGCTTACCAGACGCTTGAGTTTCAAAAGGAATCTGGAGATTGGTTCCTAAAGAAATGGACTCAAGAGGATTTTTATATCGAGCGTTCTCAGCAACCGTTGTTCGAGGAGGTTTTGGCCGAGGTTCTAAAAGATCCGGATTCGCTGGCCAATGCGCAGCGTTCGTTTCTTGATGAAATTATTTTAGAGACGGCACAGACGGGTGTTTATGATTTGCCTGACAATAAGTATTCGAAGTGGACGACGATGACGTCTGATCATGTTTATCCATCAGTTTCGGTCGTTGATTTTAATAATGATGGATGGGATGATATTTTCCTGACGGCTCGTTGGGGACCGACTCAGATGTTAAAGAATCGAGGGGACGGTACATTTGTGGACGTGGCGGAGTCGATCGGGTTAAAAGTTGATTTCCTTGTTAATTGTGTATTGTTCGTGGATCTCGACAATGATGGTGACAAAGACCTGTTGATGGGACATTCGCTGGAGCCCGCACGGTATTTTCAAAACAATGGAGGTGTTTTTGAGGACGTGACGAGCACGCAATCGGATCTCGGAACGGACTTGCAGTATTTTACCAGCGGAATCGCGGCAGCGGATGTCAATCGAGATGGTCTGATTGATATCTACATGAGTAGTTATCCGCCATTGAGTAAAAAAGACACAGCCTTCGAGCATCATTTTCTAAGTGAAAAAGAGCGAAAAATTTATCTCGAGAAGCGAGAGGCGAGCGAAAAATGGATTGGAACCGCGGGCACCGCAAACGTTCTCTTGATGAATCGAGGGAACGGTCGATTAGAACGAGTACCCTTTGATGATGTTGTGTCTCAGTGGCGTCGATCCTATCAGCCGGTGTGGTCGGATATAGATAACGATGGCGATGATGATCTGTATGTGTGTAATGATTTTGCCCCCGATGCCTTATTGCGCAACGACACTCCCCGTGGAGCAAGCCAACCGGTCTTTGTTGAGATTACAGAATCCGCATTGGTCAATAAGGGGGTTGGTTTTGGAATGGGAGCGTCCTTTGGCGATTTTGACGCCGATGGTGACCTAGATCTTTATGTATCTAATATGTTTTCAAAAGCAGGCCGTCGGATCGTAAAAAAACTTGATTCGGTTGACCCTCGCATTGAAGTTGCGGCTGCCGGTTGTTTTTTGTTTGTTAATTCGGATGGGAAATTTGAACAGCGAGCAGGCACTGGAGACGATCAGTTTCGGGTTAACCAGGTAGGCTGGTCGTACGGGGGTCAATGGGCTGACTTCGACAATGACGGACGTCTGGATCTGTATGTGCCGACTGGGTTCTATACTGCCCCTCCGGAGATCGATACGAAGGTTGATTTGTGATCGTGTCTATGGCGCACGGTCGTGCGTGAAGATACAACCCAGGGAGAGGACTTTAAATCGAATGATCTCTGGCAGCACCAGCGGTACGTCAATGATGTGATTGTTCGGGCACCTCCCAAAGCGTCAAGTGACCTATCAGATGACGGTTTGAAATTCACGAGCAATTCACTCAGCGGTCGTGAGCGAAACCGTTTGTTTTTACAGCTTGGTGATAATTTTACCGATGTAACTTTACTTAGTGGTGCTGACGACATTGCTGACGGTCGCTCCTTTGCGACACTGGATTTTGATCGCGATGGCTGGCAGGATATCGCCCTGATGTCTCTGAACGCACCCCGGTTTAAATTATTCAAGAATAAAATGTCTGCCGTAAGGTCTGGAAATCGACCCTTTCAGTTTCGACTACAAGGCGGTAATACATCTTCTGAGCCAACAGAGAATTTAAGCAATCGTGATGGTATCGGTGCACAGGTTTTGGTGATCTACTCATCGGGAAGAAAGATTTTGATCCAAAATCAGGCGGGAGAAGGGTTTTCAAGCCAGAATTCAGCAACTCATTCCATCGGAATTCCTGAGGGGGATTCTATTGCGAAACTGGAAATTCGTTGGCCCAGCGGTAACAATACGACGGTAGAGGCTCCGAATGAAACCGAAATCTGCGTGATCTCCGAGGTTGCGTTGGCAGGGAATTGAATTGGGGCAATCGTACTCGATTCAGTGAGTTGGAAATATGATCCGAATGGCCCTGTTTTTATGTTTCGCTACAACATTGTTTGGTCCGGCAACCGCCGATGTGGCTGCGGATGAGTCGCGCCCCAATGTTCTAATGATCGTTGTCGATGATCTGAATGATTGGGTCGGTTGTCTTGGAGGGCATTCTCAGGCGATGACCCCGAATATCGATCGTTTGGCAAAGACCGGTGTTTTGTTTGAGAACGCTCATTGTCAGGGGCCGATATGTGGCCCGTCCCGCGCCTCAATCCTGTCGGGATTTTACCCCCACACGACCGGTGTTTATCTGCAGCCAACGGGTAATTTGCTGGAGGACGATAAAAAGCACTTCAACGGACAGTTGTTACCCGAATATTTTTCTTCTCACGGCTACGAGACATTTGCGGTTGGTAAAGTTACGCATGGCTACCGACATGAAACAGCCTTCGATCATTATGGAGGTAAGTTCGATGGAAGTGGTCCAAAACCAGCGAATGAGAAGCGGTTCAATTATTTTTTGCCTGACGTTCCTTTTACAGGTACTCAAACCGATTGGGGACCGTTTCCTGATCGAGATGAAAAAATGCCAGACTACCGTTCGGCGGCTTGGGCAGCTGAAGTCTTAGGGCAAACGCATGAGCGACCGTTTTTTCTGGCAGTTGGATTTAACCGCCCCCACGTCCCTTGGTATGTTCCTGAAAAATGGTTTGCACCATTCCCACTGGATGAGATTGAACTTCCCTCGATTTCGAATGATGACCTGGATGATGTTCCTGAGATTGGGGTGAAAATCCATGAACTCCCGAAATATCCCTCACTGGAATTTTTACAAGCCGATGGAAACGAGCAGTACAGGAAGTGCGTACAAGCTTATTTGGCGTGTAATTATTTCGTGGATCATCAAATTGGAAAAGTGTTGAATTCACTTGAGCAAAGTGATTACGCCGAGAATACGCTGGTAATTTTATTTTCTGATCATGGTTATCACTTGGGGGAAAAAGCTCGAGTGAGCAAGCACAGTTTATGGGAAGAATCAACTCGCGTTCCATTTGTGATTTTGCCGCCCCGTAATTCTGAGCTTCGGGATAAAGTTGCCGGTCGAACTTCCTCCAAGCCTGTCGAATTAGTTGATATTTACCCAACCCTGAATGAGATGTGTGGTCTTCCTGCGAACGAGTCGAATGAAGGGCGAAGTCTGGTGGAGCTGATGGAAGACCCGTCAATGGATTGGAGATTTGCGGCGTTGACGACTTATGCTCGGAGGAATCACTCGCTTCGAACCGAGAGATATCGATATATCAGATACGAGGACGGATCGGAGGAGCTTTATGATCACGAATTCGACCCGGAGGAATGGGAGAATATCGCCGGTGATCCAGAGCAGGCAGAATTAATCTTTCGGTTTCGATTGGAACTGCCTCGGCGAAATGCAAAGTACCATGCCTCAACCAAGAAAAAGTCAATTAATGAATGGTTTCAGACTCATTTGAAAGCCAACGGCATTCAGTGATCTGTTGATCGATGAGTTTTGGTTATTGGTTGATTGAGTTGCTTGAGTGAAGGTCTTACAATTTCGTTATCATCTTCTTTCGGGTTTGCTGATTTTCATAAGTATTTTAAAGGTTATCAATGCGCGCTTTACTGTTATCTGATTACCAAAACCTAAACGTAGTCGAGGTTGAAAAACCTGAATTAGGGGCATGCGATATTTTGGTTTCGGTCAAAGCTTGTGGAATCTGCGGTAGCGATGTTCATGGCTACGATGGGAGTAGTGGGCGTCGTATTCCACCGTTGGTGATGGGGCATGAAGCCTCCGGTGTCGTTGTGGAGGTCGGTTCGGAAGTTTCTCGATTTTCAATTGGGCAGCGTGTTACCTTTGACTCGATGATTTCCTGCGGTGACTGTCCTCTTTGTTCCAGGGGCAGCACCAATCTTTGTGCGGATCGTCGAGTGCTGGGGGTATCGTGCGAAACTTATCGTCAATCAGGATGTTTTGCCGAGTTCGTTTCCGTTCCCGAGCACATCGTTTACGAAATTCCCGATGATCTTTCCTTCGAGCATGCCGCATTGGTGGAGCCAGTTTCTGTAGCAGTTCACGCGGTTAATTTACTCGATGTTCCATCCGGTGCGTCTGCGGTGGTCGTCGGCACGGGAATGATTGGTTTACTGGTTGTCCAGGCATTGAAGGTTGCTGGTTGCGAGCAGGTTATCGCAATCGATATCGATGAATTCAAATTAAACCTGGCGAAAGAACTTGGCGCAACCCATTGTCTCGATGCCAGTGATGCGGATGTCGCAACGAAAGTGTTAGCATTGACCGATGGAGTTGGTGTCGACATCGCGATGGAAGTCGTCGGGAAAACTGCACCTCTGCGGACAGCGATCGACTGTGTCCGACTCGGTGGTCAGGTTGGGATGGTTGGGAATCTTCAACCTAATGTCGATTTACCGCTTCAAAAAGTTGTAACTCGAGAGCTAAAGCTCGTGGGATCTTGCGGGTCAAGCGGTGAATATCCGCGGTGCATTGAGTTGATGGCTTCAGAGCAAATCAAAGTCAGCCCGCTCATCAGTCAGGTTACAAGCCTGGAAAGAGGGCCGGAATTTTTTCAGCGACTTTACCAGCACGAACCCGAACTGTTGAAAGTGGTGGTTCAGCCTTGAGGATCAACGGTCGTTGAAACAAGGCGTGAAATAGTCACTACATAGCAGGGGCAACCATCTGACCTTTGGCTGCGTTCTCATCCGGAGCAGCTTTTTCTTTGACGAAGTTTTTGTCCCCTTTAGGAACCTGCATATCTAGCCAATAATAAAAACCACCGACACCACAGAGTCCTATTCCAAAAATGAAAGCAAGAATTAGTAATCGTTTTTTCATATCAATCTCTGAGCGAAAGTATAAGGATCAGGTTTACGCCTAATCCAAGGTTGAACTGGGATTTAAATTGGATTGCTAGGATAACCAAAGCGGGGATGGAGTGCTATCGAAGGGGATGAAAAACAACGGAATCTGTGGGAAAAACAACCTAATTTTTGGAGTAAACTGTGTCATTTGACTTATCAGATAAAGTTGCCTTAGTTACTGGTGCCAGTCGCGGTCTGGGGCTCGGATTTGCAAAAACCTTGGCAAAGGCGGGTGCGAGTGTGGCGATGACGAGTCGCACGCTGGCTTCACTGGACGGCCCTAGCGAGGAAGTGGAGTCCTTGGGCGTTAGAACAGCCAAAATTGAATTGGACGTGAGGGAGCATCAAAGTATCAAAGCAGCGGTTCAAGAAGTGATCAATGTTTTTGGCCGAATAGATATTTTGGTCAACAATGCCGGATGCAATGTTCGCAAGCCGGCGGTTGATGTTGAATGGGAAGATTGGAATCTCGTTCTTGATACAAATTTGAGAGGTGTGTTTTTCGTTGCTCAGGAAGTTGCCAGGCATATGGCAAAGCAAAAATATGGGAGGATTATCAACATTGGTTCTGTCACCTGTGTCGCAGGTTACGCGGGACTCGGCCCTTATGGAGCAAGTCGAGGCGGTACCAAGCAGCTGACGATGAGTTTGGCTCACGACTGGGGGAGCGATGGGATTACCGTCAACTGCCTTGCGCCTGGTTGGTTTAAGACTGATCAGAACAAAGTCATGTACGAGCAGGAAGGGTGGGTTGATTATCTTTGCGAACGGATTCCATTGGGACGTCCCGGTGCCCCGGGGGATCTCGCAGGGCCGCTGTTGTTGCTTGCCTCCGATGCCAGCCAATACATTACCGGGCAAACCTTGTTAGTCGACGGTGGTATCTCGGTTGGTGCAGTTCGCGCCACAACCAACTAATAATGCACAGGTTCTAATGCGCTGTTTTTTCTCAGACTAGCGGCTGGATTGCCCAGTTGAGGGCTGGGGAACCTGCTTTAGACGTTTGCCGCGACTGATTTTTGGATGCGTTCGATTGCAGTCACGGTGTTCTCAAGACTGTTAAATGCGCTCAGGCGGAAGTATCCCTCTCCCGCGGCACCGAAGCCGCTGCCGGGTGTACCAACGATGTGAGACTTTTCCAACAGTTCGTCAAAGAAATCCCAGCTGCTAAGTTCACCGGGAGTTTTCAACCAGACGTAGGGTGCGTTGATCCCGCCAAAAACTTGAAATCCTGCGCTCGTAAGTCCTTCACGGAGCAATTTTGCATTGTTCATGTAAAACGCCACAAGTTCACTAATTTGCTGCTTTCCTTCCGGCGAATAGGCGGCTGCCGCACCGCATTGGACAGGATATGATACGCCGTTGAACTTAGTGCTTTGTCTCCGATTCCAAAGTGCGTGGATCGATTGTGATTCTCCGCTGGCTGTTTTTCCGACGAGTCCTTTAGGGATTACCGTGAATGCACATCGAGTTCCAGTGAATCCAGCGGTTTTACTGAAACTTCTCAGTTCAATCGCGACGTCTTTGGCGCCTTCAATTTCAAAAATTGAACGCGGAACATTTTCTTCAGAAATGAATGCTTCGTAAGCGGCGTCATAGAAGATGATGGCATTGTGTTCTTTGGCGTAGGCGACCCATTTTTCAAGCATCTCACGTGTGGCCACGGTGCCCGTTGGGTTGTTCGGATAGCAAAGATAGATCAGATCAACGTGTTCTGTCGGAATCGCTGGTTCGAAATTGGATTCGGCGGTAACCGGCATGTAGACCAGTTTCTCATAACGTCCCTGAGAATCAGCTTGACCAGTGTGTCCTGCCATTACATTGGTGTCGACATACACAGGGTAAACAGGATCGAGAACCGCAATCACGTTGTCGCTTCCAAAAATGTCCAGCAAGTTTGCTGAATCGCATTTTGATCCATCTGAAACAAATATCTCGTCACTTTGAATTTCAATGCCGCGATCCTGATAGTCATTTTTTGCGATCGCATCCCGCAAAAATGAATAGCCTTTTTCCGGGCCGTAGCCGCGAAAGGTTTCTCGAACTGCCATCTCATCAACGGCTTTGTGCATTGCTTCTACGACGGCGGGACATAGCGGCTGGGTGACATCACCGATTCCCATTTTGATTACATTGGCTTCCGGGTTGGCCTCGCAGAATGTGTTCACGCGCCGTGCGATTTCTGGAAACAAGTAACCTGCCTGAAGCTTCAAATAGTTGTCGTTGATACGAGCCATTGATCTTTTATCTTTATTAGGGGCGGAAGGGTGGTTTTCGAAACAGTCAAAAACCAACGGTGTAAATCACTTTCGTAGGTTGCTATGATCACAGAATTACGAGAGAGATACAAGTCACGAGTGTGTTGTGGATTGCGTGCATTGCCATTGAGCTGACGAGTGAACCGCGCCACTCTCTGGCCAGCGAAAATCCAATCGCGAGCATAGCGAGTACGGGTATGCCATAGATTCCTTGTGGGTGAATTGCGGCGAAAATAATCGCATTAATCACTGCAGCAAAAAGAACGCTCATCCAGCGTGCTGAAAAAGATTTAACATCCCGTAGATGCCGATACAGAATACCTCGAAAAACAGTTTCCTCAACGATTGGTGCGGCGACACAAGCCGTTAGGAAAATCATCAAAATCATTTTAGTACCGCCTTCGGCGATCAGTTCCTGAATTGGATGCCCGGGAGCAATGGGACTGCCGAATTCGTGTGTTTCTTGAAACGAAGAGACGAGGGCAACCAAAACAAACATGGCCAAAAATCCTGGGAGCAGCAATGAGAGTGTCGCCAGGTAAGCCGGGATAGAACTTAGAATCTCTTTGAAGGGATTCGAGCAAGTCCAACCAATATCTTTGCGGACTTGTGCAAATGGAATCCCGCGGAAAACTGGCCATGCCAGGCAAATCAACGATCCAAAGAAAATGAGTAGTTGGACGAACAGCGAGTTAGCTGGATCTAATTCGAGCTGAGTAAGAAAGAAAGAGCTGCCGAGTGAGCTGCCAAAAAATAGGATCATCCATAGAGCGAATGTCTCAATGTAAACATTGTGATTGTAGAAACGGATCTCAAAATTGGACCGCATTTTCTTTTTTCTTAATCTGATTCCTAAAACGATCAAAGAAATCAAACTTGCAAGACCAATTCCCAATCCGCCGATAGCGATGATGAAAATCAAAATCAGCATAGTGAGCGCTTCGGACTCTAGTGTTTTCCTTTGTGCGGTTAATGGGGTTTCCTTGGGCAAGAGTGCGAGCTGCCCCGTCCAGCCAAGCCTCGATTCGATTAACTGACGATCTGTTAAAGGAAGGATGTCATTTGAGTCGAGATTTCCTTGCGAGTATTCCCGATTTAACTTCTCAATGAGTTGTCGAAGTTTGGCTTGATCTTCCGTTAACGTGAGGACGTCTTTGTTTTCGAGAACTTTTGTGTCCAACTGGATCAATTGTTCATTAACGGCTTCTGGACCTTCGAGTTCGCCCTTTAGAATCGCATAGCACAGTCTTTGCTCGTAACTGCCGGTGTCGAATTGTTCGGGTAAACTTTGGTTGGTATCGCCCGGAGGCTCACCAGCAAGGGCTAACAACTGTTCCTGGCCAACGATCAACTTTCCTTGCATTTGCAGAGTCATCAATTCGCTGGAGCTCGCGTCACCACCAATTTCCTGCTCGGGGAACAGCTGTGAATAGGCGACGAGGGAAAACATTAGCAAAGTAATGGAACCAACGAGAATCCAAGCCGCGATGCCGGTTTTGGAAAGTGGAAAAGAACTTGCTTCAACGATTGATGCTTCTACTAATTCGTCTCCATCGGCGTCCGATAAAATATCGGTGGAGGGAAGGGGGATTAAATCGTTTGGATCTTGGCCAGAGTCTGGGTCTGGAGGAGTTGTTGTCACAATGCTACTTTTCAGTTTTTAGGATGGCAGTGATGACCGCCCGGTAATTTGAGGTTGCGCTTTTTCCTGAGGCGCGGCTAATCTCTTAAGACAGTTTTCTATTTTGCGATTTGATTAAGCGGCTCAAGGCTTCATCCTTGGTATTACTTCTTATTAAACCGCACGGGGGAAACTTTGTCATTCAGTTTTCGACAGATTCCGATTGATTAGTTTGACGGCATTTTTAAATACGCGGTCAAGCATGGGTTGGGTGAGTTTTCCCGTGAACGTGTTTTGCTGACTCGGGTGGTAGCTTCCCAATAGAAATCGATTGTTATTGAGAGCAACTTTTTCACCATGGCCAAATTTTGGTCTTTTGGGCGGTCGGTCGAACCAGCCGACCCGAATTAATTCGCGGAGGGTCGCGTTCCAGGCGAGTCCGCCCAGGGAGAGTACCACCGTTGGATCACAAAGCTCCAGCGTTTCTGCGAAATAAGGTGAGCAATTTTTGAGTTCTTCAGTGGACGGCTTGTTTTGTGGCGGTGCACAACGGCAAATATTTGTGATTGCGCAATTGATTAATTTGAGACCGTCTTTACGGTCGGTTGATTGTTTTTGGTTTGCAAATCCAGCCCGTTGCATCGCCCGGTAAAGCCAATCTCCGCTGCGATCTCCAGTGAACATACGACCCGTACGATTGGCACCATGCGCTCCCGGAGCAAGGCCGACAATCAGCAAGCCAACGCGGGGACTGCCAAAATCCGGTACGGGTTTTCCCCAGTACGTTTCATTTTCATACGCCCGGCGTTTCTTTTGAGCAACCGACTTGCAATGGTCGATCAGACGGGGACAGCGAGAGCAATGAACGACATCGGACTGAAGTTGCTTCCAGCGAGACGGTATTGAATGAGATTTACTCAAGGAATCCCCCGACTCAATCAATGTTTTCGGTTGTGACTTCTCGTGGTTCAGATTCGACGGCGGGAGCATCGCTTGGCGAAGCGTTCTCGGAACGTTGTTCTAGCTTTTCGTTGAGTTCTTCTTGAGCCATATACTCAGCCTTCATTCGCTGGAATTTGCGTTCGACAACGAACAGGACAACGATCATCAAGATAACGCCAAATAACTTGAGCATCCAGTTATCGCTGTACTTTGCAATCTGTTTTGAGAATATCAGCATCAATCCGTTGCCAAGGATGCTGCCAACTAAAATTGCGACTACTACTCGCCACCGCTTCATGCCAAGCAGTCTGCCAAAGATTGAACCACCAACACTACCGGTTGTCGATGTTGGAAATATTACAAATCCAACTAATCCGATAAAAGCGGTACGGCGAATCCATGGCTGCTTTCTAAGAATAAATTGGCTGTCCGAGATAATGCTTTGGATTCTTGGACCAACCCACGGGAGTCGGAAAATAATACCAATGTGAAACGCGACGAACATCGCAACCATAGTGTCCATGTAAGTTAACATGACAAAGAGGTTTGAAGCAGATAAATGCTTAAGGAAGAAGATCGCTTCAGCGTTTGGTTCGCTTTGACCAATCAGGATGATGAAACGCCCAAAAAAAAGAAATGCAGATATTGCTGCGGTGGCATAACTGTAAGCGAGATCCGGGCCTTGAATAAGGGCAATGAGGCCGAGCAATACAGTGGTTATCAAAACGGGACCAATCAAGGACAACCACCACGCTACGGGATGAGATTTTCGATACTCCGCCCCGACGCCTTCGACTCTGACGTCGAGCCATTTAGGTTGATTCGAGTTGTTCGACTCGCCGTTTGCCACTAGTGGTTCCTTCAGCCATTCTTAAAATCGAATTTCGCTATTTGCATTATTCGAAACAGTTGATCTCGTTTTCGGACTGGAAAGATTGGGCTGAAATAACCGTTCGCAGGCAGAATCTGAGGTGATTTGAAGATTAAAATCTTACCTTATCGCCCCCGTTTTACCTACGTGCCATTCTGACGCACCATGAACCAAGAGGCCGATTTATTGGGAATATCGGTCTAATGACATCGGAAAGTGAGTTTGCTCCTCAATTTGCGCATCAAAATGGCTAGAGATGTACTTTGATATATTTCGTTCAACCGCCAAATGAAGAATTTTTCATTCAAGTTGGCTTTCTAGGCGGAGCCACAAACTGTGTTTTAGAAGAAAAATTTTGCCTTTTCTTAGCACGATAGTCTTAGATAGCAACTCGAACTCGTTAAACGAGTGGATTGATCGGAGACGAGAGTAAAAAAAACGCCGAACCCACTCTGGATTCGGCGCGATTGCAGTTTCGTTTGTTAGCTTTGCTTATACGGCAGCGTTATCCCAAACTTTCCACCAAGCTTTCTTCGTGTGTGGGGCTTTGACTGAGAATCCCCAGGGGCGGCCGTTTGCGCCGATACTCCCCTCAAGTTTTGTGTAGGTGAACGTTGCTCTCGCAATTTTAGCGTCCGTCATGTCTGCATTACGAAGGTCGGCCTGGGTGAAGTCAGCACTGCAGAAATCAGCACCGAATAAGTTCGCACCCACAAGTGATGCATGATCGAATTTCGCACGTGCTTCTGCAAAGGAAAAGTCACCTTTATTGAAGTTGCCGTGGGAAAGATCTGCACCGTTTAATTTCGCATGGCGAAACTGAATCCCAACCGCGATGCAACGGGAGAAGATAGCGACATCAAGTACACTGTCCGACAGGTCCGCTTTCGTAAGCGTAGCATCGGAGAAGTCGGCTCTTCGCAGGACACAGTTGTCAATTTTCGCGAACGATAAGTTGCAACCGGAGAAGTTCGCGTCGCAAAGATTACACCCGGTAAATTTGCAACCCGACAGATCCTGGCCCGAGAAGTCCGCACCTGCAAGATCGTGACCGGAAAGTAAACGACCGCGAATGGACTCGTTCTTTGCCTTAAGTAAAACTTTCCCAGACTTTTTGTGTAGGATTTTGACCATCGAAATCTCCAAGGTAGAAACAAGCTGATCGATCCTCATCGCAAACAAAACTTGCCATGAGTGTTCACTGCTACGTCTGTTGGAATGACAATCGCCCTTCCCACAAACTGTCTTCTGTTATCTATGAAAAACCAAAAACTGATTTGAGTTTCGGACAACTCGACCAGTTATTGGAAAATAAATCACTTGCCTTAGATCTCTGTTAGCTAATTATCGAACGACGACTTTCCCAACGCAAGTAAAATGTCAAATGAGTCGGATAAATGGGATTATTGAGGCGTTTAGCGCCCCCTTGTTCATGTTTCTCATGAATCTTAACCCCCCCATTCGTTCTAAACCGTTTTTTTTGAACGTAAGAACCCCGCTCTCATCTTGATTCGGGCGTAACCGAAGTCATGTGGAGTGGTTAACTTTATCACTTCGATTGCTTGATTACCGAGGTGAAAAAGGATACAGAATTCGACTATTTTTTGTTTCGCTGACCGCCGGGAATCTCCTCTTCGAAGGAAGCAGTTTTAATTTCGGGTTTTTTAAATTTGGATTCCTTTTTGAATCCGCGATATTCTGCCAGACCAACGGACTCGTATTGTGTCCAGTGCCTTTTAATGGAATCAATTCTGTCCTGGTCCTGTTTCGACAGCTGATATCTCACGGAGTGTTTTGACTTCGCTGAAAAGGCATCGCGGAATAGGTGGTTTTGTTGGACGGAGATTTGAATTTCCGCGGGCAGCCAGCCGATCCGCTTGATCGATTTATTGAGTTCCATTCGGGCAAATGGTGGGACCTTGGTTGGGTCGGAAACATTCAACAGGGTAAAGTAATGAAGGAAGTCATTGTATTGCTCAAGAATTGAAACGTTGGAAGGTTGTGAGCCCGTGTAGCGGTACTCAATTTGGGGACTCGAAAGTGTGATTGAGTTCGCATTCGGATCGAAATCCTCACGGAATGGATCATCCGTCAGGAATTTCGAGCGATAATCCAGTCGTGTCTCTTTACGCACACCTTCGTAAATTGAAATCAGTTGCAGATCAGACAACTCGAGTTTGGTTTTCTTGGCGTGATTCAGAAGTGTAAAGGTCTTTTGGCGACTATCAAAAATTACGGTTTCTTCGGTTTCGATCTCTCCGGTATCAGAGAGTTGAAAGTCATAAATAATGCCTGAGGAAAAGAGTGTGATATTCTCAGAGACCGGTGATCGTTGCGCGTCAATGTAAACCTGGGAGTCGATTCGAAAATCCTGCCCAAGCAAAAGCGAGGTCCCGCATTGTGGGATTAGGAGCCAACTAATTGCGAGCAATAGTGTAATTTTTGCGTATTTCACGGCGCGGTTTTTCATTAACGCAATCTCCAGAAACGGGTCGTTAGCGGGGAAGGTAGAAAAACCCAAGATTTAAGTCCAGACGTTTAGCACGCTAGCACTTAATAATTCGCAAAACCGACGGCTCAAGGCCTGCCATACACTGCTGATTGGGAGGAAGAACGTGCTGGTAAAAGGTATGGATTAAGTGTGAATTGCCCGGCCGTCGACTGCGAGTGCCGCTTCCTGCATAATTTCTGACAGTGTCGGATGGGCATGGCAGCATCTAGCTAGATCTTCACTAGAGGCACCGAAATTCATTGCCACCGCTGCTTCAGCGATCAAATCACCTGCACGAGCACCGATCGCATGGACACCGACGATGCGGTCAGACTGGGCATCGGCGAGAATTTTAATTTTCCCTTCAGCTTCGCCCATCGCTCTCGCTCGACCGTTAGCCCCGAATGGGCAGGAGCCTTTCCGGTAGGAAATACCCTCTGCTTTAAGCTGTTCTTCGGTCTTCCCAACCATTGCAATTTCAGGGTGGGTGTAAACAACGGCAGGAATCGTGTCGTGGTTGACATGCCCTGCCCCGTTCACGATCCACTCAACACAGGCAATTCCCTCTTCGGATGCTTTATGAGCCAGCATTGCTCCTCCGATACAGTCTCCGATCGCGAAGACACCGGGAGCTGTCGTAGCAAGATGTTGATTGACGGAAATAAATCCTCGCTGATCGAGTTCGACGCCCGCTTCTTTAAGTCCGACGTCGGCGGTATTGGGAACCCGTCCTGCCGAGACCAGTACCCGATCGCATTGGATGGGGGCAGCATCTTTGCATTTGACGACGCAGTTGTTTCCCTCGCGTTTCGCGCTTTCGACCCACATGCTGGTGTGGAATTCGAGTCCTTGCTTTTCAAACGTCCGTTTTGCGGTTCTTGCAATTTCTTGATCAAGACCCGGCAGTACGTGGTCCATGCCTTCAAGAATAATGACTTTCGAACCGAGTCTGCTCCAGACTGATCCCAGTTCGAGGCCAATGTAGCCGCCACCAATCACGACTAGGCTTTTAGGAACATTCGGATAGCTCAGGGCGGTTGTGCTGTCACCAATGAACTCGCCATCGAACTCGATGCCGGGAAGACGCATTGGTACACTGCCGGTCGCAACAATGATGTTCGCCGCGACGAGAGTGTCGCCAGTAGAGACAACGACCTGTCCGTTTCCCGCTAGTTTTCCGCGACCGACGTAAGTTGTAACTTTGTTCCGCTTGAGGAGCATGTTGATTCCACCGGTAAGAGTGTCAACAATTTTCGACTTCCGCTTCATCATGGCTGAGAGGTCAACGGTTAATTTGGTCGCAGTGATTCCGTGTTCGACCATGTGGTCGCGAGCCTCGACGAGCAGGTGGCTGGACTCGAGAAGGGCTTTGCTGGGAATACAGCCAACGCGAAGGCAAGTTCCACCAAATTGCGGATTCTCGTCGATGACAGCCGTTTTCAATCCCAGTTGCGCGGCACGTATTGCTGCGACATAACCACCGGGACCACCGCCGACAATGATAAGGTCAAATTTTTGATCAGCCATGATAAAATAAAGTATCGCTATGAGGTTGAGGATAAGCGGCAAGAACGTGAGCAAATCCGATTTGGTTGTTCGAGATTTTCAAATCCGGATTTCGAATCTGAGTGAAGCATTCAAACTTCAAGGAATAAACGGGCAGGCTCTTCGAGCACTTCCTTAATTGTTTTTAGAAAACCGACCGCCTCTTTTCCGTCAACGATTCGGTGGTCGTAAGTCAGCGCCACATACATCATCGGGCGGATCACGACTTCTCCGTTGAGAGCAATTGGACGGCCCTGAATCGTATGGAGTCCGAGAATTCCGCTTTGAGGGGGATTCACGATCGGTGTGGAGAGTAGCGAACCGTAAACACCGCCGTTACTAATCGTAAAGGTGCCGCCTTTTAGATCATCGGGAACGATTTTGTTCGCCTGAGCCAGCGCCGCGAATTCGCCGATTTTCCGCTCGACGACTGCAAAGCTCATGTTTTCGACGTTGCGAAGGATAGGTACGACTAACCCCTTTCCACCTCCAATTGCGATTCCAATGTCGTGATAGTTTTTAACGATCACACGATCGCCTTGAACTTCAGAGTTAATGGCAGGGTAACGTTTTAACCCTTCGACGACTGCTTTTGCAAAGAACGACATAAATCCTAACTTAACGCCATGCTTTTTGAGGAAAGCATCTTTGTATTTTGAACGAAGTTCTTTTACCGGCAGCATGTCGATTTCGTTAAACGTGGTCAGCAAGGCAGCTGTTTGCTGAGCTTCGACCAGCCTCTTCGAGATGGTTCGCCGAATCATGCTCATTGGAACAGATTTTTCAATCCGTTCATTAGTGTCTGGTGCGGATACAGCGACCGGTTCGGCGGCCGGCTGCGGTTTGGTCGGGGGACTTGCCGGGGCAGCTTGCGCAGGTTGAGCGTCGGTTGGTTTGAGACCTTTGGTTCGTACGTAATTAAGAACGTCTTCTTTCAAAAGTCGTCCGCCGGGGCCGGTGGGTGTGATCGCATCTGCGGAGATTTGGTACTCGCTGAGCACGCGTTCGGCTGCCGGCATGATCCATTCCGTGGTTTTAGCAGGTGGATCAGCGACAACCGCAGTGCTTCCCCCTGCAGCAGCTGCTGCAGTGCTGGCGGCGCCTGCCGGTTTTTCGCCTTCCTCGACGACACAGAGAATATCGCCGACCTGAGCAAATTCCCCATCGGCAACCTTGATTTGTTGCAAGATACCAGCTCGCTCGGAGCTCAGCGCCTGCGATGCTTTTTCGGATTCGAGTTCGACGATGTCTTCGTCTTTTTCAATCCAGTCGCCAGGCTGCTTAAGCCAGGCTGCGACCTGAACTTCCTGAATTGACTCGCCAAATTCGGGGACTTTGATTTCAAACATGTTCGACTGATTCTGAGTTGGGATTTGTTGGCTAAAATAATTAATCGAAAATCGACGGAACGGTTTTCTGTTGGATTCGGAGCTGATTGTCTAGACGTTTGCGGTTCGTTGGAAACTCATCGCAGTGTTCATAATATCCTCTTGCTCAATTTTGTGAGACTTCTTTGAGCCGGTGGACGGACTAGCCGACTCAGGCCGGCAGATGACTTTTAAAGGCCATTTTTCTTCGAGTCCAAATTCATCCCATTTAACTTTCATAAAGTACCAGGCACCCATGTTTCTAGGCTCTTCCTGAACCCAGAAAACCGGCGTGCCCGAAGCGTATTGGCTTAAACAGGCCTCAATTTCTTTATGAGGTAGGGGGTAAAGTTGTTCGACTCTAATAACGGCGAAATCATTACGTTGAGCGAGTTCCCTCGCTTTGAGTAGTTCCACGCCAATTTTCCCCGCGGTCAAAAGCACACGTTGCGGTGCGCTGTTGTGACGAACTGCCTCGTCAGCGATGACCCGTTGGAATTGTCCATCGGTGAACTGCTCAATTGGCGAAGCGACATACGGTTCACGAAGTAGGCTCTTCGGCGTGAAAACGACCAACGGTTTTCGCCATTTTCGTTTGACCTGTCGGCGGAGCAGGTGAAAGTGCTGCGCGGCGGTTGTCGGAATGGCGACCTGGAAATTGTGTTCCGCCGCGGAAGTCAAAAATCTCTCAAGTCGACCGCTGCAATGTTCAGGGCCCGCGCCTTCAAAACCATGCGGTAGGAACATTGTTAATCCACTCAATCGATCCCATTTGTCTTCTGCGCTGCAGATGAATTGGTCAACAATCACTTGAGCGGCGTTGAAGAAGTCACCAAACTGTGCTTCCCAGATAATCAGGCTGTCGGGCGAGTCGAGGCTGTATCCATAGTCGAATCCTAGAACGCCGGCCTCGCTGAGAGGACTGTTGATAACGTTTACCTTGGCTTGTGACTCTCCGAGGTGGTTGAGGGGGGTGTAGGACTCAGCTGATTCTGTGTCATGCAATACTGCATGGCGTTGGCTAAACGTTCCACGACCGCAATCCTGACCTGAAAGACGGACCGGGTGGCCTTCCATGGCAAGCGTACCCATCGCTGCAAGTTCAGCTGTGGCCCAATCGATTGCTCGATTGCCATTGGCTGAGTCGATGCGTGTTTCGAGCACACGCTTCAATTTTCGGTGTAGATTAAAGGTTTCGGGGACCGTCGCTGATTTGCGAATCACCTCGGTTAAAGACGCTTCAGAAACCGTGGTATCCGCTTCATCATCGGATCGCTCTTTCCCTCCGTAGTATCCAGCCCACAATCCTTCGAGCGTTTGGGTATCTGGGGTAAATCCTTCAACCTTGGTGGATTCGAATTCGTCCTGAAGCTTGGTGCCTCGCTGTTCGGCAATCTGATCGGCTTCTTCCTGAGTAACTTCCTGCATTTTCAGAAGTCGTTTTAGGTAGCTGTCACGGATTGTCGGTCGACTATCAATGGATTTGTACATCAACGGTTGGGTGAATCTCGGCTCATCACTTTCGTTGTGTCCCAGCCTTCGGTAGCAATACATGTCGATTACAACATCCCGATTGAAGGCACGTCGGAATTCCATCGCGAGGTTGACTACCTGGGCCACAGCTTCGGGGTCTTCTCCGTTGACGTGAAAGATTGGGATTTGCAACATTTTTGCGACATCGCTCGCGTACGTTGTAGAACGACTGTCGTGGCAATCGGTGGTGAAACCAACTTGATTGTTGACGATGACGTGCAGTGTTCCGCCGACCTTGTAACCGTCGAGTTGGCTCAGGTTGAGTGTTTCCTGGACAACGCCTTCACCCGCAAAGGCAGCATCGCCGTGGATCAAGACTGTCATGGTTTCAGATTGATCGAAATCCGAGGTGCGATCTTGCTTGCTTCGGCAACGCCCCATGGCAACGGGATTTACAAACTCAAGGTGGCTGGGATTAAAGCAAAGTGAGATGTGAACCTTTTTACCTTTGCTGGTGACCCAGTCGTTGCTGTGCCCGAGGTGGTAGAGGACGTCTCCGCCGCCGCGGTGTTTTTCAGGATCAGGGTCGTCGAATCCCCAGAAAATATTCTGTGCCCGTTTGCCCATGATATTGGCCAGCACGTTTAGGCGGCCGCGATGAGCCATTCCTAAAACGACTTGCTTGACGCCGTGATCACCGGCTTTTTCGAGTGCGAGATCGAGTAACGGAATCAGGGTCTCAGCGCCCTCGAGTGAAAATGTTTTTGCGCCCAAAAACTTTTTGCGCATGAATTCTTCGAAAATGACGGCGTCCGTCAGTTTGGTCAAAATTCTTAGTTGCGTCTTTCGGTGCAGTTGCATCCGATTCCGCGAACCTTCCATTCGCGTTTGCAACCAATTACGGACATCGTGGTCATCAATGTGCATGAACTGGACGCCAATGGAGCGACAGTAGGTTTGCCGCATCAGATCAACGATCTCCTCGAGCGATCTGAAATTTTGACCATCAACAGTCCGTGCCGAGAAGTTCTTGGGGAAATCAGATGGTAGGAGTCCGTAGGATTCCGGATTCAATTCATTGTTGGTGGCTCGGGGCCGACCGAGTGGGTCAATCTTTGCTTCGAGGTGCCCACGGACACGAAAGCCACGAATGAGTTGGTCCACCCGGTCTTGCAGTTGAGCAACACTGCGACTGTTCGTCGTGTTGTGATCTGGCGAAGAGGCAGAAGAATTTGAGGCTACCGGAAGCGAAGTGAAGTCGATCTCACTGTTTTCGGGATCAAAGCTCTCAAAAAAGGTTTGCCATTCAGGTGGCAACGAACTTGGATCTTGTTGGTAGTCATCAAATAAACTGTCGATGTAAGCTCGACTGAAAACGTTCATTAATCAATGCCGATCGTCGTCACAGGCCGGGATTCGTCCATGAAGGAAGTGCCAAGACAACTCTATTCAAAATGCTGACGTGTCGCATAAGGTGGTCGAGTTTGTTTGGGATTTCCGTCGGAAACCACATTTCTTGTAACCGGTGCGTCCACAAAAAATTTGGAATCGTTTTTACAACCCTCCGCGGGTTGCTTCTTTGACGTTAAATGTACCTCAGATTATCGAATTAGGCTGTTGGTTTCCATTGCACAAATCGAAATTTTCTTCGGAATCGACAAGTTTTTATGGCTTGGGGGAGACAGGGCTTTAACCATTCTTTTTAGGAAATCGTTCGTCGGGCAAAAAGGGGTTCGCTCAGATGAGAAGATGGAGCCTTATTTAGACTTTCGATTTTGAGTTTGGAGGGCTGGAAGGCGTCCCGCTGGTCACCTTGACGGACAGCTTGCTGACAGAGAGGTTTTATACGGAATGAGTTTTTTTACTGGTTTTTATCAAGCTAAGTCACAATTATTGCTGCTGAGCGGTAGGCTAGAGAGTCGTTGATTACGTTGCCGAAATGGGAAGTCGGAGTGTGCGATTGAGGCTTCGCCAATAATAACCTACGTAATCGTGTCCTTTTCCAACGGTTGGTCTGCCCGAGCGACGGTGGGAGGCGGCTTGTGGCTTGAGTGTAGCGGTGTAGTGAAAACAATAACGGTATGGCAAAACGCAACATTGGATTTTTAAAAGCGACACTTGGGCATTCCCCGTCGGCCTATCGTGATTTGCCGAAACATGGGTTTACGCTCGTCGAGTTGCTGGTGGTCATCGCGATCATCGGAATTTTGATCGGGATGCTGTTGCCTGCAATTCAATCGGTTCGAAGTGCGGCACGGCGGGTGAGTTGTGCCAATAATTTGCGTCAAATCTCTTTGGCTGTGGCCAACCACGAAACAGCACATCATGAGTATCCCACGAGCTTTGACATACCCGAGAGCGGTCTGACTCGCGGTTCGTGGTCAATTCATGCAAAATTGCTGCCGATGATTGAGCAGGCAAATGCCCAAAAGGGAATCAACTTCGAGGTTGATTGGCATGAACAAGTCGATTCCGGTATTCCTGCCTTTGGAGCTCCCGTCTATTCATGCCCAAGCGATTATCAGTCGGGAGTGCGAACGAAGGATGGAAAAGATTACGTTCATTCGACCAGTTACGGTTTTAATCTCGGCAGTTGGCTGGTATACGACCCGGTATCTCGGGAATCTGGGGATGGTTCGTTCTGTGTTGCCAACGCAACGCGGCACTCAGACTTCACTGATGGCCTGAGTAATACCTGGGCGATATCGGACGTAAAGTCGTTTACGAGTTACTTGCGCAATCATGACTCGTT